>CAYWNE010000099.1:0-14840 GCA_964459555.1 uncultured Burkholderiaceae bacterium | reverse complement strand
GGGTCAAATGGTGATGATTTCCGGTAATAACATGCTGGTGATCTATCTCGGTTTGGAGTTGATGTCTTTGGCTTTGTACGCGCTGGTTGCCCTGCGTCGCGATCACACCGTCTCCACTGAAGCGGCGATGAAATATTTTGTGCTCGGCGCTTTGGCCTCTGGTTTCTTGTTGTACGGCATTTCCATGATCTACGGCGCAACGGGTACCTTGAATTTGAACGCGATTGCGGTCGAAGCGGCTAAGTTGACTGCCAATAAAACCATCCTGACTTTTGGTATTGTTTTCGTGGTTGCAGGTTTGGCTTTCAAACTCGGCGTGGTTCCTTTCCACATGTGGGTACCTGACGTTTATCAAGGTTCGCCAACAGTTGTGACATTGCTCTTGGGTGGTGCACCGAAATTAGCAGCCTTCGCAATCTGCTATCGTATTTTGGCAGAGGGACTGTTCCCACAAGTGATCCAATGGCAGCAAATGCTGATTGTGTTGGCAGTATTGTCGATGGCTGTTGGTAATATCACGGCGATTGCTCAGACCAACTTGAAACGTATGTTGGCTTACTCGACGATTTCACAGATGGGCTTCATGTTATTGGGCTTTGCTTCTGGTGTTTCGAATGCGAGTCCAGCTTTGGCGGTCGAGGCTTACAGTGCGTCGATGTTTTACTCGATCACCTATGTGATGACGACATTAGGAACATTCGGCATGATCTTATTGTTGTCCCGTAAAGGATTCGAAGCGGAAGAGATCGCCGATCTCAAAGGCTTGAACAAACGCAGTAAGTGGTTTGCGTTCATCATGTTGTTATTGATGTTCTCCTTGGCTGGTATTCCACCTTTGATGGGCTTCTCGGCGAAATTGGCGGTTGTGAGTTCCGCTGTTGCTGCAGGTCAGGTATGGTTGGCCGTGACCGCAGTACTGTTCTCGCTGATTGGCGCCTTCTATTATTTGCGTATCGTCAAAGTGATGTATTTTGATGAGCCACAAGATGAATCTCCTATCACGGCGAGTTTCGATATGAAGCTGGTGTTGAGCGTCAATGGCCTCGCAGTTTTGTTCCTCGGTATGATGCCAGGTTCCTTGTTGGGAAGCTGTGTTGAAGCCATCAGAAGTGCTTTGGCGTCCTAAGTTTTTGGATTCCAACTCCGTCTTTACATTGGTGAGTGTCAGTGAACGTTTCGCTTTTTAGTTATGTTGTGATCGTTTTGGCACTCGTCTTTGCGAGTCTTCCTTTTCTTTCCGAACGCTTGTTTGCGCTCGTTACTCTGCAGCGCTTGCCGCAAAAACCATTTTGGTTACGGCTGCTCGAATTAGTCGTGTACTACTTTTTGATCGGTGGTCTCGGCTTTGCGATGGAAGCGAATCTTGGTAATCGTTTTCCGCAGTCGTGGGAATTCTACGCAGTGACCTTCTGTATGTTTCTAGTGTTTGCCTTTCCAGGCTTCATTTATCGTTACTTGAAAAAATAATAGATAGAAATGAGTTCTATTCCTCCCAAATTTCTAGAACTCAGTGCGGAAGAAAATCCTCAATTAGCTGAGATCAAACAGAGTACGGCTCGTGCCTATCAAGGCAGTTTTTTGCATGTTGAGAAAGATCTCGTGACCTTACCGGATGGACAAACGGTCACGCGCGAATACATCAAGCATCCCGGTGCAGTCGTGATTCTTCCTTTGCTTGAAGACGGCAGCGTCTTACTCGAACGCCAATTTCGTTACCCCTTGAATCAAGTGTTCTTGGAATTCCCCGCTGGCAAAATCGACCCGGGCGAAGATCATCTCGAATGTGCCAAGCGTGAATTGAAAGAAGAAACTGGCTACACGGCCAGTGACTGGTCCTTCGTCTGTACGATTCATAATGCAATTGCTTATTCAGACGAGCATCTCGATATTTATTTGGCACGTGGCCTCACAGCGGGCGAAGCGCAATTGGATGCTGAAGAATTCCTAGAAACCTTCCGCGTCCCCGTCAGTGAAGTTATGGAATGTGTGCGGCAAGGATTGATCACCGACGTAAAAACGGTGATCGGTGCGTTCTGGTTGGAAAAGATTATGCAAGGGAGTTGGAGTCCTAGGATCTAGCTGCGAGCGTTCCAAATACATGGAAGTTTGATCGCAAATGAAAAAGCCGCAAATCCTGCGGCTTTCTTTACTGAGTCTTATCGCTGACAAGTGGACAGCTCTGATGCGATCACAGTCAAATCGCATCAAAGAGTTCGCCTCAAAATCAATTACATACTCGAGTAGTTAGGACCACCACCACCTTCAGGTGTCACCCACACGATATTTTGCGTCGGATCTTTAATATCGCAGGTTTTGCAGTGTACACAGTTCTGAGAATTGATCTGCAGACGATCAGTACCATCTTCATTTTTCACGAACTCATACACACCAGCGGGGCAATAGCGTGATTCTGGGCCTGCATATTTCGCCAAATTGACGTTGACCGGCACACTTGCGTCTTTCAAAGTCAAATGCACGGGTTGATCCTCGGCGTGATTCGTATTTGAGATGAACACCGACGACAGACGATCAAAAGTCAACTTACCATCTGGCTTAGGATAGTTGATCGGCGTGAACTCGGAAGCCGGACGCAAGCAGGCATGATCGGGCGTCGAATGATGGAAGGTCCAGGGCGCTTTACCGCGCAAGAGAACTTGATCAATCCATACAAATGGCGCGCCGTAAGCACCGCGTTTTAACAATGGTTTAACGTTACGTGCGACGTGCAATTCTTCGTGTAACCATGAAGCTTCAAATGCTGTTGTATAGGCTTGTAACTCATCGTGTTGACGGCCTGCAGTGACAGCTTCAAATGCCGCAGTCGCTGCCAACATGCCAGTCTTGATCGCCGCATGGCTACCTTTGATACGGCTCATATTCAGGAAGCCAGCGTCACAACCAATCAATGCACCGCCCGGGAAAGTCAGCTTAGGTAAAGATTGCAAACCACCAGCAGTGATTGCGCGAGCACCGTAGGACAAGCGTTTCGCACCTTCGAAATAAGTGCGAATTGCAGGATGGGTTTTGAAACGTTGGAATTCTTCGAACGGTGAAATGTATGGATTCTCATAAGCCAAGCCAACGACATAGCCGACTGCCACTTGATTGTTTTCGAGGTGATACAAGAAAGAACCAGCGTATTCGTTAAACATCGGCCAGCCAGTGGTGTGAACTACCAAACCAGGCTTGTGATGCTTAGGATCGATCTCCCACAACTCTTTGATACCGATACCGTAGGATTGCGGATCTTTGCCTTTGTCCAATTCGTATTTGGCGATCATTTGTTTGCCGAGATGACCGCGAGCGCCTTCTGCGAACAAAGTGTACTTCGCATGCAATTCCATACCGATCTGGAACGATGGTGAAGCTTCGCCTTCGCGATTGACACCCATATTGCCAGTGGCGACGCCTTTGACTGAGCCATCATCGTTATACAGCACTTCCGCAGCAGTGAAACCTGGGAAGACTTCTACGCCGAGCGCTTCCGCTTGTTGTGCCAACCAACGTGTGACATTGCCGAGAGAGATGATGTAGTTGCCTTCATTGTGGAAGCACTTTGGTACCAACCAGTTTGGTGTGCGATAGGCGCTAGTCTCCGTCAACACCAAAATTTCATCTTCAGTAACAGGCGTGTTCAGGGGCGCGCCTAGTTCTTTCCAATTCGGGAAGAGTTCGGTCAGGGCCTTTGGATCCATGATCGCGCCCGACAAAATATGCGCGCCCGGTTCACTTCCTTTTTCCAATACGACCACCGAGATGTCCTTACCGGTTTCACTTGCAAGCTGTTTGAGCTTGATTGCGGCAGACAAGCCAGCTGGGCCGCCGCCGACGATGACAACGTCGTATTCCATGGCGTCACGTGGGCCGTATTCTTCTAAGAGATTTTGTGAGGAAGTGGTCATAGTGTGTGTTCTTTCCAAGAAAAAGGAACGAGCGTGCTAATTTGAATATCGGATCTTATGGGGAGTCCGTTATTTCTGCAAGACGAAAAACTAGTGGTGAATTTCTAAAGCGCGCAGTATGTTGTTTTTGCTATGCCCGAATTATCCCAGATTTTTCCGCGCTTGCCTCTTTTTTGCTACAGCAGTTTCGACAAATAGCACGTGTCAAGACAAGCTTTACCACAGCAATCTTGTGTCGTGCACCGAGATAATGGTGGTAGGCACCTAGAACAAATCTTCCGTCGCGAGCTTGCCATCAAGTTCACAAATGCGGGTATGATGCAAAACTACGTTTAATTGTGCTCGGAGAATTTCATGGGAATCGAAGTTAATTTCGAAGGTAAAGTCGCTTTAATTACTGGTGCATCAAGCGGTTTGGGCGAGCGTTTCGCCAAGGTCTTGGCGATGGCGGGGGCGGAGGTGGTATTGGCATCGCGCCGCACCGAGCGACTCAAAGAATTGCGCGCGGAAATCGAAGCAGACGGTGGTGCGGCACACGTGGTGGCTTTGGATGTCACTGATTACGCCAGCATCAAATCGGCAGTCGCTCACGCAGAAACTGAAGCAGGGCCGATCGATATTTTGATCAATAATTCAGGTGTGTCGACCCAACAAAAATTAGTCGATGTGAGCCCTGACGACTACGCTTACGTGATGGATACCAATCAGCGCGGCGCCTTCTTTGTTGCCCAAGAAGTGGCGAAGCGCATGATTGCGCGCTACAAAGGCGATCACAAAAAACAGCATCGCATCATCAATATCGCTTCAGTCGCTGGGTTGCGTGTGATTCCTCAGTTGGGAATTTATTGCATGAGTAAAGCGGCAGTGGTGCAAATGACGAAGGCGATGGCGGTGGAGTGGGGCAAGTTCGGCATTAATGTCAATGCGATTTGTCCAGGTTACATCGAGACCGAAATCAATTCTGAGCATTTCCAGACTGAGCAAGGCAAACGCTTGATTGACATGCTGCCACGCAAGCGTGTTGGTACGCCAGAGGACCTCGATGGTTTGCTATTGCTGTTGGCTGCCGAAGAGTCGCGTTTCATCAATGGCTCCATCATCGCCGCTGATGATGGTTTGAGTGTGACCTAATTTTTCAAGGCTTGATTTCTTAGTGTTGTATGCCTCAGGGAGAAGCAATGAGCAAAAAGATTTACCTCAATATGCCGGTTGCGGACGTCGCCAAATCCAAGGCTTTCTTCGAAGCCGTTGGCTTTCAAAGTGATTCGAAATTCTCGGGTGATGAGGGCGCTTGTATTGTCATCAGTGATTCGATTTTTTTGATGATGACGAGTCATAAGCGCTTCAAAGATTTTACGCCTAAGGAAATTTGCGATACCAGCAAAGCCGTGGAAGTGCTTATCAATTTGCAGTGCGAAAGTCGCGAAGAAGTCGATAGCTTAGTCGCCAAGGCCTTGGCTGCAGGCGGCAGTACCTATGATCAAGCAGAAGATCTAGGCTTTATGTACTCGCACAGTTTTGTTGATCTTGATGGGCATGGTTGGGGCTTGTTTCATGTGGCCGAAGCGACCGCTTAACGCTAGTCATCTTGTGATGTCGTTTTTTGAGGGTGTATGTGTTAGGCGCATACACCCTTTTTAATGGACAGTCAGTCGAATGTGAATTCTTAGTTCACTTTCGTAATCCGGAACCAATTCAAATTCCAACCACCGTTGTTGGCTTTGATACCGAATTTGTGGCTGCCAGCAGTGATGTTGACCATGTGGCGAATAGTGGTCCAATTTTGCCATCCTCCGGTCGATGGAATGTTGATGGAGCCATATGATGGCGTGCCGCCGGCTTCTTCAAAACTGAGGTTGCCGCCGCCATTTAAACTTGCCACTCGATATTCAACAGTGTAGGTGCCCGTGGTTGGGATGGATACGGCAGGGTAGGACATCCAATCACCGGCATCGATATAGCCAACGTTGAGGCCGCCTCCGGCGTCGCTTGTGTTTTCCAATTTAACACCGCTCATGACCAAATAGTCTTCCCCTTGGATCGTCATGCCATCGCTCGGCGGTGTATTCGATTCAAACTTAATCCAGTTCAAATTGAAACCACCGGTTTTGGCAGAGGTGGCGAGGTTTTGTTTACCCGCAGCGAGATTGACGGTATGGCTGATGGTGCTCCACGTTTGCCAACCGCCGGTGTAAGGGACGCTGAGGCTGCCATAGACTGGTGATCCGCCGGCTTGCTCAAGTTGAATCACTCCATTGCTATTTGGGCTGGCGACGCGATAGCTGACTTTGTATGTGCCTGCTGCTGGGATGTCTACGCTATAGCTCATCCAATCACCGCTATCGATGTAGCCGACGTTTTGTCCACCACCGCTGTCACTGGTGGTTTCGGTTTGCACCCCTGACATCGAGCAATAGGATTCAGCTTCAACTGTTCCAGGTAAACTCACGGTGGTGCAGGTGTTCGGGCTACCTGGCCAACTGGAAATGATACTTTTGGCGAGACTGCCAGATGCTGTTAATTGGGAGTTACTCCAGTTGCCGCTTGGGCTCGCGCCAGGAACCAAGGCGGAAGAGCCTTCTGCTTTGTCATTCAGTGACCAATTGGCATTGCTGATGTTATTGCGTTTCATGAAGTCGACCCATGCAGCCGTTTCGCCAGCATTGACGCCACCGTCGCCCGATGCATTAACGGAACCCCATTCTGTGACGAAGAGCGGAATGCCGTTGTTGAGCGCAGTCGTGGCCCAATCGCGCAAGTATTGTCCATGGCTACCCGCATAAAAGTGCAGGGTGTAGGCGATGTTTTTGTAACCGGTGATCGGATCGCGTGAAGCTTCATCGACCTTTTGTGACCACTGCGGCGTACCAACGATGATGAGGTTATTCGGATCGATCGCACGGATCGCCGCAATCACCGCATTTGCGTAGGGCTTGATGGTGCCACTCCAAGAAATCTGCAAAGGCTCATTGTAGATTTCATAGATGACATTGGGATAGCCCTTGTAAGTGCGCGCCATTTCTTGGAAGAAGGCGATGGATTGCGCTTGGTAGTCTTCTGCATGATGCGTGTGCCAATCGATGATCACATACATGTCATTGGCAATCGCTGCATCAACCACGGTTTTGACACGATTCTTGTTAGCGACTGGATCTTGCAAATAGCCGCCATCATCGTTGACACCCATTGCAGCGCGCACGATATTCGATTTCCAATCGCGCTTTAGCGTAGAAACCACGCCAGCGTTATAGAATTTTTCACCGCCCCAATTATTGTTACTCCAGAATAGACTATTGCCGGCGAAGCTCGCTACTTGACCACCAGCCAGCACTTTGTTGCCGCTGGTGCTCAATGGTTGCACTGCACTGGCATCAAATGCTGTACAGAAGGCGAGGCCGATCAGGCTCAATTGCAGGCTGTGTCCTATCCGTGAAAATGCGGAACTAGGCGCCGGTGATTCTGACGTAATTTGATCTGACTGCGATTGCGCGCGCTGCCCACGTGTTTGCGACTGTTTGCTCTGTGGTGTGCGTCTATTGGAAGTGATCATGCTTAGTATGTTCATTTTGTCTCTCTCTTTATACGACGTCTTGGTGTGCGATCACTTGCATGACAAAGTCCAGTCTTAAATGAGCTTTGGTTTCACCCACTTTAGCTTTGTTTGCCTATGAAAACGATCGCTTTCCTTTCCGTCTGATTATTAAAAAATAAAAAACAGAACCAGCATTTTTGAACCCATTGCAAGGATGGAGTGATCAAACATTGGGGGGCACGGTGATTGAGTTTGCGAACGGTCCGGACGATCTTGGACTCATTACCCGTACATTTGAGCACTTGCTTATTCATCTTCAGTGCTGAGCCGAAGATGAAGTGAAGGTTTTCAAGAAATGCAATCGAGGCGATTTTGAGCAGCTGGCCCAGAGATCAGCATGCCGATTTCCACCGTATCAAGAGCAGACACAAGGAATTCGATATCACTGAAATTGCGGAGAGCAGTCACGATGAATCTTCTAGATGTACGTTTTGAAAACGATTTCACGCACTGAGATTAGCACGCTTTTGTAGAAAATGGAATCGTTTCCATATTGATTTTGTTGTGTATTTGAATATATCGATGTCTAAAATTTGTAAGTGCTTTCTGCCAAGTATTTTGTGTCTGGCAGTTTGGACGGTTAGCGGCTTTGGGACAGAGACGGGGGGAGCTTAGATGGAGTAAGTGAAACTCGGTTTGGGATCACTGATTCGCGTGACCAAAGGCAAATCGCTCAAACGCCGATTGCAAAGCCAATTCAACCAGCGATTCGCAGGAGCTTGTTAATGAGTTCCGTCGAACTCGTGGCCTGCAGTTTTTTCATCAATTTTGCGCGATACATCTCAACTGTGCGGGGACTTAGTTCCAATTGGCGAGCGATTAATTTACTGGTCTTGCCATCGACGATGAGTGCGGCGATTTCACGTTCTCGCGCACTCATTTCGGGTGATACGCTGCGTTTGGCACTGAGGTCTTCGAAGGTCCAAATGCCACCAGCGTGGGGATCGGCGGGTTCCAGAGCACGACCTGAGACATGGCACCAAAACAGTTCTTGGTTGGCGCGTTTCATGATGCGTTCATCGGAATAATAGCCCGTGGCATTGAGGATGGGCACCAAGCGTTGCCCTGTGCGCTCAAACTCATCATTGCTCGGATAGAGCAAAAGGAAAGATTCGCCTAGCAATTGTTCTCTCTCGTAGCCAAACATATTGGCCATGGTCTGGTTGCAAGCGATGATGCGTCGATGTTGCGAGACACACATGCCCACAGGGGCCAGATCAAAAATCGCGGAATAGTCGATGGTGGGCGTTGCGCTCATGCGATCAGTTTTGGCTTGGGAAAGAAATACGATAATCAGAATGCTAAGAGAAGAAGGATACCGTGAAGCACCGTTCTTGGCGAGCCCTCAGTGCGGCTTCAGCTTCGTCGTTTTGTTGTGGTGCTGGGTGAAATATCCTTGCTTAGCGCATCGATACAGCGAATCTGCACAATCAATCGCTTATTTTTGCATACCGTAGTTGTACGGTATTGCTATTCAGGTGTGAGGCTTCTATGCTGTCTGTTTTGCATGAGTTTAAGGGTGGCGTAGTTCTGCATTGTTCTACCATTGTTCTACTTTAGGCTCAGAGGATTGAGCCAGCAAAGCAAACATGTAGAAAGACGTTTCAGCCGGATTGAATCTTGATTGATTTGTGATTTTCAAAATAAGGGAGACCTATGAATAAGCTCTATCCAGACGCTGCATCTGCCTTGGCAGATATCGTTGCGGACGGCCAAACGATCGCCGTCGGTGGTTTCGGTTTGTGTGGCATTCCAGAAGCATTGATCGCTGCCTTGCGCGACAGCGGCAAAACTGGCTTGACCGCGATTTCCAACAATGCTGGTGTTGATGGCTTCGGCTTGGGACAGTTGTTGAGCACGCGTCAAATCAAGAAGATGATCTCTTCTTATGTGGGTGAGAACAAAGAATTTGAACGCCAGTATTTGTCCGGCGAATTGGAATTGGAATTCACACCACAAGGGACTTTGGCGGAAAAATTGCGCGCTGGCGGTGCCGGTATTCCAGCCTTCTTTACCAAGACCGGCGTAGGTACTATCGTTGCCGAAGGCAAGGAAGTGCGCGAGTTTGATGGTGAAAAATATGTGATGGAACGTTCCTTGGTTGCTGACGTTTCTTTGGTGAAGGCTTATAAAGCGGATAAAGCCGGTAACTTGGTGTATCGCAAAACAGCGCGCAACTTCAATCCGAATGTAGCGATGGCTGGCAAAATCACCGTGGTAGAAGTAGAGCAGTTGGTAGAAATTGGTGAGATCGATCCGGATGAAGTACATACACCGGGCATCTATGTACACCGCATCGTCGTCAATGCGAATCCGGAAAAACGCATTGAACAACGTACGACCACTCCTACTTAATCATTAGCGCGAGAAGACAAAGGACATCATCATGGCATGGAATCGTGACGAAATGGCTGCACGCGCAGCACAAGAATTACAAGACGGATTTTACGTCAACCTCGGAATTGGTTTGCCGACTTTGGTCGCGAATCATGTTCCGGATCATATGGAAGTATGGCTGCAATCTGAAAACGGCTTGCTCGGCATTGGCCCATTCCCAACCGAAGAGCAAGTCGACGCAGACTTGATCAATGCAGGTAAACAAACAGTCACAACACTCGCAGGTTCTTCGATTTTTAGCTCAGCTGATTCCTTTGCCATGATCCGTGGCGGAAAAATCAACGTGGCAATTTTGGGCGCAATGCAAGTGTCTGAAAAAGGTGATTTGGCCAACTGGATGATTCCAGGAAAAATGGTCAAAGGCATGGGCGGCGCGATGGACTTGGTCGCAGGCGTAGGACGTGTAGTGGTGTTGATGGAACACGTTGCCAAAGGCGATGCGCACAAGATTTTGAAAGAGTGCAATCTGCCATTAACTGGCGTCGGTGTCGTTGATCGTATCATCACTGACCTTGGTGTAATGGATGTAACGCCAAACGGCTTGAAATTGATTGAGCTTGCACCAGGCGTGACCAAGGAAGAGATCTTGGCCAAGACTGAAGCGAGTTTGGATGTGTCAGCTGTATAAGCCAACTTGATTGTACCGCTCGATTTGTTAGAGCGATTAAGCGAAAAGCCTGAATCACGAACTTAACAACGTGATTCAGGCTTTTTGTTTGTATGGCGATGAAGTCTGCAGAAAACGTCGTTCCAGTAACGACCGACGAGGCCAAGCTAAAGAGTCAGCATGGCCTCAGTCGATCGGCAGCTTACACATTACTGAGCGACCCAGCCACCATCCATATTCCATGCTACGCCGCGAATTTGATCGGCGGCTTCGCTACAGAAGAATACTGCGAGGGCACCCAATTGTTCTGGTGTGACGAACTCGCGTGAGGGTTGTTTTTCAGCGAGCAGAGCAACTTTGGCTTCTTCATTGCTGAGTCCGTCACGGGCTGCACGATCATCGACTTGTTTTTGTACCAGCGGAGTCAACACGAAACCAGGGCAAATCGCATTGCAGGTAATGCCAGTTGTCGCCGTTTCTAATGCCGTGGTTTTGGTCAAGCCGACCAAGCCATGCTTGGCAGCGACATAAGCAGATTTTTGTGCCGAAGCGACCAAGCCATGAACTGAGGCGAGGTTGATGATACGGCCCCAATTTTTTTGACGCATGCTTGGCAGAGCAAGGCGCGTGGTGTGGAAAGCAGACGTTAAGTTGATCGCGATGATGGCATCCCATTTTTCGACGGGGAAGTCTTCGATACTCGAAACATATTGGATGCCCGCGTTATTGACCAAAACATCGACGCCACCGAATTCAGATTGTGCTTGCTGCATCATGGCTTCAATCTCACTCGCTTTGCTCATATCGGCATTGCTATAGCTGGTTTTGATGCCGAAATCCTGCTCCAAGCGCTGACGCAAAGCTGCAATTTCCGCTGCATCGCCAAATCCATTGAGAATGACGTTGGCGCCAGCCTGCGCCAAACAACGCGCAATTCCCAAACCAATACCTGAGGTCGACCCTGTGACCAAGGCTGTTTTCCCTACCAAAATGCGTGCCGACATGCTTTTTTCCTTACGTGAAAACAAATAAATAAAAATAAGTGTGTAGAAATCCAAATTCAATAACGATTTTATGCCAAACCCTCGTTAAAATGCTAAGCATTGACGACTATTTTGAAAGTTAATTCTCATGGGGTTTCAGATCAAAACCGTGCAATGCCTGTCGCCGTCTGGTTTGCATACGATGGCCTACAAAGAATGGGGCGATCCCAGTAATCCCAAAGTGCTAATTTGCGTGCATGGTTTGACACGCGTTAGCGACGATTTTGATGCCTTGGCCAGCGCTTTAGAACACGAGTATCGGGTTGTCTGTCCAGACGTTGTTGGGCGTGGACGTTCGTCCTGGTTGGCGCAGGCGCAGTCTTATCAAATTCCACAATACGTCAGCGATATGGTGACTCTGTTAGCACGATTGAACGCCAACACCGTCGATTGGTTTGGTACTTCGATGGGCGGCTTGATTGGTCTCGGCTTGGCAGCGATGAAGGACAATCCGATTCGCAAGTTGTTGCTCAACGATGTCGGACCTGCGCTCAATTTTGAGGCCTTGCAACGAATCGGTGAGCATGTTGATCAAGATACTCGCTTTGATACTTTTGCCGAAGCGCTCAAGTACATACGCGATATCTCAGCCTCGTTTGGACCGCATACCGATGCCCAGTGGGAAAAGTTGGCGCGCGATGTTTTGATTCAAGACGAGAATGGAAAGTGGAAGCGTCACTATGATTTGAAATTGTCGATTCCCGTCAAAGCCACCACGGCGGAAGTGGCGGCAGCGGGTCAGGCGATGTTGTGGGCGATGTACGATGCCATCACTTGTGAAACCTTGGTGGTGCGCGGTGCTGAGTCGGATTTGTTAAGTCGCGATACCGTTTTGCAGATGGCGCAGCGCGGTCCGCGCGCGAAAAGTGTTGAGATTGCTGGTGTAGGTCATGCGCCAACGTTTGTACAAGCGGAGCAGATTGCTATTGCCAGTGAGTTTTTCTTAAATTAGGTTTTGAAGCGAGATGAAGTGCATTGTTTTTCGAAACGAGGTGCTTATTTCGAATGATGTGTTGAGAGGAGTCGAAATTGTTGCAGCGTTTTCATGTAGGACCACGTTTGTCCGAATATGCCATTTTTAATAAAGTTGTTTATCTGGCTGGCCAAGTGCCTGAGGATACGAGTCAAGACATCGTTGGCCAAACGCAAAATGTGTTGGCGCAAATTGATCGTCTTTTAGAAGAGGCTGGTAGCGACAAATCACGCATTTTGATGTGCCAAATTTTCATTACCGATATGGCGAACATGGCCGGCATGAATCAAGCTTGGGACGCATGGGTTGCGCAAGGCAATACGCCGCCACGCGCGACGGTGCAAGCCGCGTTGGCGAATCCTGAGTGGTTGGTCGAAATCGTGGTCACTGCCGCGCAGAAGGACTAGAATTATTTTTGATGTAAGTGAGGGTGCTCGCACTTGCAAATTGATCTAGGTGAGTTTGCTCCCCATGAGCGTCGATTAAAGATGCTTTCATTTTTTGTTGAAAATTATGGTTTCATTATCCGCCTCTATCTCCGAAGCGCAAATCATCGAAGGATTATCTTCCGCCGATGCCGAACGTGTGCGGCAAGCCATTGAATACGCGACGCCATATTTAGAAAATCACGTGATCGTTACGGAGCAGAATGGCTTACAGTTTGCGCTCGGCGTGGCTTCGACTTTGGCGATGCTGAAGACCGACGTTGATACACGTATCGCAGCGATTTTGTTTGAGTTGACCGAGGCGAATCCGCTCGCAGCAGAAAAGATTGAGGCGCGTTTCGGCAAAGAGATCTATGAGCTCGTTTCCGGCGTGCGCCGCTTGCTTCGTTTGCGCGAAGCGACCTTGACTCAGCATGACATTGGCCGAGGCAAGGATGAAGCCGAGCGTACCGCCTCGCAAATGGAAGTCCTGCGTAAGATGGTGTTGGCAATGGCCAATGACATGCGCGTGGTTTTAGTGCGCTTGGCCTCACGCCTCACGTCCTTGCGTTATTTTGCCGAATGTAAGCGTGACGATGGCGCAGTTCAACAATACGCTAGCGAGACCATGGATCTGTACGCACCGCTCGCTAATCGCCTCGGTGTCTGGCAATTAAAGTGGGAGTTGGAAGATCTATCTTTCCGCTTCTTAGAGCCCGATCAATACAAAAAAATCGCCAAGATGCTCGAAGAGAAACGGGTCGAGCGCGAGAGTTTTGTGGTGTCGGCGATTGCCCGTTTAGAGAGTGAGTTGAAGGCGGTGGGCGTTACCGCAGAGGTTTCCGGACGTCCAAAACACATCTACAGCATCTGGAAAAAGATGAAGGGCAAAAAAGTCGATTTCGACGAGCTTTATGATGTGCGTGCCTTCCGTGTCATCGTCGATGACATCAAAGATTGCTATACGGTGTTAAGTATCCTCAATAACCTGTGGACGCCGATCCCTAAAGAGTTTGACGACTATATTTCGCGTCCGAAACCGAACGGCTATCGCTCATTGCATACCGTGGTTATTGTTGATGATGGTCGCCCACTCGAAGTGCAAATTCGTACCAAAGAAATGCATCAATCATCCGAGTTTGGCGTGGCTGCGCATTGGCGCTATAAAGAATCGGGTAATTCGAATTTTTCTGCGCATGAGTACGATGAAAAAATCGCTTGGTTGCGCCAGCTCTTGGCTTGGAAAAATGAAGTCTCCGATGTGGTTGTCGATCAAGAGCAGCTACAACGCGAATGGGTGGAGAAAGTCAAAGCGGCGACACTCGACGATAGGATTTATGTTTTAACGCCACAAGCGCGAGTGATTGAGTTGCCAACTGGCGCGACGCCAGTTGACTTCGCTTATCAGTTGCATACCGACCTCGGCCATCGTTGCCGTGGTGCGCGAGTTGATGGCGTGATGGTGCCGCTCAATACCAAGCTCAAGAATGGTCAAACCGTCGAAATCATTACACTAAAGATTGGCTCGATTCAAACCGGACCTTCGCGCGATTGGCTCACGCCAGAGTATTCAGTGGGCACACGTACTCGTAGCAAAATTCGTGCATGGTTTAATGCGATCGATCAGCAAGAAACCCTGAGTACTGGCCGCAGTATGGTCGAAAAGACTTTGCAGCGAGAAGGTAAAACTTCGGTCAATCTCGAAGAGTTGGCGCGTAAGTTAGCCTTCGCCAGTGTCGATGAATTGTTCCTGGCTGTCGGCAAAGAAGAATTTAGTTTGCGTCAGGTTGAGACGGCGCTACGCGATAATCAGGAAGTTGAACTGCCACCTGAGCTGATGATCGCGAACAAGAGTCGCGCATCGAGTGTGATTCAAGGTGCGAAGTCGGGCGTGTTGGTGG
>CAYWNE010000098.1:0-14842 GCA_964459555.1 uncultured Burkholderiaceae bacterium | reverse complement strand
TCTGGGGCTTGGACGTACTTCGAATTGACTGTTAAAGATCGCCAAGCAGCTATGTACGAAGCACTTGATTCTTTCGCTCCCCTCGGATTTGCGGAAAAATACAAATACGGATCTGAATACTGGAGGGACTCCGAAAGAATGAAAGAGTTGGATCGCTGGATCGATGATTCGGATGATTCCTGTACTCGGTGGCTGGCGGAATTTCAACGCAATAACCGCGACGTCTTTTGGCCACTATATGCATAACCATATATTCCAGCCGACGCCTTCGGCGAGGCTGTATTGATACTTTAAAGGTCGCAAATGTTCACCGATACGCATCTCGCCCCTTATGCCGCGCAGTCGTCGCAATCCAAGGGGCGGCGTTTCTCTGAGCCAGCACCGAGTTCACGCTCTGAATTTCAACGCGACCGTGATCGCATCATCCACAGCACAGCCTTCCGACGTCTCGAATACAAGACTCAGGTCTTCGTTAATCACGAGGGCGATTTGTTCCGCACGCGTTTGACGCATAGCATAGAAGTGGCGCAGATTGCGCGTTCGATCGCTCGCAATTTGCGCCTTAATGAAGATTTGGTTGAGGCTATTTCACTCGCACATGATTTGGGACATACGCCGTTTGGACACGCAGGGCAAGATGCGCTGAATGACTGTATGAAGGAATACGGTGGCTTTGAGCACAATCTACAGAGCCTCAGAGTGGTCGATACTCTCGAAGAACGCTATGCCGCCTTCGAAGGTTTGAATTTAAGTTTCGAAGCACGCGAGGGCATTCTCAAACACTGCTCACTCAATAATGCGCAATTACTCGGTGATGTGGGGCAGCGATTCCTATTGAAACAGCAGCCTAGTCTGGAAGCACAGTTAACCAATCTGGCGGATGAGATTGCCTACAATAATCACGATATCGATGATGGTTTGCGGTCGGGTTTGCTGTCTGAAGCGCAGATGATGGAAGTCGATTTATATGCGCGTTTTCGGCATGAGGTCGAACAGGCTTACCCTGGTGTCGGTGGAAGGCGTGCGATCTCAGAAACCATACGTCGTATGATCAATCAGTTGATTATGGATTTGATTCAAACTTCAGAGCAGAGGATTCGAGATTACGCGCCAAAGAGTATCGATGATGTGCGTACCTCGCCCGCGATGATTGCTTTTTCTGATGAGATGCGACGCGAGGCAAAGTATCTCAAGCACTTCTTATTCCAGCACCTGTATCGACACTACCAAGTGAATCGCATGAGTAATAAAGCCAAGAAAACCATACGCGACTTGTTTGAAGTCATGTTGGTCGATCCGGGCTTGTTACCACCTGACTATCGTGTGCGGGATAATGTGCATGATCAAAGCGAACTGCAAATACAGCAGGCGCGACGCATCGCCGACTACATTGCGGGTATGACTGATCGTTATGCGATTCGTGAACACCGCAGACTGTTTCAAATCGAGGAAGTGTGATCAGTGCTGCTTGGCTTTTTCGACCTTGCTGCATTCACTAAAACCAATCTCTAATCGCCCTACAAGGACATAATATGCAATCATCCAAGAGCGCGTCTGTTGCCACTTTCAGTTTCCTTGTCGGTCTTTGCTTATGCGCGAATGTCCATGCACAAGACCTCAAGCAATTGAGTAATCAAGACGCGAATGCTGGTCTCAAGGCAGCTTTAGAGCAGGGCGCGAATGCGGCTCTTTCCAGGCTTGGTGTGCAGGATGGATTCCTCAATAATGAGAAAGTAAGAATTCCCTTACCGAGCATACTTGAGAAGGCTAAGCCGATCTTGAAGCTCAGCGGTCAAAGCAAGCAACTCGATGAATTGGTATTGTCGATGAATCGGGCCGCCGAGTCCGCTGTGCCGATGGCAAAGCCATTGTTGCTCGACGCCGTGAAGTCGATGACGGTGGCCGATGCCAAGGCCATCTTGACCGGCGGTGATACCTCAGTCACGCAGTTCTTCCGCGAGAAGACAGCACAGCCTCTAACGACAAAATTCACGCCATTGGTAAAGAATGTGACCGACAAAGTTGGCTTAGCGACCAAGTACAATGGCGTGATGGAGAAGGCGAAGAAAATGGGCGCAGTGTCGGAGCAAGAGGCGACCGTCGAGGCTTATGTATCGCATCGTGCAGTCGACGCTTTGTATGTGATGATTGCCGAGGAAGAGAAAGCAATACGCAAAGATCCGATTGGCACCGGCAGCAAAATCATCGGCAAAGTATTTGGTTTGTTGAAGTAGGCTTAGCCAAATTCATTTGGCGCTGCCTTGCAAATAACTAACCAAAGAAATTGCACAGTTCTTGTCGAAACGCCCAGTGTTGATTGAGATCTGCACTGGGCGTTTGTGTTTTAAGCTAAGTGTGCCAATGGATGTGCGTAGTCAGGCCATATCGGCGCGAAGAAACTCTGCACTAATTCTTCATTGACGTCGGCAATTGAAGCAGGCGACCACTTCGGTGTGTTGTCTTTGTCGACCACCAAAGCACGCACGCCTTCCAATACTTCGCCGTGCTTAAAGCAATGGCGCACCATGGTGCGCTCGATACGCAAGCACTCGGCAACCGATTTCAATTGACAGCGGCGTAACTGTTCCAAGGTCACCGCCATCAATAGCGGCGAACGTTTCTCCATGGTCGCGATCGTATGTTTGGCAAAGCCTGAAGTGTCATTCGCTAAGGATGCACAGATCGCATGTAAGCTGTTGCCTTGGAAGTGTTGATCAATTGCCTGACGCTGCTGCGCGAGGTTCGAAGCACTTGGATTGATTTCTTCTTGGAATTGGCGTGCGAACTCCCGTATCGCCACTCGTACATCAGCTTCTTGCGTATGCGTCAGCATGCTCATCAATTCATTCAGCGCGGAAGTCGGAATGTAAACGTCAGCGAGGTTGGCATAGATGGCGTCAGCGGCGCTGATAATCTCACCGGTCAAACCAAGATAGGTGCCAATCTCGCCCGGTGTGCGATTGAGAAAGTAACCGCCACCAACATCAGGAAATAGACCAATATTCACTTCTGGCATCGCCATCTTGGTACGCTCAGTGACGACACGCAAACGGCTAGCTACGCCGGATTGTGCGATGCCCATGCCGCCACCCATCACCACGCCATTCATCAAGGCGATATACGGCTTCGGGTAAAAATGAATCAGATGATTCAGCGCATATTCTTCGGTGAAAAAATCCTCGAGCAGGGCGCTGTCTTGCATCGGCGTCTTGGTGCCAACATCGTAGAAGAATCGAATATCACCGCCGGCGCAGAATGCCTTCTCGCTGCTGCTATGGATGAACACCGCACGCACCTGAGGATCGTTATGCCAGGCACGTAGGATGGCGGTTAGTTCGCGTACCATCGCGAGTGATAATGAGTTCAAAGCCTTTGGGCGATCGAGCGTAATGAAGCCAATTTGATTCTTGACTTCGGTGAGGACGTAATTGTTCATAGCAATCAATGAATATTGAGAAAATGTAGACGCGATATTTTACCGCGCAGTGTATGCGGCGACCTAGTGCAGATTGCTGAGCCCGCTGGTTGATAGTGACTTAAGCCTCAGAGAGATGGGAGGAGTGTGGCTAACGAGTCTGCAAACAGGCAAAAAAATGCCCCCTGATTCAGGGCGCTTGGCATTCATCTAATGCTGTGGTGTTTCTTTAGATTGATGTCTCACAATGCCTCGATTTATGCAGACGCTGGGTCTGGCATATGTTTGATCGCGTCGTGTTGATGATCTTGAATTTTGTCCTTATGTTTGATGACCTGACGATCGAGTTTATCAATCAAGCTGTCGATGGCGGCGTACAAATCGTGCGCCAAACTTTCGACATGAATATCTTTGCCGCTGAGGTGGAGATTAATATCCGCTTTATGCCGTTTATCCTTTTCTCGGAGCTTATCGACTGTCAAGATGACAGCGATATCAATGACTTGATCGAAGTGTCGTCTTACCCGCTCTAATTTGCTTTGTACATATTCACGAATTGCAGGAGTAACTTCGACATGGTGTCCACTGATGGTGAGATTCATACTGCGCTCCTATGGTGATATTGCTTTTGTGTGCTTACTGATACAACGAATATGTGATCTTTCGAACACATGAATCTAAGATCGCTCATTACGTTCAATTGCGCGTTGAGCTAAATCATATATATCGTTGGTCAGCAGTAAATCAAGAACTGGTTTACAAAGATTTTCGCAAACTCACTGGGGGAATTTTCAGAGCCTCGCGGTACTTTGCTACTGTACGCCGAGCGATGACCATGCCTTGTTCTCCCAATATGTCGGCGATCTTACTGTCCGAGAGGGGTTTTTTCTGGTCTTCTTCTCCTATTAATTGTTTGATCAGAGCACGTATCGCCGTCGAGGAGGCTTCACCTCCCGCTTCGGTGGCGACGTGACTACCGAAGAAGTACTTCAACTCAAACATGCCATGCGGAGTGAGCATGTATTTTTGAGTCGTTACACGAGAAATAGTGCTCTCGTGTAATCCCAGTGTATCAGCAATTTCGCGTAAAACAAGGGGGCGCATTGCAACAGCACCATGGGTGAAAAAATTATATTGTCTTTCGACTATCGCTTGTGAAACACGCAAGATGGTGTCAAAGCGTTGGCGCATGTTTTTAATTAACCAACGAGCTTCTTGAAGCTGCGGGCTGAGGCTGGTATCGCCGCGTTGTTGCTTCATTAAGTTGGCATACAATTGATTGACGCGGAGTCTGGGCATGACATCGCGATTGAGCATCACCACCCATTCGTCGCCAAGCTTTTTAACCACAACGTCGGGCACGACATAGTCGGACTTGCCTTCTGAATAAGCCAAACCCGGTTTCGGATTGCACATGCGAATCACGGCTTGGGCCTCGCGTAAATCTTCGTCGTCACACTGCAGCAATTTTCTGAGTTTGGTGAAATCGCGTTGGGCGAACAAGCCTAAATGTTGTTCGACGATCTGTAGTGCTAAGCGGCGTGTGACGAATGCGACTTTCGGTAGTCGACGAATTTGTAGGCTTAAGCATTCAGAAGTGTCGCGCGCGCCCACACCTTCGGGTTCGAAGCTTTGCACCATTTTTAAGGCGAATTGCAGTTCTTCCACTTCGACACACAGGTCGATCGGCAAGCTATCATGAATTTCTTCAAGGGTTTCGCATAGATAGCCATTGTCATCGATGGCATCGATGATCAATTCTACCAAAGCGCGATCGCGGCCTTCGCGCACGGTGACGCGCATTTGCTCCAGTAAATACTCGCGCAAAGTAATGGCGGCCGCTTCTAACTGCGGCCGACCATCTTCTTCCTCATTGCTCTTGGAGCCAGAGATCGGCGTGTCTTCGAAACTCCAATCTTCTTCACTACTTACTGGCGTTTCAGTTTCACCTGCCGCATCAGGCGTCTCCACTTTGAGCGCTGTTTCTTGATCTGATGATTCTGTTTTTTCGCTCACGGCGAATTCGGTTTCGCTTTGTGTTGTGGCACTATTGATGGTGCCGTCGGCCAACAGCCGTACAGCATTATCGAGGGCATCATCGACGCGTTCCAATAGCGGGTTTTCAATCAGCAGTGTTTCGAGTTCTTGATGTAATTCGAGCGTGGATAACTGCAACAGCCGAATCGACTGCTGCAATTGCGGTGTCAGCGCAAGATGTTGTGAAGTGCGTAGCTGTAAGCTTTGCTTCATAGTGCCTTGGCCATGAACTACATGCGGAAATGTTCGCCGAGGTAAACGCGGCGTACAGTTTCGTTGGTAATGATTTCGTCGGGACGACCACTAGCGAGCACAGAACCTTGATTGATAATGTAAGCGTGATCACAAATGCCAAGTGTTTCGCGCACATTGTGATCAGTAATCAAGACACCGATATTGCGTTCTTTGAGAAAGCGCACAATACGTTGGATCTCAATCACCGCGATCGGATCAACACCAGCAAACGGTTCGTCCAAGAGAACAAAGCGTGGATTGGTCGCCAAGGCGCGGGCGATTTCAACTCGACGACGCTCACCGCCTGAGAGTGCACGTGCAGGGCTCTCACGCAAGCCATCGATTTGCAGCTCACTCAACAAGGTATTGAGGCGTTTGTCGATCTCAGCCTTGCTAAGCGCCTTGCCAGCTTCATCGGTTTGTAATTCCAGCACAGCGCGCACATTGTCTTCGACCGAAAGTTTGCGAAACACTGATGCTTCTTGCGGTAAGTAAGAAAGGCCTAGTCGCGCTCTTTGATGGATAGGTAAGCGTGAAATATCGGTACCGTCTATATCAATCTTGCCTGCATCAGACGGAACCAAGCCAACAATCATATAGAAGGACGTGGTCTTGCCGGCCCCATTCGGGCCGAGCAAACCAACCACCTCACCACTTTTGACTTCGAGTGCGACGTCACGAACGACCTGGCGCATGCCGTAACGCTTCTGCAAACCTTGGATTGCGAGTGTACTCGTCATGTTTTCTTAGACTCCGCGATTAAGGTTTGCTGGTTTTGCTGTCAGACTTTGGTTTCTCTGGCTGCTTCGTGAAGACCACACGGCCGCCATTCTGTGCACTCTTACCAGTAGTTGAGTTGGCAACATTGAGAAAGTCGTTTGGACTGTCGTAAGAGAAAAACTCGGCTTCAAACTTTTGTTTTTCAGTTTGACGTTCAAGGAAACGAATCACCGCGGCGCCATAAAAGTAAACGGTTTCATTAGCTTTGTTATATTCCACGCGCTGTGCGACGCCCTCTATCCACAAATCCTCTCCGCCATCACGTTTTTGACGAAAGAAGACGGGATTGCTTGGCGTCCCAAGAATAACGGTACTGCCGCCGCCTTCAGGGTGTTCCTTGCTAACTGGGATACTAGTATCAGTCCCTTTTTCACCGCGAATATAGAGAGTGCCGCGACTCACTTCGATCTTCTCGAAAGTAATGATGTTCTTGCTTGCGTCGTAGCCACCTGCGATGCCGGAAACTTTGGTTTCTTTAAACTTGTCAGCCTTTTCCGCGTATGCCACGGAAGTGAGCAGAGCGCTGATTAAGCAAAGAGCGAGCTTGATAGTAGTTGGTTTAGACATGTTTTTCCTTGGTGATCGTCAGGCAATTGCTTTTGTTTTTATTGTGTCTGTGCTTTTTTGTTGATGGTCGCTCGTAGTTGATGCAAGAAGCGTACTGATTGATGGGCGTTGTCAGCCTCCATGCCGATCGCGGTGATAAGGGCATTCGGCGTCTTGAGTTCGATCGCATCGTCGGTACGCATGCGTTCGCTATCGGGAAACAGTACTAACTTATTGGTCTTAAGTTGTACTTCAACGCCTAATGCACTCGCGGCGCGAACCACTTCGACATTGTCTAGCAAATGAATTTGATCTTCGATTGGCCCACCGACTTTTTCCTGAACCTTTTGTTTCACAATGGCGCGATCAGCACGAATGTTCATCGGCGTCTTTTCCTGATCGATACCAATAATCCGAGGTTGCACGATTTCGAATTCATCTTCTTGTGGAAAGTGTGTGAGCTTCTGGCCCGTCACGCGATAGTTCGTGTTTCCGCTTTGCGATAAGCGCACAAAATTAAAATGCTCGACGAAGTAATCGGATTCTGTCCGTACCCGACCATTGCTCGCCTGATCTTCCGTGTTGCGCCGCATGACCTCATAGATCCAAAATCCGCCCAGCATTACTAGGCCCAGCAGAGCAACAGATAACCAAACTCTAATACGATCAGCGGTCATATATCAGTTGCCGTTCAAGAATGGCGCTAACACGGCATCGTATTTGCCCTGCGCTTTGAGGATGAAATCACAGACTTCGCGAGCCGCACCACGTCCACCCGATGTTTCAGTGACGAAGTCAACGCGGCGCCGCACCTCAGCATGGCCGTTTGGCACACTTGCTGCGAATCCAGCCAATAAAAGTATGGGGAGGTCGATGACGTCGTCACCGATAAAACCGCACTGGTCTGGTTGTAATTGGAGTTCCTCGATCAGTTCCAAGAAGGCACGGCGTTTATCATGGATGCCTTGTCGAATATGCGTGATCCCGAGGTCGGTGGCACGTTTGGTGACTATGGCTGATTTGCGGGCGCTGATAATGGCAGTTGCTATGCCTGCATTTTGTAGTAGTTTGATGCCTTGCCCATCCAGCACATTGAAAGTCTTCATGACTTCGCCGTCGGCACTGAAATGCAAACTACCATCGGTCAAAATACCATCGACATCAAAAATCATGAGTTTGATGTTAGCGGCTTTGGCACTTGCTGGTGATGGATGCGCTTGCATTAAATCACCTTAGCTCGAGTTAAGTCATGGATGTGCAAAGCGCCGACTAGTTTACGCTCAGCATCGCAGACAAGAAGTTGGTTGATGCGATGGGTCTCCATCACTTCAACCGCTTCAACCGCCAGTTGCTCGGGACGTATCGTGCGTGGATGTTTGCCCATGACTTCGCTAATCGCGAGCTCACTCAAGTTGAGATTCTTTTCAATTAAGCGGCGTAAGTCGCCATCGGTGAATACACCCAGCAGAGTTTGTTGTGCATCGACGACCGCTGTCATCGCCATCCCTTTTTGTGTGATCTCGAGCAGCGCCGCACTGAGCTTGGTGTCGGGGCCAACCTGTGGAATCGCATCGCCGGTCCGCATGATGTCTTTTACATGTGTTAGCAAGCGACGACCTAAAGCGCCACCTGGGTGCGAACGTGCAAAGTCTTCCTCTTTAAATCCACGGGCGTCGAGTACGGCCACAGCGAGTGCATCACCGAGGGCAAGCGTTACGGTCGTACTGGCCGTCGGTGCTAAGTTCAGTGGGCATGCTTCTTTTTCGACGTATACGTTCAAATGAACGTCTGCAAGCTTTGCAAGTGTCGATTGCGGATTGCCTGTCATGGCAATCAGTTTGACCCCAAGTCTTTTGACGATAGGCAGAATGGCGACCAACTCGCCCGCTTCACCAGAATAAGAGATCGCGATCAAAACATCGCCAGCTGAAACCATGCCGAGGTCACCATGCGCGGCCTCTGCTGGATGAACAAAGAAAGAAGGGGTGCCGGTTGAAGCAAAAGTTGCGGCCATCTTGCGGGCGATGTGGCCGGATTTGCCTATGCCGGAGACTACAACTTTGCCACTACAGGCTAAGACAAACTGCATGGCCTCGGCGAAAGCGGATGCTTCGTCGTTGGCGAGGCGCTGCTGTAGACGTGAAATGGCGTCGGCTTCAATCTGTAAAGTCTCAACCGCGAGCTGCATAGCGTGACCCTTACTGGCATCGTCGAGCGGTAATGCGACCGAAGAGGGATGGTTTAGTGTTCTCATGCCCAAAGTATAAACTAAATGAGCGAAAGCAAGAACCCTGCCAGAAAATTGAGCAGATATATGTAGGAACTTTTGCAGATCAATGAGCAAGTGATCACAAATTGTTTGTTGGATGAATTAAACATTTTGATGCCGCTTGTCGGTTTGATCATGCATTTGCCTTGTTAAATTGAAAATCATAGAAGATACTCGTTGGACTGAGCAGAGCGTAGGCTGAACGCACTCTGTTCTGTTGATTAATTTTTTTGAAGGCTCTCGCATGAATCCATACTCTATTGATCCCAACCAAAATTATTCTCCTCCACCTTCGGAGTCTGGCGCAGGCGCCCCGAACGAAAGCTTCAATCCGCAAGGAAATCAACTGTCCGCTGGTGCCGCACTCGA
Organism: uncultured Burkholderiaceae bacterium; assembly: GCA_964459555.1. Classification (GTDB taxonomy): domain Bacteria; phylum Pseudomonadota; class Gammaproteobacteria; order Burkholderiales; family Burkholderiaceae_D; genus Undibacterium. Next base: position 5,192 of record CAYWNE010000098.1, on the reverse strand, counting down.
TTGGTATAGCTCTGGTTTTGAGCGATTTAAGGCTTCTCCTGGCGTATGGATTGCGATGGCAGTTATTTTGTTCATCTTGTACATCATCGCTGCCATGATCCCCTTCATCGGGTCTATCGCAAGTAACATTTTGACGCCAGTGTTCTTTGGTGGATTTATGCTTGCGTGCCACGCTCAATTTGAAGGTAAATCAATTGGCGTTGAATACATGTTTGAAGGATTTAAGGAAAAATTTGGCCCCCTTGCATTGCTCGGTTTGTTCTGGATGATAGGCATGTTCGTTATCGCCTTTGCTTTCGGACTCGTGGCTGTCGCGTTCATAGGAGGCGCAGCATTGACTGGCGCGGCGACCGGTATGCATATGAGTAGCGCTTTGGCAGGCTTGGGGTTTGGCACTTTGGTCGTCGTTCTATTAGTGATGATGCTCGTGTGCATTCCCCTAGCGATGGCGATTTGGTTCGCGCCTGCACTAGTTGTATTTCATAATGTTCAACCGATTGATGCCATTATGATGAGCTTGAAAGCCAGCTTGAAGAACTGGTCTGCTTTTATTCTGTACTTCATTTTGTACATCGTTTTTGCAATCTTGGCGACGATACCGTTGGGTTTGGGTTGGTTGGTATTCGGCCCTGTCGTGATCGCTGCGATGTATGGTGCATATCGTTCGATTTTCTTGGTGCAAAGCACAGGCATAGGTCTGTTGTATCAGGTATCTTGGTCCCAGTAGAAATGCCACGTTCGCGTGGCATTTCTTTTTGGTTCTAGGAAAAAGTGCGGCAGGGTAGCTGTTCTCTGAAGCAATATCGGTAATAATAGTGCTCATGACCGCACTCGATACCACTCTCGTCCTTCTCAGCTGCGCCGTGCTTGGCGTGGTTGCTTTCCGCATGTTGAATTTACCACCGATGCTAGGATACCTCGGTGTGGGTATCTTGATAGGGCCTTATGCTTTGGGATGGGCGCAAGAAAGCGCTGCTACGCACCAGCTCGCCGAGTTCGGTGTGGTGTTCTTGATGTTCTCGATTGGACTTGAGTTCTCGCTCCCTAAATTAATCTCGATGCGCCGCGCGGTGTTCGGCCTAGGTTTGGCACAAGTGGTCGCGACGATCGTGGTGGCGATGCTAGGTGCGATCGCGGCGGGCATGATTTTGCCGCAGTATTTTCAAATGAGTTGGAAAGCTGCGTTCGCGCTGGGTGGAGCCTTGTCGATGTCTTCGACAGCCATCGTTTCGAAGATGCTGACTGAAAAATTGGAGCTAGAAAGCCCGCATGGTCGGCAGATCATTAGCGTCTTGTTGTTTCAGGATCTTGCGGTTGTTCCTTTGCTGATCTTGGTACCAGCCTTGGCCAGCGATTCGGAAAATCTCAGCATTAGTTTAGGCTTGGCTTCTGCCAAAGCCGCTGCTGTTCTTTTTCTTCTCTTTTTCGTGGGTAAACGTGTGGTGCGAACGTGGTTTACCGTGGTAGTGAAGCGTCGCTCGCAAGAATTGTTCATGCTGAATTTGTTGCTGTTCACTTTGGGTGCAGCTTGGCTCACGGAGAAGGCTGGATTGTCATTGGCCCTTGGTGCCTTTGTCGCAGGCATGTTGATCTCAGAAACTGAGTACAAGCATCAAGTGGAAGAAGACATCAAATCGTTTCGTGATGTCTTACTCGGATTGTTCTTCGTGACGGTCGGCATGCTGTTGAACTTAGGCTTGATGGTCGAATACGGGTGGTTGATTCTTGTGCTGCTAACGATTCCGGTGCTGCTGAAGTTTGGATTGATTTTTGCGTTAGCGCGATTGTTTAAATGTCCTACCAGTGTCGCCTTGCGCACAGGTCTTGGTTTGGCGCAGGCCGGTGAATTTGGTTTTGTCTTACTGAATCAGGCTGGCGGATTAAATCTGATTGACCCGCTGCTACTGCAGTTGATTTTGGCGTCGATGGTGGTTTCGATGTTGATCTCGCCTTTCATTCTTGCGAAGTCAGATTGGATCGTCATGAAACTGTCCGCAAACGAATGGATGATGCAATCTTTGGCGCTCACCCAAATTGCCGCGCGAACCATGAAGACCAAGAAGCATGTGATTATCGCGGGCTTTGGTCGTAGCGGCCAAAATCTGGCGCGTTTGTTGAGCGAAGAAAAGATCGATTATCACGCACTCGACTTGGACCCCGATCGTATTAGTGAAGCGCAAACTGCAGGCGCCAATGTTTCGTATGGCGATGCTGCGCGTCGCGAGAGTTTGACGGCGGCAGGTATTAATCGCGCAGCAGCATTGGTGATCACCTACACCAATACACAATCTGCCTTGAAGATCCTGCATCTGGTCCATGAGCTCAATCCTAGCTTACCAGTGGTTGTGCGTAGTCACGACGATACCGATCTGGAAAAATTGCGTGCTGCCGGCGCGACAGAGGTAGTGCCTGATTTGATGGAAGGCAGTTTGATGTTGGCATCGCATGCTTTGGTGTTGCTAGGCGTGCCGCTGCGTCGTGTGGTGCATACGGTGCAAATGGCGCGTGACGCGCGCTACGAATCTTTACGCGGATTTTTCCACGGAGCGAGTGATGCCAGTGATGATGCTGAAAGTATGCAGTTGCGTCTTCACACCGTGGTGTTGAGTGATCGCAGTAAGGCATTGGGTAAAACGCTGTCTGAGCTCCAATTGGAGGAGCTCAGCGTGACTATTACGGCGCTTCGTCGAGGTAAGACTCGCATCGACCTGAGTCCTGAGTTGCAACTACAAAGTGGCGATGTCTTGGTCTTGCGTGGTACGGCCGAAGGCGTGGCGCGTGCTGAACAAAAACTGGTTAAGTGAAAGAAAATACTAGATGATTAATCCTCAAGAATTCGTAAAGCAACACATCCGCACCGTGCCCGATTGGCCACAGGCTGGTATTCAGTTTCGTGACATCACACCTTTGCTGCAAGACGCGCAGGTGTTTCGAGTTTTGATCGACATCTTCTTGCAACGTTACGCTGACGCGAAGTTGAACTATGTGGCGGGGCTCGATGCACGCGGTTTTATTTTAGGATCGGTGATTGCTTACGAACTCAATCTTGGGTTTATCCCGATTCGCAAGAAAGGCAAACTGCCCTTTGACACTATCTCTGAAGAGTATGATCTCGAGTACGGCTGCGCGACCGTGGAGATTCACACCGATGCCTGCAAGGCAGGTGATCGTGTCCTATTGGTGGATGACTTGATCGCCACGGGCGGCACCATGATCGCTGGGAAGAAGCTCTTGGAACGTCTCGGTGCACAGGTCGTGGAAGCGGCTGTGATTGTCGACTTACCAGAGCTTGGTGGCTCGCGTTTGATCCGCGACGCTGGGCTTGAGGTGTTTACGGTCTGTGATTTTTCGGGGCATTAATCAGTCGCGAGCTTTAGCCTCGTTACGAGTAATAGTCATTTGCAAACTTATCGCTTGACCCGATATCAAACTGTTTGGTCTGCACAAAAAATGAGCAGTTTCTTGCCTAGGTTTCGCGTTTCACCCGAAATTCGGCTATACTTTAGGCCTCCAAGGAGCGCTGCGACGCTGTTGAATTGGCAAGTTGTTAAACGCCACATCATTAGTGCCAGGCTTGGATCCCGCGAGGAGATCGGTGCTTGAACTAAGCATCATCTCACTCTCAGCAACCGCGCTCACGTTACTTTTTTCTTGAACATCTTAGAAAGGAGGGCGTGAGAACGCCGCCATCATGACTACACAAACTACACCAAACCTCGCGCAAGACTTCGTCGTTGCTGATTTGAGCTTGGCTGATTGGGGCCGTAAAGAAATCAAAATCGCTGAAACTGAAATGCCAGGCCTGATGGCGATTCGTGAAGAATTCGCCGCCAGCCAACCATTGAAGGGTGCGCGCATTACTGGTTCTTTGCACATGACGATTCAGACTGCAGTCTTGATCGAAACATTGAATGCTTTGGGTGCACAAGTGCGCTGGGCATCATGCAACATCTACTCCACACAAGATCACGCAGCGGCTGCGATTGCTGCTGGCGGCACACCAGTGTTTGCTTTCAAAGGCGAGAACTTGGATGAATACTGGGAATTCACACACCGCATTTTCGAATGGACAGACGGTGGTTATTCCAACATGATTTTGGATGACGGTGGCGATGCAACTTTGCTGTTGCACCTCGGTACTCGCGCTGAATCTGATATTTCTGTCTTGAACAACCCAGGCTCTGAAGAAGAAACGTGTTTGTTCAATTCCATCAAAAAACATTTGGCGGTCGATGCCACTTGGTACTCCAAGCGTTTGGCTGCAATCAAAGGCGTGACGGAAGAAACTACAACAGGCGTACACCGTTTGTACCAAATGCATAAAGAAGGTAAATTGGCCTTCCCAGCTATTAACGTCAATGATTCCGTTACCAAATCAAAATTTGACAACATGTACGGTTGCCGCGAATCTTTAGTCGATGGCGTCAAGCGCGCAACGGACGTCATGATCGCCGGTAAGATCGCTGTCATCGCTGGTTACGGTGACGTCGGTAAAGGTTCGGCACAAGCGATGCGTGCTTTGTCGGCACAAGTGTGGGTCACAGAGATCGATCCTATCTGCGCATTGCAAGCGGCAATGGAAGGCTATCGCGTTGTGACGATGGATTACGCTTGCGAACATGGCGATATTTTTGTGACGACGACGGGCAACTACCACGTCATCACGCACGAACATATGTTGAAGATGAAAGACCAAGCAATTGTCTGCAACATCGGTCACTTCGATAACGAAATCGACGTTGCGTCTCTGAAGCAATACACCTGGGAAAACATCAAGCCACAAGTTGATCACGTGATCTTCCCATCCGGTCGCCGCATTATCTTGTTGGCGGAAGGTCGCTTGGTGAACTTGGGCTGCGGTACTGGTCATCCATCGTATGTGATGAGCTCTTCGTTCGCAAATCAAACGATCGCTCAAATCGAATTGTTCTGCAACACCGACAAGTACCCGGTTGGTGTGTACACCTTGCCGAAACATCTCGACGAAAAAGTCGCGCGTTTGCAATTGAAAAAACTCAATGCGCAATTGACTGAGCTGACCGAAGAGCAAGCCAACTATATCGGCGTGAAAAAAGAAGGCCCATACAAGCCAGAACACTATCGCTATTAATTGACTCTGTCGATGTGAGCAGGTGCGGCTTGCAATAAGCATGCGCCTGCTTGATTTGATAGTTTCGTTTTTAGTGTCCTCA
>CAYWNE010000097.1:0-14932 GCA_964459555.1 uncultured Burkholderiaceae bacterium | reverse complement strand
CAGTGAAATTGGCTTACTCTGCGAAGAACCGTTCTGCTTCTATCCGTATTCCTTACGTGGCGAATCCAAAAGCACGTCGTGTTGAAGCCCGCTTCCCAGATCCTTTGGCGAATCCATATTTGTGCTTCGCTGCTTTGCTGATGGCAGGTCTCGACGGTGTACAGAACAAGATTCACCCAGGTGAAGCGGCGTCTAAAGACTTGTACCACTTGCCACCAGAAGAAGACGCATTGATTCCAACAGTTTGCCACTCTTTGGAGCAAGCTTTGGAAGCCTTGGACAAAGATCGTGAGTTCTTGACACGCGGTGGTGTGTTCAGTGACAGCATGATCGATGCTTACATTGAATTGAAAATGCAAGACGTACAGCGTATGCGTATGACTACGCATCCAGCTGAGTTCGATATGTACTACTCGCTGTAATTGATGTCGAAAAAGCGGGGCGAGCCCCGCTTTTTTGTTTCCGATTGTCGGGAACAATTGTGCAAAATAGCGGCTTGACTTACACTTAATTGGTTATTGTTAAAGATTGATCGCTATGAAGTACATCGTAACAGTGTTGGGATTGGTATTCATGTTTGCTCAGCAGGCGCGCGCGCAGGGTGACGTTTACTTGTGTATTGATGCAAACGGTAAAAAAGAATATCGCAATGTTGGCAGTGTGAAGGGCTGTAAATTAGTGGAGTTGCCGCATGTTAATGCGGTGCCGGCACCCGCGAGCGTGAAGAAGCCTGTAGCAAAGGCAAGTGCGGCGAGCACACCAGCGAGTTTCCCGAAGGTTGATGATGTGACCCAAAAGGCGCGCGACTCAGATCGCAAGCAAATCTTGAACGATGAGCTAAAGGCGGAAGAGCTGAAGTTGGCAGCTTTGAAGAAAGAATACAATGGCGGCGAAGTTGAACGTCGTGCTGATGAGCGTTTGCCAGCGCAGTACATGGAGCGCGTGAATAATCTGAAGAACGATATCGCACGTTCAGAGAAAAACATTGAAGCCCTAAAACGTGAAATCGGCAACTTGAAGTAAATGGCATACGCGTTCAGGAAAAAGGTCGCCAGCGCGGCCTTTTTTTATGTGAATTTACAACGCGAATCCAATAGGAAAGGAAAACGTGACGCTGGATATGAATCAATTTGCTGGACTCGATTTATTAGCTTCCTCGGTCATTATTCTTGATCCAGAAGCGAGGATCGTGTACGCCAATCCAGCTGCGGAAAATTTACTGGAACGCCCCAGCAAGGTTTTGCAAAGCCTAGGCTTGAACGAGCTTTTTCTTAATAGTGATGAACTCTTTGAGGGATTTCATCAGGCGCTCGCACATCAATTCGCGGAGAAGCGTCAGGACTTAATCCTTGAGCGCACCGGTCGCGAGGCCTTGCATGTGCATACCATTGTGACGGCCTTGGATATCGCCGAGATGCCAGTTTTGATCGAGATGCGGGAAAACGTACAGCAAGTTAAGCTGGATCGTGAGGAGCGCATGCACGATCAGAACAAAGAAAATAAAGAGCTGATTCGTAACCTCGCTCATGAGATTAAGAATCCTTTGGGGGGCATACGCGGGGCGGCACAATTGCTGGAATTGGAATTGCCTGAGCAGGATATTTCCGAACGTCGCGCCAAAGAATTGCGCGAATATACACAGGTCATTATCAAGGAGGCCGATCGTCTGCAAGTCTTGGTTGATCGGTTGCTGGCGCCGAATCGTCTGCCGCAAGTGATTGCCGACGTCAATATTCATGAAGTTTGCGAACGCGTGCGTAGTTTGATTTTGGCTGAGTTCCCCAAGGGGCTTAGTATCAAACGCGATTATGATTTATCGATTCCAGAGTTCCGTGGTGATCAGCAGCAGTTGATTCAGGTGGTGTTGAATATTGCCCATAACGCGGCACAGGCTTTGATTATGCGTATGGCTGAAGGCGACGCTGAAATTATTTTTAAGACGCGGGTCGTGCGACAAGTGACCTTAGCGAAGATACGCTACAGGCTGGCATTAGATTTGCATATCATCGACAATGGACCGGGCATACCAGCTGAGATTCGCGATCGAATTTTCTATCCGTTGGTGTCGGGCCGAGATGGTGGTAGTGGTCTGGGATTGACGCTTGCACAGGCATTCATTACGCAGCATGCCGGCGTGATCGATTGTGAGAGTCGCCCCGGTTGTACCGATTTTAGAATCCTAATACCACTACCATGAGCGAACTTGGTGCATGACTTCTGCAAGCGTGCATCAAAGCGGTGATCTAGAAACTAGGAATACAAGAACAATGAAAAAAACGATTTGGATAGTAGATGATGATGACTCCATTCGCTGGGTCCTAGAAAAAGCATTGGCTCGTGAAGGTTTGAATACACGTAGTTTTCGTCAGCCCGATGAAGTGATTCAGGCGCTCGATGAAAATACTGAAGTGCCGCAAGTTCTGGTTTCCGACATCCGTATGAATGGAGCTTCCGGCTTAGATCTCTTGCAAACGGTGAAGCTCCGCTTGCCAAGTCTTCCGGTGATCATCATGACCGCTTTTTCTGATCTTGATTCAGCGGTCGCAGCGTTCAAAGGCGGCGCCTTCGAATATCTGGCGAAACCCTTCGACTTGGCCAAGGCGGTCGAGCTGATTCGTCGTGCCTTGGAAGAAAGCGAACGTGAGACTACAGTTGAACAATTGCATGATGTGGAAACGGAAATTCTTGGTCAGGCGGCAGCGATGCAAGAAGTTTTTCGAGCGATTGGCCGACTGTCTCAATCCAGCGTGACGGTTTTAATTACTGGTGAATCGGGAAGTGGTAAAGAGCTTGTAGCACGCGCTTTGCATAAGCATAGTCCGCGCGTCAATCAACCGTTCATTGCTATCAATACCGCTGCGATTCCTAAAGATTTGTTGGAATCCGAGCTGTTCGGCCACGAGCGAGGTGCCTTCACTGGAGCGCAGTCTGCGCGTCGTGGGCGCTTCGAGCAAGCGGAGGGTGGTACTTTATTTCTCGACGAAATTGGTGATATGCCGTTTGATTTGCAAACGCGCTTATTACGTGTTTTATCGGATGGACACTTCTATCGTGTCGGCGGTCATCAACCGATGAAGGCCAATGTGCGTTTGATCGCGGCGACGCATCAGAATCTCGAAGAACGTGTGAGGGAGGGTGTCTTCCGCGAAGACTTGTTTCATCGCTTGAACGTGATTCGTTTGCGGGTGCCAAGTCTGCGTGAGCGGCGCGAAGATATCCCTTTGCTTGCGAAACACTTCTTGCTGCAGAGCGCGAAGCAACTGGGTGTGGATGCTAAACGCTTATCCGATCAGGCATTGAGCTTTATTTCTAGTCTGGATTTTCCTGGCAATGTGCGTCAACTCGAGAATTTGTGCAATTGGATTACGGTGATGGCGCCGGGACAAGTGGTTGAGGTCGCAGATCTTCCTTCAGAGCTGGTGCAAGGCAGTAATTTCAGCGCGATGCTTCAAAATGGACAAGCAAATACAGAGCAGATGCCACGTATCTCTTTAGATGGCTTGTCTTGGAGCGACCTGTTGGAAGTAAAGGCTAGCGAACTCTTGCAGAAAGATGTGCCAGAGATCATGAATAATTTAAGTCGCGATTTCGAATCAGTGCTGATTCGTGCTGCACTGAAGCATACCCATGGTCGCAAGAACGATGCTGCGATTCGGCTCGGGATTGGCCGCAATACGATTAGCCGCAAGATTCAAGAATTAGGCATTGAAGGAGCGAAAGACGATTAGATCCCTCATTAGATCCCTCGAGCGCAACACTGCAAGGCTATGAATTTAAAGTGATTTTACAGTGTGTCGTTTTTTGGTTTTCAAACTGCCAATGAAAATATTCCCCTAAAGCAAACTCCGTAGTATGATTTCCTCACGAACATGGATTTTGAGACAGTTCGCTTCATTATCGTTCGATGTCATTAGCCAAGGGCTGATACTACGTAGGATCTGAAGTTCGAGAGATCGTACGCGATGCTGTAATAACAGGGGGATTTTTCCATGAATTTCGATACACTATTTCAGCAGCAAAACGCATTACCGACCATTCCTAAAGTGGTTCAAGAGGTAATCGATAGCTTCAACAACGATAATGTTTCCATTGATGAGATTGCACGTAAGTTAGCCGCAGATCAGGTCCTCAGCGCTAAGCTTTTACGACTCGCCAATTCATCGTATTACCATTCTTCACGTAGTGTTGGCACAGTTGATGATGCTGTGTTGATGCTTGGTTTTATGACAGTCCGTACACTGGTGATTAGTAGTGGTTTGACCGGTGGTTTCAAAGCGATGCCGGGTGTCGATCTCAAGCAATTCTGGCGCTACAGCCTGCACACGGCGGTGATCGCGAAGTGGATTGCCAAGAAGATTGGCGGAAATTCTGATTTCGCGTTCACGGTTGGGCTCATGCACGCAATTGGCCAGTTGGTGATGCATGCAGCGATGCCTGAGCAAACTCTACAAGTCGATAAGATTGCTGGCCCTCTGGATTCTCGTCGTTTAAGCGTTGAGCAAACTTCATTTGGCTATAACTTCTCTGATGTTGGCGCAGAGTTAGCACGACGTTGGCGTTTCCCAGATAACTTTGGAACGGTCATTAAAGGATTCCCCGACCCACTTGAGAAAGATCCTTTCGACGTGATGTCTGGGGTCGTGCACCTCGCAGTTTGGCGCGCACGCGCTGAAGAAAACAAATACTCCAAGGAAGAGATGGAGGCGACCTTACCTACCGAGGTCGTGGCCAAAGTTGGATTGGGAAATCAAGTGCTTTTGGATGAAATGCCACCAGTAATCGAGTTAGCTGCAGGACTTGAGGACCTTATCAGCTAGTCTGTTCTAACGCGATTTTTGGTTCTTACAGTGAGGTGAGTAATCGACTGAGATTACTCGAAAAAACATGAGCAGCCAACCAATACTATTTCGGTGTTAGTTGGCTGTTTTTATTTTTGTCTGAACTTCGTCAGAATGCTGATGTTATTTGTAAATGATCGATCGGAATCATTTGCATTTGCTTTTGGCGTACTGTACTCAAGCTTGGCGTTATCGTCTGTAGAAATCCAAAGTGAGGGCTCTATGCCTATTTCAGTGATGTAACGATCGACTTGCGCATGTGTAAGCATTCGTTTGCCCGCGATGACTTCCATCGAATCGTCTAAATTTTGTCTAATGCTCTCAAGGCCCGCGACACTTTTCAAAGCTGAAATTGCCTCGGTCGACTGATCTTTCTTCGCATTATGGTTCGTTGCAATGAGTATCCCCTGACCACCAACAGTGTATAGGGTCACATATTGGAATTCACTGCGTAAGGTGGTGATAATCGACAAGATATCTGTTGGGTTGAGATGATGAAGCTGTACCCATTGCTGCAAGACTCCATCATCGGCCAAGCGGCTCTTGGCCAATTTATAGAACTCCTGATTGTAAAGCGAAGCTGCTCCTGCAAACCAAATTGAGCTAATCTCAATACTAATTACGTCATAGGGTTTGTCCGCAGGTGCAAGCATGAGAAAGTTGCGACCATCGGTAACATGAATCTTTACATTATTTCGTTTCGCGACATCGCCATTGACCTCGGCGAAATGTTTATTTGCTAGTTTGACGACGTCGCCGCTGAGCTCGGCAATTTCCACAGATTTGAAACCAGCATCTTGGAAAACGCGCCCTGTGACCCCTGTTCCGTAACCAATCACCAAGGCTCTTTCTCGGTTGAGTTGGTGGAATAATGGCGTTAGGGCGAAGCCAATTTGTGCTTGCATCTCTCCTTTCCACGCATTGTTGCCTTGGAATTTGCCATTGGTAAGTAGAGTCTTAATGGTCTTGTCCTTGCTGATGCTAACGCTGGTAAGGCCGCCATCGATACTTTCAGCATGATCGATCATTTCCCCCCATTGTTGTCGTGCGAAATAGACGTTGGCACCGTTGCTTACTTTGCCCAGATCTAGATCCGAGTGGTACGCACTGAACGTCATGGCCGAACAAAGGACGAGCGCAGAAAAAGTTGCATAGGTCCGAGATGCGCGATTCATGAGCAGCGTTAGGATAGCCATTGCTAAAGCCCCGAATGCTATTAAATGGGTTGACTTAACACCCCCCAGAATTGGCAGGATCAGGAATCCGAAACTTAGAACACCCAAAATATTGCCAAGCGTGTTGATTGCGGCTCCATACCCTAATAATTTGATATCGCTCTTGAGGCTTGTTGATGTGAGGAGTTCCATTGCGAAAACATAGCTTGCCCCGATAAAGATAGTGGGGGGTAGCATGATTAGCGCACAAACCATTCCTCGAATCGCCTCGCGTTCGATGAAGGTGCGCGCCGCAGGGTGTGTCGCAAAACTAGCGAAATAATCGGGGATCATGTCCCAGAACCAGATCGAGGTTGCGGTAGTTAATGAAAGTCCTAAGAAAGCTAGGCATATCCAAATGGAGACATGCGCGGGCGAGGTAAGAATCGCTTTCTTGGCAAAGTGTCCCCCAGTCGCTAAACCGAATAGAAATGCTGCGAGCATTAATCCGAACGCATACACGCTGTTGCCAGCGACGATTGAGAGCATGTGTACGTAAGAAACCTCAAGTCCTAGCGAAAGGAAACCACCAACACCGAGCGCCAAATATGCCGCATAAACTGAAAAACCAATCCCGTCTTTGTGGGGAGGATTATTGATTGCCTCAGGTTCTGATTGCGTCGTCGTGTCAGCGTTTGTCGCCTGTTTTTTCAATAGCTGAAGCGCCGCAATCGCAACGAGGAGATTCAAAAATACCGCTAACAAGGCTGTCCTAAGAATCCCGAAACTGGGAATAATGAAATAGCTGGTCATCAGTGCGCCAACAGCTGCTCCAGCCGTGTTTGCGAAATAAAGTGTTGCTACCTCTTGTCCGATGGAATGGTTTTCACGTTTCAATGACTTTGTGAGAACTGGCAGGCTAGCCCCCATTAATATGGTTGGGACTAGCAATGCACCCGCGCCCAAAATGATTCGTAATCCCAGTAACTCTGGAGAGTCGGGCGCTTGATTCGCGGCAATTGAGATGTAAATCGTTTGGATAAGATCGTAGATTAGTGGTGTGGCTGCACAGTAGATACCGATCAGGGCTTCAATAATTGCGTACACCTTCAGGGCAGGCATGCTTTTATCTGCCAGTTTTCCACCTAATAGTGAGCCGATTGCCATTCCTCCTAGGAATGTCGCCAACACAGTCAGTGTGGCCGTGGAAGTGCTGCCGAAAATAAGCGCTAGCTTTTTGGCGAAGACTACTTGGTAAATCAGAGCCGCGCAGCCGGAAAAAAAGTATATCGCTGTGATGGTTCGTCGGTGTTTGATTTCTATTGGCGTTAATGATGCGCTTGCAGTTTCGTCGGGACTAGCGTCATGGCTTGTAAGTTGAGGGAATTTGGCTAAGTTTCTTGCTTGATAGACGACCACCAGCGCAGTTGCAAGAATCAGCAGCCAACCAAACCACGGATGTGAAATGTTAAATTGACCGAACTGACGAATTGCAATAATCCATATAATCCATGTAATGAGGCCAATCATAATTGTGTTACGACGTTCTGGAGCCGCAATCGAAATATTCGTTGTGGCTAGCGCGATACCAGCTAAAACGAATGGCGCTGCCACGATGAGGTCCGCTACGTAATGCTCACCTGATACAAGGGTTTGAATCGCAGTCAAAAATGTCATTGCTATGAAAACGCAGCGAGACCATAGACGCGTTCCGGTTCGCCACCACAGGATAGTAGCCGCGAGCATCCAGCCAAAGTGCATTGAGGGCATTCCATTGCGGGAAGCGAGACCGCCGTTTGCCGTTGCGAGCGGGACTTGATTACCGTTGTTTAGGAGCTCGACGAAACTGTGACCTTCTGCAGTGATGTACAGTGGGCCAGTGACAGGTAGAAAGTTGTAAGCGACAATCGCCATCGTTGTGAGTGTTACCCACGCCACCATTCCGGAAGCAACATGTGATGGACGCTTATGTAGGTGAAGCATCGCCACCGCCAAAAATGCGAGGGGTGTGTATCCATAACATACAAAGAGTAGGTTAGGGAGTCCAGGAACTTGATCGGTAAAACGTTTTAATGCAGGCGTAAAGTTTAAGCCTAAGGTCGAGTCCCAGCGTAGGACAAAAAGGTCGAAGGTTTCGGGATGGAGCGACGCAGAGAGTCTTAGAGCGGCCCCCGGTACGGTCATGAACAAGCATAACAAGATGAATGTTTTGCGAAATCGTTCTTCAAGCACAGGGTTGTTCCCTACGCCATTGATGCGTGTAATTCGAAGGAGCAGCAACACCGCACAAGGAATTGAAAGACCGCATATGAGCGTCTCAAGCGGAGCCTCGAAAAAAATGCTTGAGCGCAGGGAAACGATGAAGAAAAGCGTAACAATCGGCCAGGTAATGATTGCGGTAATTTGCTGCCTTTGCGTAGGGCAAGAGGACCAGAAGCTGGCGATGAAAATAAGCCCGAAAGCAGAGAAGGTATCAAACACGCCTTCGATTGTATATCCTTTGAGGTTGTTATAGATCTCAAAAGCTGGCCAAGTAGTCAGACCTAGCGCTGCAGCAGCGATCAAAAAAGTTGTGCCGATAAAGAAAATTCGTAAGGCAAGTTTGAGATCTGAAGTGTGCGTATCGATTGCGGTTAGCATATTGGCTGAGATCATTGATAAAGAATCGGGGGGGATCCCCAAAGATGGTTTGGTTGTTTTAATACTTCGGGTTATTGTTCCCTACGCCATTGACCGGTAGCGTTTCTTAAGTCTAGTGTTGGCCGCACTCCCAAGTGATGGCTGCTTCAGCGACTAACTCCGATTTTAACAAGGATATCAAAAAATAATCTCTACAAACAAATTGAGGTTGTCAATCATAGACTGACAACCTCAAAATTGATCTACTTGCTTTCTGCGTGAATAGTATCTGCTTCAGCTCTCGAGGAAACTAAGGTGCAGGTACTCTGTTACAACACGCTTTAGATCGCTGCCTCTGAATTATTGGCAGCTAGCTGGGCGATAAACTGCTGCGATTGTGCCACTGCATGTCCATGTGAGAACGTCATTACCAGTTGTGGCAGTTGGGGCCAAAGTAATGGTTGAGCCAGAAATTTTGGCTTCCTTAGTAGATGCTGTAGCTGTAATTGTGCCGCCAGACTGTACAACGGAAGCAACAAATGGAGAAACTTGCGACGCCAAAGTCAAGGATGCGGCTGCTGGTAAAGCACCATTAACTTGGTAGAACTCAGCAATTGCATCTTTACCGCCAGAGGCCGCCAAGATAACTTCTGTTACTTTCGCGCGTACTGTGTAGTCTTTATAAGCAGGCAAAGCAACTGCCGCCAAAATACCGATAATCGCGACTACGATCATCAATTCGATCAATGTGAAACCTTGTTGGATTTGTTTAGAGAATTGTTTCATTTTAAGCTCCTAAAGAAGTAACGAAGATACCGCGAAGTCTTTAAAGCATGAGCCGTGCCAGAATGATGCAAGTTGCCATTTCTTATACTAAGCAGGCAACTTTTTTCTTCAAAACTCGGAAAAATCAGCGATTTCGCGAGCTTAGGCCGGACTTATGCAATTTGAGAGCTTAGAGGAAATTAGGGTCTAAGAATGACTGCGTGACGAAATTTGTCTGCTGAAAGTGATAATTGACAAAAAATGTCAGTGGAAGCTGTCTGACTCGCTGAATTTTTCGATTGGGGGAGTGATAACTTCGAGTTGCGGTTCAAAAGGTCGGCAATGGTGGTCGAACTGAGTCGACCACCTTGTGAAGCTTATTGGCAACTAGCAGGACGATAAACTGCTGCAATGGTGCCGCTGCATGTCCATGTGAGAACGTCATTGCCAGTCGTGGCGGTTGGAGTCAAAGTAATCGTTGAACCAGAAATTTTGCCTTCTTTTGTAGATGCTGTCGCTGTAATTGTGCCGCCAGATTGTGTAACAGAGCTTACAAATGGGGACGTCTGCGTAGCCAAGGTTAAGGAAGCTGCGGCAGGGAGATCGCCGTTAATCTGGTAGAACTCAGCAATAGCATCTTTGCCGCCTGAAGCAGCAAGAATTACTTCAGTCACTTTCGCTCGGACAGTGTAGTCTTTGTAAGCGGGGAGTGCGACAGCTGCCAAGATGCCGATAATGGCGACGACGATCATAAGTTCGATAAGAGTGAAACCGCGTTCAACGCGATTCTTGATTTGCTTCATGGTGAGTTCCCTGTTAATAGAAAGTTAGGTTTGCTTTTCGGTACGCTAAGATCTCTCGCGTCCTTAAGCTTTAGTTTAGATTTGCTGCATTCGCAGCATGTCAATTAGATCATAAAATTGCCATTTTTTCAATTTTGATTGACATGATTTGACTTCTGTTTTGGCTTTGTTTTGCTTGCGGAGGAAGTGATAAAATCGTGGGTTGGGCGAACTCTTTACGCACAGTCTCTTGCTGGTTCTGCTTGTTTTCTAAACAAGTGCGTAGGTAGGCACAAAGCTGCGCTAGAGTTTCTTTTGGGAATTTTGGTTTGAATGCTTCTGAGGTGAAAAATGGAGAAACAAAAACTATCTTTCTTGAAATCCAAAGCGAAAGCGTCGACACTACATTTGTTGATTTCGTGCTCAATTGCTTTTTTGGTCGGCATTGTTGTCTTCTTTGTTTGGTATCCTTCACCGTTTGGGTTTGCTAGTGGGGGCCTTAAGCTCTTTTTACTCATAACGGCAGTCGATCTAGTCCTTGGTCCAGCATTAACCTTTGTGGTTTTTAACCCGAAGAAAAGAAGAGCTTTGCTTTATCTTGATTTTTCAGTCATCGCTGCGTTTCAGCTTGGGGCCTTAGTTTATGGCGTGAATACGGTGTACGTTGCGCGACCTGTTGCAGTGGTCAACGAAGGACCGCGCATGCGTGTGGTGAGTGCTGTTGATATAGATCCCCATGAACTTGAGAAAGCCCCGAAAAGTTTGCGTCAATTGTCGAACTCTGGCCCAGTCTTAATTGGTACACGCGAAGTCACTCCGGCGGAAACAGCCGATGTTGTTATGATTGCGCTTCAAGGCAAAGATATTGGTATGCGCCCCGAGTTTTGGATCGAATTTGATTCCATGCGTGATCGTGTGATCCAGAAAATAAAACCCATGAATCTGTTGGTGGATCGTTATCCTGATTCGAAAGGCAAGCTGGAGCAAATTGCCCGAGAAAGGGGATTGAGTTTGGAAGAAATGGGCTTTTTGCCGGTATTGTCGAAACAAGGGATCTTCACAGCTATGTTCACGAAGAAGGATGGGGCTTTTGTTGACTACATTATGTTAGACGGCTCGCTTTGATCCTTAGAGCAAGAGCGGTGGTTTTCTGCCATCGCTAACCATTGAAGGGAATGGACATTGGTTCCAATACTAAGAAGAGCATTAGATTTTAAGCAGATGGGGAGTTCGCTCTCCATCTTCGTTTTCGCATTCGGCATTCTTGCAGCCAACCTCATATCTTTGCATGTTCATCCATTTCGGAGCTATTACAATGAGCTTGCGGTTGTTTTGGGGCTCCTGCTAGCATTATTTATACAACTGCGCTGTTGCAGTGAAGAGGTCGCGGTTCCGCGCGCAATTTTGTTCTTGATCGCTGCGCTGATTGTTCTGGCGCTACAGAGCGTTTTCGGTTTGGCTCACGGACAGCAGTTGATTTTCGCTTGTATCTATCTAGGACTGGCCTGTTTGGCGTTTGTCTTGGGGGCGATATGGGGACAAGACCCGCATCGTTTTCGAGACGCCGTCGATCTCATTGCCTTTGCTCACTTGATCGCGGCGCTCGTTTCGGTAGCGATGCAGCTTGTCCAAGTACTTAAGATTGATGCTCGACCATTGGTGATGTATATGGCGATAGAGGGACAGTCCTCAATCCGCCCTTTTGCGAATCTCGCGCAGCCCAATCAACTGGCACTGCTATTGTGTTTTGGCGTTGCTTCGTTATGGTGGGTCTTTCAATCTTCGAAAGCAAAAAACTGGATTCTCGCCTTGTGCTTGGCGGTTTTGCTATTTGGCTTGGTTCTCACCCAATCTCGAATCGCTTGGATCATATTGCCATGTTTGGGAATCATGGCTACATCTGGCTGGTTTGGCACACGAAAAATTCATGGACTCTTCACGTTTCTTGCACTGGGCTTGTTCGGTGTGATGACGTGGAAATTGCCTGAAATCTCGAATTTCATGGGATTCACCAGCGGTTCAGTAATCGAGCGTATTGGCGGACGATCGGAGCGCACTATCTTAGGCTTGCAAGCATTGGAAATGATTCGACAGCATCCCTGGTTTGGCGTGGGTTGGGCTGGTTTCGGTCCTCAGCAAGTTAATATCGGAGCGGATTTCCCCCAAACTATTTATGCCGAGCATTCTCACAATCTCGTGTTAAATATCGGCGCGGAATTTGGACTCCCCATAGCAATTTTTCTCTTTGTCTTGTTCCTCGTTTGGTTTGGGAGGGCGAGTCTTGCGCGAGCTGCACGTCGGCGCGATGAAGTCGTTTATGTCACCATGTTTTACTTGGCGATTGGCGTGCATAGTATGGTCGAATTTCCAATGTGGTACAGCTTTGTATTGCTGCCGATGGCGTTGATGGCTGGCCTGATAAGCGTCGACCTTTCGACAAGAGTTTTTCGCATATCTAATCGATACTTAGTGGGTTTGAGCTTGCTTTCCTTGGTGGGGTGCGTTGGCGTGACCCTTGATTATTGGCGTGTGGTTGATGGCTTTGGAGCTTTCCGCAGTGCGAAGTCTTATGAACAAGCTGATCCAAAGCGAATTCAAAAACCGTCGTTCACACTGCTGCCTGAGTTTTATGATTATTTTGAACTTCTGCAAGTCAAACCTCGTGCGGGAATGGGGTCTGACGAGATACAATTTGTGGAGCACGGAAGCCGTCGATTTGGTTTTGTGCACATTCTTGATAAACTGGCCGAAGTGTATGTACTGAATGGTGAGCCGCAGAAGGCGACTCGTACGATGCTGACTTTACATCGATTGCATCCGTTTTACTATGCGGATTATTATCGTTATTGGAGCGAACTTGCTAAAGAAGATGCCCGATTTAGGCAGGTATTTGAATCAATGCCGGCACCATGAATGAAGTAAATTTTGCGAATTAGCATACCTTAAGGGAAAAACATGTTTAAGTGGTTTGACGCGAAGGAGTCGAAGGAGTTTGGCGAGCAGTTGGCGCAATATCTGATCGCAAATATGTCGAGTGAGGATCCGAAAAAAAATAAAAACTCGATCAAGAAGCGCGCAGATGTGTTGGTGCAGGTACTGAAGAAAGTTGAGGGGTTCAAAGCGTCGCATCGACTTAACATTTATCAAAAGGCGCAGCTTGGTAATGCTTTGCGATGGAAGCTACAAGAAGCCGGCTTTGAGGATGGATTCGTCACCGAAGCAACCCATCTTGTTATTACGAGTCTGTAGAGAAGGGAAGTCAATGGCAGGCTCATTCCTGAAGAGAATTTCATCGCTGCTTGGAGCGCGACAACCCCAGCCTGAGGTCTCGGCTCGCAGTGTTGATGAGCAGTTCGAATGCTTACTAGATGACGCCAAACGTGCATATGATAGTGGGAATGATGTTGATGCTCTCGATTTGTATCGCAGGGCTTCGGAGTTAAAACCGGAGCAACTTAAGCCGCATGAGATGCTTGGATACCTCTACTTGCAGCGCGGGAATCACATTAAGGCTCGTGCTCATTTGCAGTGTGCGCTTGAGATATCACCGTCGTCGATCGATGGTCTCTATTTTTCCTCTGTGATTGCGGTTGGTAACGGTGATGTTGATCTGGCGCGGAAGCACTTACAGCATCTACTTGAGCTTGAGCCGGATCATATTCATGCCAATAAAGACCTTGCGCTGATTCTGTGGCAAGAGGGCTCTCAAAAGGCCGCTTTTGAGTTGCTGGAAACTGCAATTGTGCAATCGCCGAACGCCGCGGTACTCCACCTTTATCTAGGAAACTTTTATCTGCAGTCATTTCAAGCACCACTTGCATTGAAAGCCTACCAAGAGGTTGTTCGATGTGGAGAGCATTCCCCAGAGATTTACTATAGTCTCGGTGCTACATGCGTGGTTTTGGGGTTGGCAGCGGAAGCCAAAGCGTATTTTCAGAGAGTTCTGGAAATGTCTCCGCAACATGTGTCAGCGCACTTTGAGTTGGCCTTACTTTACTTGCAAAGCGGCGACTATGAAGACGGATGGCGTGAGTTTGAGTGGCGGTGGGAATTGCCGAGTTTGAAGCCGCATCGTTTCCGTAGTAAGAGCCCACGGTGGGATGGTAAGCAGAGTCTAGTTGGCAGAAAGCTTTTGGTACTGTCAGAACAAGGCTTTGGCGATACGATACAGTTTTGTCGCTTTATTCCTTTGCTACGGCAGTCAGGCGCGGAGGTTGTTTTTGTCGCTCTTAAGCCATTGATTGGTCTTATGGCGCAAATTGAGAATGTCAGCGAATTACTAGACGAGCAAACTGCGTTGCCCGAATACGATTTCTATTGCGAGTTGATGAGTTTGCCATACCTCTTGGGGCTAGGTTTCGCTGATGTTCCAGCGCCAAGCTCATACCTTAAGGCTGATGCCGATGTCGTAAAGGAATGGTCGTCGAAGCTTAGCCGGATGAATGGACGAAAAAGGGTCGGTATTGTTTGGGCCGGAAACTCTCAGTTTGCAAAGAATCATACGCGGTCGATTTCATTTGCTGCGTGGCGACAGTTATTTGATCTGAACTTGGACTTCGTGGTTCTTCAAAAAGAGATATCGAGTGACGATAGGGCAGATATCGGCACGATTACTAATGTCTCCATGTGGTCGGATGATCTGCGATCTTTTGCAGATACAGCAGCATTGATCGAGGCCCTGGATCTTGTGGTCACGGTTGATACTTCGGTTGCTCACTTGGCGGCAGCGATGGGGAAGCCGACTTGGATCTTGATATCACATCATCCAGATTGG
>CAYWNE010000096.1:0-14986 GCA_964459555.1 uncultured Burkholderiaceae bacterium | reverse complement strand
AATACCGGCCTGTCACGCCGGGGGTCGCGGGTTCGAGCCCCGTCCGCTCCGCCAAGATTAAAAAACGCGCTAAGGCGCGTTTTTTTTCGTCCAGTGGAATCGTGCAGCTAGAGTTTCACCATCTTCGCCATTGTTCGATAGAGTTTCTTTTTTTATTGAATTTTTCTGGTTGAATTCGTAGCGAATACAAAAAAGCCCACAAGAATTTGTGGGCTTTCGTTTTGTTGCTACGTGATTGTGAGCGAGCTTATGCCGCCAGCGGATCCGCTAGTGGATCTGCTAATTCCCCACCCAAGGAATACACTATATCGTCCAACATCGTTGCCAATTCTGACGTCATCAACACAAAGTCTGCGTCAAAACGTTCGTTCTCATCGGCAGCTAATTCCTTATCTTCGCTCAGAATGTCGAGTGGCTTGATACGTTTGATCGTGAGGTTTTCAGTCAGCACAAAAGAAATCTTGTCGTCCCAAGTCATGGCTAACTTGGTGCATTGCTTACCAGCGGCGATGTGCCGTTGTACATCTTCGGGATCAAGCGAATGACGCACGTAGCGCACCGTGGCTTTGTCTTCGGTGTGGGCGCGCAATTCGGTGTCTTGGTCTATGGTGAAGCCCTTCGGCGCTTCATTGCCAGACAGCCAATCGGTCATCGCGGTTTGTGGCGAGACTTTAGTACGTAAGCTTTCCAACGGAATCTTGTCGCATTTGAGAAGCAGCTTGATGACTTCGTCCGCTTTTGCGGGACTTGCACCATCAACCACCAACCAGCCATGTACCGGATCGATCCACACCCATGTTTGGCGCGTAATCGAAAAAGCGCGTGGCAGCAATTCGTCTGTCACGCGTTCTTTCAATTCCTTCATGGCCTTGCGACCAGGCGCAAAACCTTGTTGTTCTTCTAATTCTTTGGCGCGCGCTTTGGCGACTTGGTTGATCACCGAAGACGGTAGTAATTTCTTTTCCGTTTGCAATAACAACAAGAGCTGATTGTTGACGCTATGAACCAAGCGATCGTCATTGCGCGGCGAAGCCCAACCTTCGCTCTGCATGTCGCTGGCGCTGATATTGGAAAAACTCTGTGCTGCTAGTTTGGCGCTGAGCTGATCGACGTCGACTTTCCAAGGGGCTGGAAGACGGAAAACTTGTAAATTCTTAAACCACATGTGCAAATCCAGTGAGAAGCAAAAGCGGCTCATTCTACACGCTTCTCAGCCGGGCAAATCCACCGTGGCGTAGAAATTCTAAGCTTGACTTTGGCGGCAGTTTTGTTCTTCTGCGTCGAATTTCAGATCGCGATAGCAGCGAATAATTTTCACGAGAAACTCAAGCTTGCTAAGGAATTCAGAGGCTCAGAGGGTATAATGATCGGTCTTTCTTTCATGACAAAAAGTGGTGCGGCAGTATTTGTTATTGCTTCTGTTTTTGCGGCTGTTATTGCATGAGAGGGGGGAAGCTGAAGCGCAATCGATGGACTGCCGATGATGGTGTGTTGAAATTGCGTTTCGCTACGATCATTTTTCTGTGTTCATTCAACGCTGAGGTCGCATTCGACTCAGCGTCTATTTTTCGCGTAAAACCATGTTAGCTCAACAAAAACAAGACATCCTCGATTCTTTGAAAGCCGCCGTTGCGCCTTTGATCGCCGGCACCGAACTCAATCCTGTGATTGCCTTGGAGCGACCACGCGATGTTTCGCACGGCGATATTGCCTGCAACATCGCGATGCAAATTGCGAAACCTCTCAAAAAGAATCCGCGTGAATTGGCGCAAGCGATTGTTGATGCGCTACTTGCGCAAAATAATCCATTGATTGCCTCGGCTGAATTAGCCGGACCAGGCTTCATCAACATGCGCGTGACCGCAGCGGCTAAGCAGGCCGTCGTGAAAACTATCTTGCAACAAGGCGCGACGTTCGGTAAAGGCCACAAAGGTGAAGGCAAGAAAGTGATCGTGGAGTTCGTCTCCGCCAATCCAACTGGGCCTTTGCATGTTGGTCATGGTCGTCAAGGCGCACTCGGCGATGCTTTGTCTGCCTTGCTCGAAGCGCAAGGCTATGCTGTGACACGCGAGTTTTACTATAACGATGCCGGTGTGCAGATCGGTAATTTGGCGCTGTCGGTGCAAGCACGTGCCAAAGGCTTCAAACCGGGCGATGCAGAGTGGCCTGAATCTGCCTATAACGGCGACTACATTGCCGACATCGCCAACGACTTCCTCGCCAAGAAAACAGTTTCTGCGAGCAACGGTGAACCGGTTACGGCCAGTGGTGATGCGAATGACATCGATTCGATCCGCCAATTCGCGGTGACCTATTTGCGTAATGAGCAAGACATCGACTTGCTCGCTTTCGGCGTGAAGTTCGATAACTACTACCTGGAATCCTCTTTGTATTCCGACGGCAAAGTTGAATCGACCGTGGCGGCCTTGATCGCTGCGGGTAAGACTTACGAACAAGAAGGCGCCTTGTGGTTGCGCACCACCGACTATGGTGATGATAAAGATCGCGTCATGAAGAAGACTGACGGCACCTATACCTACTTTGTGCCGGACGTTGCTTACCACACCGTCAAATGGCAGCGTGGTTATAGCCAAGCGATTAATGTGCAAGGCAGTGATCACCACGGCACCATTGCGAGGGTTCGCGCCGGTTTGCAGGCACTTGGTGTAGGCATTCCGAAAGGCTACCCTGACTATGTCTTGCACAAGATGGTCACAGTCATGAAAGATGGCGAAGAAGTAAAAATTTCCAAGCGCGCTGGTTCATATGTGACGGTGCGTGATTTGATCGAATGGTCGGGTGCTGGTGATGTGGTCAAAGGCCGTGATGCGGTGCGTTTCTTCTTGATCTCACGTAAGGCTGATACGGAATTCGTATTTGATGTTGACGTCGCCTTGGCCAATTCGGATGAAAATCCTGTCTACTACGTTCAATATGCGCACGCGCGTATTTGCCGTATGTTGGGTCAATACAGCGAATCGGAAAGCGATTTAACTGCTTTGCAAAACGTTGACCTCTCACCGTTGACTGCACCACGTGAAGCTTTGTTGCTGCAGAAGTTGGCTGAGTACCCAGAGATGTTGGAAAAAGCTCTGGAAGAATTGGGTCCACATCAAGTCGCCTTTTATCTGCGTGAACTCGCTGGTGAGATGCATAGCTACTACAATGCCGAACGCGTATTGGTCGATGATGAGCCAACCAAACTTGCACGTTTAGCGTTAATCTTGGCAGTGCGTCAGGTTTTGCGTAATGGTTTGAGTTTGATCGGTGTGTCGGCACCGAATCAGATGTAATGCTAGTCGTTTGCAGAAATATTCAACAAGTTCAAAAACAGGAAGATCAAGATGCGTGGTTTTCAAACTCAAGTACGACGTACGAAACAAACAGGTAGCACTTTAACGGGTTTCATTATGGGCTTGGTGCTCGGTTTGAGCATTGCTGTGGTGGTCGCATTAGTCATCAATAAGGCTTCGACACCTTTTACGAATAAGGGCGGTAAAAGTGATAAAACGGATGCGCCTGTAACGCAAATGCAAGACCCGAATAAGCCCTTGTTTGGTAACAAAGAACCAGTTGCACAGGCTGCCAAGGAAGTGGCTGCAAGCAAGGCCGAGATCGCAAAAGCTGGTTCTGCTTCTAAGCCAGCCGAAACTGCTGCAGCTTCGGGCCCTGCTAAAAACGATGTCGCTGATGATAAATTCATCTACTTCCTACAAATAGGTGCTTTCAAAGATGCTGCCGATGCGGAAGCGTCTCGCGCGAAACTGGCTTTAGTGGGTATTGAAGCGAGTGTGACTGAAAAGAGTGGCGATGGCGGCACTTTGCATCGCGTGCGAGTTGGTCCGTTCGATCATGCTGATGCAATGAACAAAATGCGAACAAAGTTGTCTGAGAATGGTGTTGACGCAGCAATCATACGTTCAGCAAAGTAAGTATCTCGGGTAACAATCATATTCTGGTTTAGGAGAATCCATGCAGTTTGCTCGTCGTAACGCGGTTAAAAGTACGTTTTGGCAATGCATCAGCGGCAGTGCATTGATACTAATTTCAAGCATTTGTCTTGGACAGTCTGTTCCACAAGCAGGCGTCGACTACCGGTTAGCGGATCAGCCTCAACCGGTTAGTGCAGGTAACAAAGTTGAGGTCACCGAATTCTTTGGTTACTTTTGCCCTGGCTGCAATGCATTTGAACCACATTTCGAGGATTGGATTAAACGCCAAGGTGATCGCATTGTCGTTAAACGCTTGCATTCGGACTTGCATGAAGTAACGACTCAGCAGAAATTGTTTTTCACATTGGAAGCGATGGGGAAGGTCGATGACTTGCAAATGAAGGTTTTTAATACCTTTCATGTCGATCGGAATCGCCTTTCAACAGACGCCGAAGTGATGAAGTTCGTTGAGAAGCAAGGTTTAGATAAGAAACGATTCGTCGAGTTGTACAACAACGCGTTTATGATGGATGGTAAATTGCGGACGGTTAAGCAGATGCAGGCTGCTTACAAAATTAATGGTATTCCCACCGTGATCATCGAAGGCAAGTATATTGTCTCACCACTGGATGTTGCAGCGAAAGCGAAAGCCCCAGGGAACTCACTACAACCAGGTCTAGCTGTAATGGACTATTTGGTCGACAAAGTTTATCGTGAGAAAAACCCACCGTCGGCACCAAAAGCTCTACCAGCGACAATCACGAGCTCAAAACCTGCAGTATCGAAGAAGGCTGAAAAGCAGAAGTGAGGAGTTAGAGCAGAGTTTGTTGTGTTCAAGTTTTTATTGAAAATCCGTCACTACGACGGATTTTTTTTAGGTGTTAGAAATCGCCACAATGTCATCGCTCCGGAAAAGGATTCAACATATGCGAAATATCTTTATTACTGGTGCTTCGTCTGGCCTAGGCGAAGCGATTGCAACCGAATATGCGACGCAGGGTGCGCGCCTCGCCCTCGTTGGGCGACGTCGTGAGGTTCTCGAATCGGTGCGAGCAAAACTAGCGAATCCGGATAGACATGCTGTGTATGCCTTGGATGTCAATGATCATCATGCTTTAAGAGAAGCCGCACATGATTTTATAAATCATTGCGGTAAGGTGCATGTGGTAATTGCGAGTGCCGGTATTTCCGTCGGTACTTTGAGTGAGTTGAGTGAAGACTTACCAGTGTTTAGAAAGGTGATGGAAACCAATGTTTTGGCAACCGTGGCGACCTTTGCCCCCTTTATCGAACATATGAAATCCTTCGCTAGTAGTGAGCGATGTCGGCTCGTCGGAATCGCCAGTGTGGCTGGGATTCGTGGTTTGCCCGGCGCGAGTGCCTATAGCGCTTCGAAGGCTGCAGTGATCAGTTATTGCGAGTCCTTGCGGGTTGAGCTACAAGAAAGTGGGATACGCGTCGTTACGATTGCGCCGGGTTATATTGATACGCCGATGACGCAGGTCAATGACTACGCCATGCCATTTTTAATGCCTGCTTCAAAATTCGCAAAGAAGGCGATCACAAGCATTGAGCATGGTGTAAGTTATCGTGTCATTCCTTGGCAAATGGGCGTGGTGGCGAAGGTCTTACGTGCATTGCCGAACTTTGTCTATGACTTTGCGTTTTCAAAAGCGCCACGGAAATCGCGTGAGTTAGATGTGTGATGGATACCGCAGAAAACAAATCGTATTATAAAAGGCGCGATTTAATCGACGCGATCGGCAACGTGCATCAGGAAGTCGCGACGGGCGCGACACCACGCATAGTGTGTCTTGTTCCATCGATCACAGAGCTCTTGTGTTCATTGGGTCTGGCAGAGTTTATTGTCGGGCGGACGGGGTTTTGTATTCATCCTAAAGAGGTGGTGCAGGCGATCCCCAAAATTGGCG
Source organism: uncultured Burkholderiaceae bacterium (assembly GCA_964459555.1). Classification (GTDB taxonomy): domain Bacteria; phylum Pseudomonadota; class Gammaproteobacteria; order Burkholderiales; family Burkholderiaceae_D; genus Undibacterium. Next base: position 9,123 of record CAYWNE010000096.1, on the reverse strand, counting down.
GTACCAAAGACGTCAACATCGAAAAAATCCGACGCCTAGCGCCGACTCACCTGATCGTGAACATTGATGAGAATGAGAAGCCGACAGTCGATCTGCTCGCGCAATTTATTCCACATGTCGTGGTCACGCATCCTAATCATCCACGCGATAATTTTGATTTGTTTCGTCTATTGGGTGGCATTTTCCGTTGTAGCGAGAGAGCTGAATCACTGTGTGGTGAGTTGGAACTGGCTTTGAATCTGCTGAGTCAATCTAAGCCTGATCCTCAACGGGTTGTGTATTGTATTTGGAAAGATCCGTGGATGACGGTGAGCGCCGAAACCTATATCGCGGCGATGTTAAGTCTACGTGGCTGGCAGCAGTGGCAGGCGCTGCATGACGCTCGACGCTATCCTAGCTTTACTTGGGACCAAGTTGACCTGAGTCAGATCGACGTCGTGTTGTTGTCGACCGAGCCTTTTAGCTTTCAGCAAAGTCACGCGCTTGAATTGCAAACGCAAATTGGTAAGCCGGTATTGGTCGTTGATGGTGAGATGTTGTCGTGGTACGGAAGTCGGGTGATACAGGGAGTGGAATATCTACGGACGCTGAGAATCCAATAAAAAAGACCGCAAGTTTTGGCTTGCGGTCTTTTTGTTTGCGCGGGCGGTAACCCGCTGCATCCTATATCACCAATTTGATTAGAAGCGGTAGTTCAAGGATACTTGATACATACGACCCAATTGGCTGAAGTGAGAGCCGTCATAGGTCACCATTGCATAGCGGCCATTGAATGTCAGATTCTGCCATTCGTTTTTCAACTTAGCTGGATCGTTAATAATCGCTTGGCCTTTTGCTACGTCATTCACAGCTTGCAGTTTCCAAGATGGAGTGACGTTGAACATATTGTTGACATTGAATGCCAAGGTCAAATTCTTGTCCAGTTGATAGTTGATCGCCAAGTCAGTTAAAGTCTTCGTTTTGAAAACAACTTCCAAATTCTGTGTATCGCTTAGATCAGCATTGTGGAACTTGGTCGGACCAAATACGGTGTTGTTCAAAGTCACATTGAATTTGTCGAAGTCAGCATCGATACCGAGAATGGTTTTGAATTTCGGACGTGAAGTGAAAATCAAAGCCTCTTGCGTCGGATCCAAGACAGATTTGCCTGCATTGGCGATACCAGCCGGGTTCTTGACTGCGCCATCACGTTCATTTTCGATGGTGTAGTTACCGGATAAATTGAAGCCGAATTTAACATCGCCAAGCTTGATGTTGCGTTGGTTGAAGACGTAGTCAATACCGGAAGTCTTGCTATCGAGCGCATTGGCGAAGAAGCTTAAGCCAACCCATTCACGTGCTTTCAAAACTTGATCGATTGCTTGGTTCGCATTGCCAGTTGGTCCTAAAACAGAACCCAATACGATACGATCTTTCATCGTGATGTTGTAGTAGTCAACCGTCAAGCTCGTATCTGGTGTTGGTTTATAGCCCAGACCTAAAGTGAAGTTTGTTGACTTCTCCGCTTTCAGTTTTGCGATACCAAGTTTTTCAGCATCGCTAGACACGTTGTTCAAGATACCTGTGACCAGAATCGTACCACCAGAGAAAGAATATTGATTCTTTTCTGTATAGATTTGGGCTAGCGATGGTGCGCGGAAACCAGAAGACAGAGAGCTACGCAATGTCAGCTCTTCATTGACCTTCAGTTTGCCACTCAGTTTGCCGATCACAGCATTGCCAAAGTCACTGTATTTTTCGTAACGTGCAGTTGCGTCGACGACGAAGTCTTTACTAACGTCAACAATGCTACCACCATAGATACCATAGTTGGAGCGAGTCCAATCACCAGCTTGTCCACGTTTTGTTACGCCATCTTGAACATATGTCGCTGGCGCATTACCTGCGTAGGAATCGGCACCGGAATACAGATACGAGCCACGATCACCCGCGATCAAAGAATATTTTTCGGAACGAATTTCTGTACCGAAGTAAACGTTGACACCTTTGGAGAGTTCTTTTGAGAAGTCAGCGTTCAAAACAGCATGAGAAAACTTAGAACCACCTGCGTCAAAGCGCGTTTGACCGTGCTCTGGCAAAGTGATACCAGCCTTAAATTTCTCTTCTACTGCACGATTGACGGAGTTAGTGACAGTGTACATTTGTTCGTTGCCACCGAAGGTCAAGCTGACATCAGAATCCCAACCCGCTGTATCAAACTTAGTACCGATCGTGCCATTGTAATCTTTCAAGTCACCGAGGAAGCCTGGAACGTAGCCTTCGTATGGTGAACCTGCTGGGTGCAAGAGGCCGTAGTCGGTTGGACGCCAGTATGGAGTACGGTAGTTCGCATAGCTGTCGATTTTCTTATTAACGTAAGCGGCGTTCGCATAGATGTTCGCGCCACCGTCTAGATCGTAGCGAGCATTCACCAAGAACTTCTGTGCACGGGTGTCAGGTGAACCATTGACGTTGCCGCCATCAGGACGCTTGCTCAAGAAAGTTTTAACTTCAGCTTCTGTCGCGCCCCAGTAATTAACTTCGTCCGCAACTGACAAGATGCCTGGACGGTTTGCCAGCGCATTGTGTGAGTAATCTACTGTGAAATTGACAAAGCCGCGGTCACCGAGCGCGAGGCCTTGATTCCAGCTGAAAATCTCTGACTTACCGTCACCTTTTTCTGTGACGCCAAGGCGACCAGTGATGCTGCCGCCTTCTGGATTGTCTTTCAAAATAATATTAACGACGCCCGCAATCGCATCGGAACCATATTGTGCGGACGCACCGTCACGCAAAACTTCAATACGTTTGATTGCGTCTTGAGGAATCGCGGAAATGTCAGCACCACTTTCACCACGGCCTGGCGAGGTTTGTGTGTAGACCAATGAGCTCATATTCTTGCGCTTACCATTGATCAAAATCAATGCGCGGCTTGGACCCATGTTACGAATTTCGTATGGGTCGAGCAGAGAAGTGGCATCATTAACTGGAGTCTGTACCGTGTTGAATGAAGGCACGCGGAATTGCAATGCTTTGTCGAGTGATACTTGAGCAGCCTTGGTCAACTCACTAGAAGCAATCATATCGACAGGCACTGGTGTGTCGATCACTGTGCGATTTGAACCGCGAGTACCTGTTGAACTAATTGTGACGGTCTGAACTTCATCCGCTTTTTTTTGTGTGTCTTGTGCGAAGGCTGTACCGCCAGTTGCTAATAAGACGATCGCCACTTGTACTGCATTTTTTGCGAAGACGTTTTTCTTCGCGTTTGAATCCATTGCTCTCTTGTTCATGTTCTTTCTCTCTTTTGTTATCGTTGCGTTACCATCTGGGGCATGCTTAACGCAGGGTGAAGACTACTAAGATACAAACTGGTATTCCCTCAAGACCCACATCCTGAGGTCGCTTGATACTACCCGACACCTTTGTGCCACTGCAACATTCGCAGGAGGCTTGTTGTTTTTAAGTAGAATTATTGCAATAGAGAATCTTTGCTTACAAAAGTGGCATATGCATATACAAATTCTCGATTCCAAATATTGTTTGGAAGTCATGTGTTGTTACTATTGCTAAGTGGTATATTCGGTCGACTAAAAAAATTTTTTGCGGCGAGCTCATGGGTTTTATTGGTGCTCGCCACCAAGAGGGCACTGCAGCCTGTTGCTTTGATAATTTGAAAAACTTTTTTCATTCTTGCTGCGATTCTGACTCGCACACCTTTGGGATAAAACATGCCAGCACTTTCTAAAAAAACGCTCAGCATCATTTTGTTATCAGCCGCGGTTGCGGCCACTGCCGGTGGCGCATGGTGGTACAAAAAACACCATGGCCGACAAGGCGCAGGTGGCGACGCGATTGTTGCTAATCCCGACGGACCATTCGCTGTCACCAGCTGTAGTGCGCGTCTGCATGACGACAAGCCTGCCTTGGCAGTGATGTTCTCCGATAGTGTCGATACCGATCTAGCACTCGATAAACTGATCGAGGTCAACGACCTCGGCGATCCGAAAGCGAAGGACAAGAAAACCGCATCGGCCAGTGCCTCTGCAAAATCGGAAGCCGTGAAAGGCGGTTGGATCGTTTCAGATAATCCGCATGTGCTGCTCTTCCCCTACGTCAAAGCAGGGCATCAATATCAAATTAAACTCAGTGCTGAACTTGCCTCAGAACAGAATAAGAAGTTGGCACAAGCGCAGAGCTGTGATGTGCTCAGCGACGAGATGGCGCCGTCTTATTTCTTCGCCAGTAAGGGCACAGTTTTGCCTGCAGGTTTGAACGGCGGCTTGCCTGTCGTTACTGTCAATATTCCCGAAGTGGATGTGGAATTCTTGCGTGTGGCCCCAGAAAAAATGCCGAAGTTTATGGAAATGGTGATCGGCAAACCACGTAAGCAAAGTAATGATGAAAGCGAAGAAGATAGTGGTGAAGGAGAAGGTGATGGCGAAGGTGATTACTACTACGATTACTACAACAGCCGCAATAAATTCAAAGGTCAAACCTCGGGCTGGCAACTGAATGCCTTGCAAGGTATCGCAGAAAGCGTATATCAAAATCGTTTTGTGACGAATGAAGTGCCGAATAGCCGTAAGGTCAGTTTTCTTCCAGTCGAAAAAATCAAAGAGCTGAAAGAACCTGGTATCTACGTCGCGGTCATGCGTCGCCCGGGTTTCTATGAGTACGATTATCAAGTCACGTATTTCTATGTCAGCGATATCGGCCTGCACGTGCGTCGCCAAGTCAAACAAACCGATGTCTTCACAACTTCCTTGAAAGAAGGCAAAGCGCAAAGCGGCATTGAACTTGAAGTGCTCGGTGATGAAGGTAAGGTCTTACACCGTGCCAAGACCGATGGCGATGGTCATGGTGTTCTACCGGGCTTACCAGCCAATGCGCGCTTGCTGTTGGCTAAACGTGGCAATGAAATCTCGATGGTGGCGCTGCAAGAGCCGGGCCTTGATTTAGCTGAGTTTGATATCGGTGGTCATCTGCCGCGCGATGCAAAATTATTTGCGTGGTCGGGGCGTGATCTGTATCGCCCCGGTGAGAAGTTTGTCGCCTCGTTGTTGGCACGAAGTGCAGAAGGCGTGGCGCTGCCGCCAACGCCGATCAAAGTCGATTTGAAAAAACCAAGTGGCGATGTGGTTAGCGCCAGCATTTGGCAGCCGAACGCGAAAACACCGGGCTATCTAGAGAATCATATCGACTTGCCGCTGGACGCTGACACCGGTCGCTGGAGTTTGGAATTTAGAGCCGATCCTGCCGCCAAACGCCCAGACGCGATTTACACTTTCCAAGTGGAAGAATTTTTGCCCGAGCGCATGAAGCTCAACTTGAAATCGGAATCCACACCACTGACAAAAGACGATAGCTTCAGCGTCGCCGTGCAAGGCGATTATCTTTACGGTGCTCCCGCTAGCGGCAATCGTTTGCTCGGCAGTGTGGCGCAAGAACGGGTGCGTAATCCTCTCGGCAAAGAATGGCCGGGATTCATCTTTGGTGATTTTGCTGATGATGCCAACAAGAGTCGATCTGAGTTGGAAGAAACCGCACTCGATGATGGCGGTAAAGCCGAGGTCGATGTGCCTTACACCGCCAACGCCAAATCCACGTTAAAAGTGCGCGCCTCGTTTAGTTTGTTGGAATCTGGTGGTCGCCCCGTGGTGCGTTCAATTGAGCGAGTGTGGTGGCCCGCCAATGCCATGATTGCAGTGCGCCCCGCATTTGAGAGTGATGTGGCACGTGAAGGCAGTATGGCGGAGTTTGAAATCATTCGTGTTTCGCCAGATGGTAAGTTCCAAACTTTGAAGCAAGCACCTTTCCGTTTGGTGCGCGAAGATCGTCAATACTATTGGCGCTACGATGCCGGTCGTGGCTGGCATTCTGGCTACTCCGAAGCTGAAGAAACCGTCCATGCTGGCGCGATTGAATTAAAGAATCGTGCGAAGCTAACCGTGCCGGTGAACTGGGGTACTTATCGTCTCGAAGTCACTGATCCAGAAACCAAACTCGTTTTGCGCTATCGCTTCTATGCTGGCTGGAATGCGCAAGATGCAGAAAGTGTGGGTAATCGTCCTGATCGCGTTCGTTTGCAGCTAGAAGGCGCGCCAGCTAAACCGGGTGGTGATGTCAAGGTCAAGATCTTGCCGCCGCACGATGGCGAGGCGCTGGTATTGGTCGAAGCCGATAAAGTCTTGTGGAGCAAACGCGTTTCGGTCAGCACCAGTGGCACCACGGTCACCGTGCCGATTGATAAGAACTGGAATCGCTCCGACATGTATATCTCAACCGTGGTGTTCCGCCCCGGTAGTCAAGGCGACAAAGTGACTCCAGCGCGTGCCGTTGGATTGACTTGGTTACCGCTGGCGCGTGAAACCCGCAAGCTGAAGGTTGCGATCAATGCACCAGCCCAAGTCGAACCAGAAAAACGCATGGTCGCAAAAATCAAGGTCGACAATTTAGGTGGCAAGAAAGCCATGGTGACGGTGTCTGCTGTCGATGTCGGTATTCTTAATATCACCAATTTCAAAACGCCAGATCCGTTTGACTTCTTCTTCGGAAAACATCGCTTCGGCGCAGAACTCAGCGATTTGTATGGCAAGCTGATTGAGCGTCTTGATGGTGTGGTCGGCAAGATCAAATGGGGCGGTGACGCCGGCAAACGCGATACCAAGAGCATGCCGAAGAAAGTGAAGTTGGTAGATTTATTCTCTGGCCCGGTTCAGCTCAATGAAAAAGGCGAGGCCGACATTCCTTTGAATATTCCTGACTTCAACGGCACCTTGCGTTTGATGGCAGTGGCATCGACTGAAGAAGCCTATGGCAGCAGTGAAAAAGAAGTGGTGGTCAGTGCGCCGATTGTGGCCGAGATTGCGATGCCGCGCTTCATCGGTCCCGGCGATAACTCGACCTTGGCCTTGGATGTCACTAACATGATGCAGGGCGAGCAATCGATCAGCGTCAAACTCTCGGCGGACAAATTACTCAAGATTGCAGAAGGTGATCGCACGCTGAAGCTAGCGAACAAACAACGTTCGATTTTGCGTTTCAATGTCGAGCCGACCGAAGCGTATGGTTTGTCACGCATCAGTCTCGATGTCAAAACAGCGGGCGCAAAACCCGTCGTCATCCATCGTGAGTTTGCTTTGCAGATCCAGCCGCCAGTAGCGCGCGAACAAGATGCTCGCCGCATTCGCATCGAACCGGGCGCAACGCAGAAAATTGATGCCGCCATGTTAGATCGTTTCTATCGCGGCTCAGCGACCATGAGTGTGGCGATGTCGAATCGTCCGCCGCTCAATGTGCGCAGCATCGTGCAGGGTTTGCTTGATTATCCTTACGGCTGTTTGGAGCAAACCACGAGCGCCGCCTACCCGCATGTTTTCATCGATGAAGAGAGTGCGAAAGCAGTCGGCTTGAAACCGCATACCCGTGAACAGCGTGCGAAGTTTATCGAAGGTGCGATTGCTCGTATCGCTGGCATGCAAGGCGCAGAAGGTGGCTTCCGTTTATGGAACGGCACTGACGGCGCCTATGAAGTGTGGTTGACACCGTATGTCACCAGCTTCTTGGCAGACGCACGCGAAGCAGGTTTCAATGTGCCCGATGAAATGACGAAACGCGCCCAGAAATGGATGACGGACAAACTCAATGGCGCCGCCAATCAGTTCTCGCCATTGCCAGCGGCAGTGAAACCCGATGCCAATGGTCGCTATGATTGGCGCGACTATGATTTGATCCGCAATAGTCATCAACGCTTTGCTGAGTTAGCACACATTGGCTATATGTTGGCGCGCGATCAGAAAGCCTCTTTGGCATCTTTGCGCTTGCTGCATGACAGCTATCGTGATCGCGCCAAATCACCACTGCCATTGGTGCATCTTGGCTTGGCATTGCAATTGATGGGCGACCAAAAACGTGCGGATGTGGCCTTCAACGAAGCGATGGGCAAGGCCTATGGTATTCGTACCGATTGGGAATGGGATTGGCTCGGCGATTACGGCACGGCAGTGCGTGATCAAGCCTTGTCCTATGCGCTGCTATTGCGTCACAAAGTCAATCATCCACAACGCGAAAACATTTTGATGAACTTGTCCGAACGTTTGGCGAAGCCGCGTTGGTATTACTCAACGCAAGAACGTATCGCCTTGTTCTTAGCCGCTCGCGCTGCCGGTGGTACAGTCACCGAACCATGGGAAGCCATCGTCAAAACAGCTGATGGCAGCACCACCTTAAGCTCGAAAAATACCGAAAGCCGTAGCTTTGATCCTAGCTTGGTCAGCAAAGGCATCAGCATCGAGAACAAGGGTGCGAATGCCTTGTGGTTAGAAGTCGAAGCAGCGGGCTTCCCAAGCAAGGCACCCGTCGCCAGTAGCGACAAGATTAGCCTCGAGCGTAAGTGGTTCACCGTAGCAGGTAAACCATGGGCCGGTGGTAACTTGAAAGTCGGCGATATGTTAATCGTGCGCGTCACGGCGAAATCGAAACAAGTGATTGAAGACGCCATGATCATCGACCACATCCCAGCGGGCCTCGAAGTCGAGAATATGAATCTCTCGCAAGGTCCGCAAGCGGGTGAATTCACGATCGATAACGTCAATGTTGGCAATGCCATGAACGATAGTCGCATCAAGCATCAAGAGTATCGCGATGATCGTTATGTGGCGGCGGTGCGCTTAAATGGCGACACGATACAGTTGTTCTACATGCTGCGCGTGGTCACACCAGGCCGCTTCCGTGTGCCCGGCACCTATGCTGAAGATATGTATCGTCCTGATATTCGTGCTTACGGTGTCGCGCCTGAGCCAATTACCGTGGTTGATCCACGTGGCGCAAAATAATTAGGTTAGAAAGTGAGTTGTATGCGAAGAGCAGGTCAAAGGTATCCTTTGATCTGCTCTGTTTTTTATGAATCCAATTTTTGCAAAATATAATGAACTCTAAGAATCTCAAAGCTAGCTTCAACCCCTTAATTCGTCCGTATCTGGTGGCCTATGGAGCCGCTATTTTCGCCATTACTGTGGTCGGCATTCCACTCGCCATCATTTGGTTATGCGGCGTCGGCCAATGGTGGGCACGCCATTACTTTGACAAACTGGAATGCGAACTCACGGCCAATTCACTGCGTTTTCGCAAAGGCATTTTGTT
>CAYWNE010000095.1:0-15282 GCA_964459555.1 uncultured Burkholderiaceae bacterium | reverse complement strand
TTCGAAACGGCCGACGGTCAAGATATCGGCGCCATTCGCCACATCTTCGAACACAGTCTTGGTATTGGCCAGATCTTCACGCGATTGATCAACCAAAGAAATCTTCGCAGTTTGACCAAGTATGACTTCACCACTGTCTGGTGTCTCAATGCCCTTAATCATTTTGAACAAGGTTGATTTACCCGCACCGTTCGGACCGATGATACCAACGATCGCACCAGGTGGGATCTTGAAGCTGAGATTGTCGATCAAGAGACGATCGCCAAAGGCTTTGCTAACGTTCTTGAACTCAATGACTTCATTGCCAAGACGCTCTGCCACAGGGATAAAGATCTCTTGTGTCTCATTGCGTTTTTGGTATTCGTGTTCGCTCATTTCATTGAAGCGTGCCAAACGGGCCTTGCTCTTGGCTTGACGCGCTTTGGGATTTTGACGCGCCCATTCCAATTCTTTTTGCAAGGCTTTTTGACGTGCAGATTCGGTCGCTTCTTCTTGTTTCAAACGTGCTTGTTTTTGATCCAACCAAGACGAGTAATTGCCTTTCCATGGAATACCCGCACCACGATCGAGTTCCAAAATCCATTCAGCGGCATTGTCGAGGAAGTAGCGATCATGCGTGATCGCCACCACAGTGCCTGGGAAACGCAACAGGAATTGCTCTAGCCAATCGACCGATTCCGCATCCAAATGGTTAGTCGGTTCGTCGAGCAGGAGCATGTCTGGTTTCGATAACAGCAAACGGCACAAAGCGACGCGGCGTTTTTCACCACCAGACAAGACGCCAATCTTGGCATCCCAAGGCGGCAAGCGCAGCGCATCAGCTGCCATTTCTAATTGCAGTTCAACGTTGTCACCTGCGGAAGCAGCGATGATCGCTTCCAAGCGTGCTTGCTCATTGGCGAGGGCGTCGAAGTCAGCGTTTTCATCGGCATACGCAGCATACACTTCTTCGAGTTTAGCGCGCGCTTCAAACACTTCACCGAGTGCGCCTTCCACCGCTTGACGCACAGTTTGCTCTGGATCGAGTTGAGGTTCTTGCGGTAGGTAGCCGATCTTGATATTCGGCATAGGCACGGCTTCGCCTTGGATATCTTTGTCGATACCCGCCATGATCTTCAACAAGGAGGATTTACCTGAGCCATTCAAACCAAGCACACCGATTTTGGCGCCGGGGAAGAAGGAGAGCGAGATATCTTTCAGAATTTGACGTTTCGGCGGCACAATTTTGCCGACGCGGTTCATGGTATAGACGTAATTTGCCATTTGTTTTGATGAATAGAAGGAATGAAATGCGAAACCTCAAAGGATACCGCAAGCGCTCTGAAAATAGCGCCAAATTGCAAAAAAATTGCTTGTGTTAAATACTGCTAAATTCTGTTTTTGCCAAGAAAAAGGACTATATTGATGCTCACTCACGCGATAAAGTCCCGGAAACTGCGCCACTGTTACAACAAATTTTGAATATTTCAATTGGGAAAGGTGAATCGCTTGCTCTGTTTCGCCATATAAAGTTAATATGAGCGGAACTTCCTACTAGACCTTAATCTAGTTGCGGCAAGCTTTTTCAAGTCCCAAGGCATCGAAGCGGCTTTGATGGCATTTGATAAATTGATATCAATTTCCATGGCGGGCTTTTTTGTTTGCGAATAAGGACGAACGTGAGATATTTGTACTTGTGTTCAATTGATGCTGTGTCTTAGATAGTACATATGGAATCAATTATCAAACATTTGATGGAAATTACAGGGCATCGTGACCACGATCTTCTGAATATCTCCGTTATCTCCGCTTTAAGTGAATTGACCAACGCCGGACGTGCCCGTGTCCTTGACATCTTGCATGTTGGTGAGAAGGCCTACGTCAAACCCCAAATTACCATTGTCAAAGGCAAGCTAGCACCATCGGAAGAAATGTCTGGTGTGGTTGCGCCCGAAGTACCAGTGGAACAATTTCCCCAACTCGCAGAAGCTTTGCGTAAGCACGACAATGTGGCGGAGTTGGTAGAGGCTAACGGTGATCGCACTTTGTGGTTGCCGGTTTGGATGAATGACAAAGTCAAGGTTTGCCTCGAAATTCAAAACCCGGAAACCTATACGGATAACACCAAAGAAGTCATGGGTGGGATTTTGGTTGTGTATCGCAACTTCCAAAACTTGCTCGATTATTCTGAACGCGACTCTTTGACAGGTCTTTTGAATCGCAAAACTTTCGACGACAATTTTTCGAAAATCTTGCGTACGACGATACAAAAGAACTCCGTTGCAGATGCTGAAATCGAAGTCGAACGCCGCAATAGTGAACGTGAGAAGCAGCATTGGCTGGCGGTCTTGGATATTGACCATTTCAAACGTGTGAACGATCAATTCGGCCACTTGTATGGTGATGAAGTTTTGATTTTGGTTGCCAATCTGATGCGTTCATCCTTCCGTCCCACCGACAAATTATTCCGGTTTGGTGGCGAAGAGTTCGTGATTTTGTTGCGCTCAACCTCGAAAGAGGATGCGAAGATGATTTTCGAACGCTTCCGTGAGAACGTTGCCCGCTATCCTTTCCCTCAAGTCGGTACCGTCACAATTAGTATCGGCTTTGCGCATATCGATCCGTTTGAGCCTGCAGTGGGGATTATTGGTCGCGCTGATCAAGCCTTGTATTTTGCTAAGAGCAATGGCCGCAATCGAGTGTGTCACTACGAAGACTTAGTCAGCTCTGGCGAATTGAAAATCGAGGTCTCACAAGACAGCGTCGAGTTCTTTTGATCCTCTAAACAAACCGAATTTTTCCGCAATGGCCGCCGTAAAAACGCGGCCATTTTGTTTTTTTGTTATAGACTTGAGCCTTTCGCAAACTTCTCCTCGCAGAAACGCCCATGGAACTTCGTCAGCTACGCTACTTTGTCGCTATTGTCGATCATGGTTCCTTGTCGCGCGCGGCGCGGGTTCTGCATATCGTGCAACCAGCTTTAACACAACAGTTGCAGCAGCTTGAAGAAGAACTCGGCGCCACCTTATTGCACCGTTCCGCGCAAGGCATGCAAGCCACTGATGCTGGCAAGATTTTTTACGAACATGCTTTGGCGATTCTGAAGCAAGTCAGTGATGCCAAATCGGCGGTACGGCAATCGACCGATAAACCAAGCGGTACCGTCGCGCTCGGTATTCCGCAAAGCGCCTCAGGTGCATTAGCCTTCCCTTTGTTGACGGCGGTGCGGGCGGCTTATCCTGAGATCGTGTTTCAATTGACTGAGGAGTTGACTGGTAACTTGACCGAGCAGCTAGCCTCGGGACGTTTGAATCTTGCGATTCTGTTCGACGACGGCCAGCTGTCAAAGTTTGCGACCACGCATTTAGTCGAAGAAGAAATGATGTTCATCACGCGCGCCGATTCGCAATTCGCTTTCAAGAAGAAAAGTATAAGTCTCGAAAAGGCTTTGCAAGTGCCGTTGATTTTGCCGAGCATACAGCATGGTGTGCGGCCTCGCATTGAACAAGTTGTGCGAGAGCAGGGCATGAAAATTGAAAACGTTATTGACATCACTTCGATTGCGATTTTGAAGTCTGCCATCTTGGCGGATATGGGGGCCACCATCTTGCCCGTATCACCATTATTGGCAGAGATTGAACGCGGCCAAATGCGCGCAGTGCCTATTAATGACGTCAAACTCTCGCGCACCGTGAGTCTGTGTGCCTCGAAAAATATTCCGCTGACGAATGCGGCCAAGGCGGTTGAAAAATTAGTCTTGGAATTGAGCCGTGATCTGGTCCGCAGTGGTAAATGGCTGGGCGCCACCATTCTTGAGGAAGGTGCCTAGATGTCGGCACAAGCTCTGAAGAAGCGCATGGCCTGGACCGAGGCCATCGTTTGGGTTTTATTCTGGAGCATGATGTTGGTGATTGAGGTTCAGGACTACCAACGCGACGGTGGTCAGTATCTGTGGCAACCCATTTTGTGGCAATTGTCCTCCGCTAGCGTAATTAGCTTGATTTTGTATTTCATGACTCCGATCTTGCGCGATGAACGCTTGATGCGCACGCCCGGCCGTTGGTTGGCGCGCGTCCTTATGTGGCACCCGCTGATCTGTGTTGTATTCATTGTGACGATATACGCAATTCGTCATGCGGTCTATGCAGCGATGGGACATCAATATAATCATGAGCCGTGGGGCAATGTCTTTTTTTACGAGACTGTAAAACTGAGTCTATTTCTCGGACTCTTTTACTTCATTTTTTTTGGCGTGCAATCCTATTTGTTCTTGGTCGATGAGCGTGAACGCGCCGCCCAAGCACAGCAATTGATACAGCAAGCGCAGTTGCAGAGCTTGACGCAGCAAATGCAACCACATTTTCTGTTTAATGCGCTCAATACGATTTCGTCTTTGATGTATTCGGATGTCAAAGCCGCAGACAACGCGATCAGTCGTCTTGCAGAACTCTTACGCGCCAGTATGGATCTCCACCAGCAACTAACGGTGAGCTTGGAACGTGAACTCGAAGTCGCCAAGGCTTATACCCAATTGATGAGCTTGCGTTTTGTTGATCGGGTTGAGATTAGCTGGCATATCGCGCCTGAATGTTTAGCCTTACCCGTGCCTGTCATGTTGTTGCAAACCTTGGTGGAAAATACTTTTAAGCATACGGTCGAGCGCCGTTCCGCTTTGACCAAAATAGAAGTACACGCCGTTTGTTACGAACACGAATGGCGATTGATCGTGCAAGATGATGTTGGTCAATTGAGGCAGGATACGGCCGGCATTGGCCTGCAAAACTTACGCCAACGTTTAGCCTCGCTATTCGGTGCAGACGCGTCTTTACAGATTACTCAGCGAGCAGACGGTGGTGTGTGCACTGAGGTTCGCTTGCCGAAAATGCTTTTGTTATCGGTTGGTGAAGCTTCCATGGGGAGCGCATGAAAGACACCGAAGCGTTCCGTATCTTGATCGTCGATGACGAACGGCCCGCGCGCGAGAAAATGGCGCGCTTACTCAGCGAACATTGGCCCACTGCGCAATTAGTACAGGCGAATGACGGTCAACAAGCGCTAGAACTTCTAGCGCAGCAGCGCTATGAGGTGATGTTTCTCGACATACAAATGCCGGAGCTCGACGGTTTGCAAGTGGCGCAACAATTGACGCCGCCCATACCCGATATCGTATTCGTGACAGCATTTGATCAATATGCGGTGAAGGCTTTTGACGCCAATGCGATAGATTATCTGCTCAAGCCCTATGACGAAGAGAGATTTCTGAAAGCACTCAGCAAATTACGTGGACGACGGGCAGAACACCCGACGGCTCACGTTCAGAATGATCCACCTTTGATGATTAGCGAACGTGGCCATGTCTATGTGGTACCGACTTCGAATGTTGTGTGGGCAGAAGCGGCCGATAACTATGTGATCATCTACACCGAAGACAAACACTATATGCTGCGGCAGACCATGAGCGGCTTGCACGAGCGATTGGGCGCGGCATTTGCTCGTTGCCATCGGCGTTATTTGGTGCGACTTGATGCGATTCAAGCCTGTGAAAGTCTTAGTAAAGGTGATGCGCAGTTGGTGCTACGCCATGGAGCGCAAGTACCCTGCAGTCGCCAATATCGCGAAGAGATCTTGCAACGGCTAGGGCAGGCAAGCTAAGCCAGAATGACCAAGTATTGCATGCGCTGAATTGAGCTAAATCCACTTCGCCACAAGCCAGAACCACTTCACCCCATTTCGCTCGTCATCACCAATCCCTCGTTTTACAGTGCCATCACTTGTTCATCTTTAGGAGTTCAACGTGATTGCCACCACCCCAAGTCAGCCGTTTTCAGAGTCGACCGATCGTTTAGCCAGTAAGTTTGCTAAAAAGGTCGACAGTACAACTTCTGCCGCCGATCGCCACTACTTCTTAGATTGGGTCAGGATCGTCGCCTTCGGTCTTTTGATTTTGTATCACGTCGGCATGTACTACGTGAGCTGGGGCTGGCATATTAAGTCGGAAGCCGCGAGTAGCTTGATCGAGCCTTTGATGTTTTTGACCAATCCATGGCGCATGAGTTTGTTGTTTATGGTTTCTGGTGTTGCCACCCACTTTATGCTGAGGCGCCAAGCGCCCGGGCGCTTTGCCGCGAGCCGCAGCGGCCGCATCTTGTTGCCTTTGCTGTTCGGGATGGCCGTTATCGTGCCGCCACAAGCCTATTTGGAAGTGGTACAGAAACTTCAGTACCAAGGTAGCTACGCGGATTTTCTGAATCT
The DNA here is from genome assembly GCA_964459555.1 of uncultured Burkholderiaceae bacterium. Lineage (GTDB taxonomy): Bacteria > Pseudomonadota > Gammaproteobacteria > Burkholderiales > Burkholderiaceae_D > Undibacterium. The sequence continues at coordinate 9,051 of CAYWNE010000095.1, read as the reverse complement.
CTATTTCCACGCCTACAAAGGTTTTGTGATTGAAGGCAAACGCTTGGTGCTGCCGACTTGGAATCACCTCTGGTTCTTGGCCTACCTATGGACATACTCGATGCTGATTGCAATTGTGATCCGATTTTTTCCGCGTGCCATGCAAACTTTGGAACAGATGATGAGCAAGCTTCTTAGCGGAAAAACTCTATTACTGCTACCAATTGCTTACCTCGCCTTGACGCGCATTACGCTCTTGAGTGGACACCCACCGACGAATAATCTGACCAATGATTGGTACAACCATGCGAATTATTTCTTCTATTTTCTGATTGGCTATTTTGTTGCAAATAATTTGCGGTTTTGGGATGAGTTGGCAGAGAAGCGTTGGAGAAGCTTGAGTATCGCTGTTGTGGGTTGGGTCCTGTTAGTCTCGTACTTTGGTCTTTCTGAAACCTTCGGCGAGTATCCTAGTTGGTTGCTGCATGTTCAGCGTGCGGTCTGGGTGATGATGGCTTGGAACGCAATCTTGGCGCTTTGCGGTTTCGCCCGAAAGCATTGGAATTTCGATAGTGCTGCCAGAGCATACCTGACGAATGCAATATTCCCCGCATACATCGTTCATCAAACAGCGATTATTCTGCTCGCATGGCAATTCCGGTCATTCTCGCTGAACCCTGCCGTAGAGGCTCTTCTTCTTATTCTTGGGTGCGGTTTGATCTGTAGTATTTGTTTTGAGATCAGTAAGAGGTTACCGTATCTACGTCGTGTTTTTGGTTTGTCTTAACACTTGAAATTAATGGTTGATGGGCCGCCTCCTCCGATCGCCGGAGGAGGCTTAACTGCTTCATAGGCTAGTACTGGTTCATCGTAAATCGCTTTGTGTGCGCTTATTTTTGAGGACTTGTCGGTGTTGTATTGGGAACCGTCACTGATCCTGCTGAGTTATTTTGGTTGCGTTGTAAGTCGCTCGGTTGCAAAACAACGCCAACTTGATAGCCTTTTTGTTCAGGCTCCCTGTAATAACCAGTAAGCCGCGGATTGAGAGAGCTTAAGGAGCCAGGGGTGACGAACTTACGCTCCCATTCGCGTACACTATCGACGGCTGCAACAGCTTTCTCGCGGCTCACGAGTGCATTGCGTACTAAGACTTTATGAATAAGCTGATTCGCTTGGTCGAGTTCGTTGGATGTCATTAGGTTTTGTAGAGCGGTCGGGATGATGGTACCACCAGCCATTTGTTTCTTTAACTCTGCCAAGTAGTTGTTTCGGCACTCGACTGATTTATCTATTGCTTTAATCAACTGTGGGTAGTCGTTCTGTTTTTGGTCTGCAAGGTCGATGGTCGGAAGTGGGCAACGATCCTCAGACCATTTTAAATCTTGACCGTCGAAGTGTTGCGTGAAGAATTCGATTTCTGGCATGCGAGATTCTCGATCATGCATCATTCGAATAAACGCCTGAGCGCGTGGATTTCCCTGTGCGGCAGACTTTTCAAACCATGTTTTCGAAATTCGATGATCAGCCTTGACACCTTCTCCGTACCAAAAGCGCTCTCCAACTTCGAGTTGCGCTTGTTGGTCACCCGCATTCGCCCGACGTACGAGTTCCGACCATTCAGGCGAAGGTTTGCCGATGTTTGAAATATCGTTGGCTGCGTTTGTTGACTTAGCGCCTTCATTGTTAGTGGAAATCTGAGCAGCAATCCCACCTGATTTCTTTTCGATATCCGAAGGTGTTTCATTGCTCGCTGTGTGACTAGGAATCTCAATTGAATCAAGCTTCAGATCTTGAACGCTGACTTTGAAATTGGGTGGGGGTATCTCGATATCATCGTCTCTAAAATCTCTATTGTATTTGCGTGTTTCATCGCGGGTGGCATTTGGTTTCTCGTCCATCGTATTGACGAGCGCGATTTCTGAAGTAGAACTGAGCTTTGGTTCTGTTTTGATTGTATTTTCTTTCGCTGCAGTAAGTGCTGGGATGGCATGGGCGAAACGCGGCAGGCTTGCGAGCATGAAGATCGAACCAGCCAGTGCGAAAAGTAGCCCAACGTTGGACCAAAAATTAGGTTTCTTAAACAGTGAATCGATCGCACCGTCGTCGAGTAAGAGGTTAATCCTTTGCGCAAGGGCGGAAGGCGCAGCCATCGTCACTGCGATACTCGGCAGAGTGGTTTGTGCCGAATTTTCGACACACCAAAGCAAAGTCTCGCCAAAATCAGTTCGTGCTTCGACAGATTGATTGGCAAAATAATCGCAATCAAATTCTGCGAGCAGGTTGAGTTTCCTTTGCGCCATTTGATTGAGAACCTGAAAAAAGAAGATTCTGCTGATTAGATGCGTGGCGATTCTCCAAATTGGATCTTGGCGCTGAAGGTGCCTGACTTCGTGGGCGATAATCGCATGTAGTTGCTCTCTTGGAAGTTCACGCAGTGCTTGGAACGGAATGCAAAGTAGCTTGTTGGGAGCCAGAAACGGACTATGCCAAGCATGATTGAGTCGCACTCGTGAAGGGGAGAGGTTTAATGATTGCAGGACGAAATGTAAATTGAATTCTTGTGGATATTCGTTTGCTGACGGTAGTTTGTTGATTTGTCGATTGAGCAGGCCAATTTGTATAAGTACCGAAAGGGTGCACCAAACCGCATAAACTAGCCAAAGCGCTGCAAACCATTCTAACCAACGGGTAATGTGTGAAGGCAGGTCAACTCGAGTAGGCATCAAGGGATAGTTATGGGCCAATGAACTCGGTAAGGCTTTGGCTGGCATAGAACTCGAAGCCAATGTGCTTGGTGCGGAAATAATGCTAGTCTGGTGTTCTGAAGATGTTGAGCTTGGTATAGAAATCTTGTTACCTGCTTCCACATTCATAAGGCCTGACTTCGTTGGAGGCAGAGTTACAGGTGATTCCCGTTGTACTAGATGTGAATATTGTAGGCTCGCACTCAGAATGCCTGCGAGAAGAGCTACCCGCCAGCTCCATTCTGCCAAGCGAAGTTGTTTCAGAAGACCAAAGCGGTCAATCACGCAGCAGGCTATCAATAGCACGCTACTATGCAATAAGTAAGTACATAACCATAAAGATAAGTTGGCTAGCGTCATGGCTTTATTGCTCCCGTTTCTGTTTAATTTTCTGCCTTAGTTCAATAAGGTCTTGTTCACTTACAGTCTCTTCGTTCACTAGGTGACTCAGAAGCGCTCTTGCATTGCCTAAGAATGCGGATGTAAGTAATTCGGCGAGCATTGACTTCTGAACTTCGTCTTCGCTCACGGTCGCGCTATAAAATAGCTGTCTCCCATCTTTTCGTGCCTTAACTAGGCCGCGCTTCTCCAATCTTGTCAGCATCGTAGCGATGGTGGTGTGTGCCAGCGGTCGCACTTTGCGCACAGATTCGACAATTTGCGCGACGTTGGAATCTGGCTGTTCCCAGAGTACGCGCATCAGCGCAAATTGAGGCTCGCTCAGCGAGGCCTTGGTTTGTTCTTCATCCATTGCTTGTCCCTAGTGAAAGAAGATGAAAACTACTCGAGTAGTTCTACCAATGTAGTTAATGGCATATTTAATGTCAAATAATTTAATAAAAAATCTTATCTTGTGTTGTTTTGTTAAATGTTTAGATGAATGGAATTGCTTGGGACTCAAGTGATTGCGGCGGAACGCGATCTTGAAAGTTGAAAAGTTCTTGCTTCTAATACTGTCAATTTAACTAGATTTGTTTGTTATTTGTGCTTACCATGCTCGAACATTTCAAGGAGAGCACATGTTTAAAAACGTTCTAGTTTGCGCTGGCTTGGCGGCGATGGTTCAATTCTCTGCTTTCGCGCAGAACATCGCTCAGGTGCCAGTCGATGCATTTGTTGAGAAAAACCAATTTACGATGCCAAGACTGTCTCCTGATGGTAAGCACATCGCCGTCAGTGTCCGCTTGATGCGTGGCGATAGAGAAGTACCAACCTTGACGGTTTTCTCGTTACCTGAACTGAATGTCGTTTCGCGTCTTATTCTGCCGGGATACGAGGTGCCTGTGAACTTTATGTGGAGTAGTAACTCCCGCTTAGTGATTAATAAAGGCATTGAGGTTGGCGACCGTGAGCCACCCCAGGCTACGGGTGAAATCATCGCAGCCGATCTAGATGGCACGAAAGTTGAATATTTGTTCGGCTACAAGAATATTTCGAATTCTAAGCGTGGCGAGCGCTACGGCAACGATTATGCAGTGGGATTGGTCTCCCACATACCTGAGTCCTATGATGGCACGATTATGGTCGGCACTCATGAATGGCGACGCCCTAGGACGAATCTTATTCAGATCAATACCATGAATGGTGTGCGTCACGCGGTCGCTGACATCTCTTTGCCCGATTTGGACTTTGTACACCAAAACGATGGTCTCGCGCGGTTCGCCTACGGTCGCGATGATGATAATCGAGTGGCATTGTTCAGGTATTCAGATCAGGATAAACAATGGAATCGTGTTGATAATTCTCGACTGGGATTTGATTATGTACCTTTGGGGTTTTCCTCTGACAATCAATTCTTCTTCCTGAAATTTAGTGAGAAAGGCGAAGCCAGTCGGCTTTATCGTGAGCACCTACAAAGTGGTGAGAGGGTGTTACTCGGTGGTGATGCGATAGGTGATGTCTCGACCATTGAATACAGCTCATGGCCATCTGAGCCATTCGCTTTCACAAGTGCAGTCGGTGCCAAAAAAGCGATTTACATTAACAAGAATTCCCGTGACGCGAAGCTGCATCAAACACTTAGCGCCTCTTTCCCAGATGCGTATGTGCACTTCATCAATTTTTCAGACGACGCTAAGAAATTACTGTTTTATGTGAGCAGCGATCGAGATCCCGGCGCGTACTACTTGTTCGATCGCGATACAGGTAAAGCTGATCTATTGTTCGCAAATCTGAAGGGAATTGACCCAGATCTGATGGCTGTACGTAAGCCGATAGAATTCAAAGCGCGCGATGGAATGCTTATTACGGGCTATCTTACAGCTCCAAATTCGACAGATGGTAGGAAATTGCCTCTGATTTTGCTGCCACATGGTGGCCCGATCGGAATACGAGATAACTGGTCATTTGATGCAGATGCGCAGTTTCTCGCTAATCGTGGATATGCCGTTTTGCAAGTCAACTTCCGTGGCTCGAGTGGTCGGGGTACAGCATTCCAAATGGCGGGAGCACGTGGGTTCGGTGGTGTGATGATCGATGATTTGATTGATGGCTTAAAGTGGGCTGGCACTCAACCGAGTATCGATGCAAAGAGAAGTTGCGTGTTTGGTGCGAGCTATGGAGGCTACGCTGCAATGATGGTGCCAATCAAGGCTCCAAATCTCGTCAAATGTGCGGTTGGCTATGCTGGTCTATATGATCTTGTTGGGCGCTTTAGTCAGGATGGGATCAAAGGTGATACTCAACTAACTAATTGGTTGCGTACTTTTATGGGTGACGACATGCAAAAGCTAGCCGCTGAATCCCCAATTAATCTTGCAGATCGAATCAAAGTGCCAGTGTTTTTGGTGCATGGCAATAAAGATAAACGAACTGAGCTCGCGCAGGCTGAAGTGATGCGAGAGGCCTTGAAGAAAACGGGTAATGAACCAGATTGGTTGATGACGAAGAATGAGGGCCATGGGTTCTATGATAGTGAGCACCGCAAGGAGTTCTATTTGAAACTGGAAGCATTCTTGAAGAAGCACATTGGCAATTAAGTTGTCAAAAATCGGCGCGAGGATGCGGTAGTTTCCTCTTTAGTTGTTTGGGACTGAATGTCGAATGATTTGAAGCTCGTATCGCCATCGGAGATACGGGCTTTTTTATTGTAGCTACGGCAAGTTCAAAAGTGGGGTATTGTTTTTCCTTATAGCCCTATTTTAATTCCGTATTTTTCAAACAGACTAGTTCTCACTACACTGCGCATACAGCAGATTTCAAAGGAAGTCGAGAAAGCGCTGCAGCGAATGGGTGTGGTCTCCATCCCAAATTTCGAAAGCTTTCTTTGATGTCTCCAATTCAGATCTGCCCAGCGGAAAATGTTCCTAAAACGTGATTCTTCGTCCTCGCTGCACACTGGGAGGAATGATTAAGCTTTAGGAAAGATTTTCGGGATGACGCCTGTTGATGGGCCGTCGCCTGAGTGGGCTTTTGGTCTGAATTGAATTAAAATGGCTGCTATCCCAGCCTATGCAAACTAGCTCATGCCGATTACCTTCCCATGAGCTCAGAACGATCTTGTGTCTTACCGGATGCAATGTAGGTTCTTTGCACACAAAAATCACAAATTTTTTGGAGCACTACAATGTCATCCGACACAGCAATGAAATCTGCTGGTCCGGTGGAAGCGTCTACGCTTTCGTCTGCCGCAAACTCTGCACATTCTGCAACATCGTCCGTCGACTCACAGTCCGTTACACCGCAGTCCGGTTCTCAGTTGGCACCTGTCACTCTCGACGACAAATACACCTCGAACACTGGCACGATTTTCTTATCTGGCATTCAGGCATTAGTGCGCTTGCCGATGATACAAAGACAGCGTGATCTCGCCGCTGGCTTGAATACGGCTGGCTTCATTTCCGGATATCGCGGCTCACCACTCGGCGGCCTTGATGAAACATTGTGGAAAACCAAAAAACACCTAGCACAACATCATATTCAGTTCGTCCCCGGTGTGAATGAAGACCTCGCCGCCACCGCGGTGTGGGGTACGCAAACAGTCGACTTGATTGGCCCTGCTAAATACGATGGCGTCTTCGCTTTGTGGTACGGCAAAGGCCCCGGCGTTGATCGTAGTGCCGACGTCTTCAAACACATGAATCATGCTGGCACCTCCAAACATGGCGGCGTGATTTTGGTGGCAGGTGATGATCATGGCGCTTACTCGTCGACCTTGCCGCATCAGTCTGATCATATTTTCTCCGCGTGCATGATTCCAATGCTGTATCCAGCTAATGTGCAGGAATACCTCGACTTGGGTTTGCATGCTTGGGCCATGTCGCGCTTTTCTGGATGCGCAGTTGGTTTTAAAGCTTTAGCCGATACGGTTGAATCGACCTCTTCGGTGGATGCCGATCCTTTCCGTTTGAAGATCACGATTCCTGAAGATTTCGTGATGCCAGAAGGCGGCTTGAATACACGTTTGTCGCTCGACACGCTAGGCGTACAAGCACGCAAACAAGAAGCGCTGATGCAAGACTACAAAATCTATGCAGCCTTGGCTTACGCACGTGCCAATAAACTCAATCATGTGACGATTGATAGTCCGCATGCAAAGTTAGGTATCGTCGCTTCCGGTAAATCTTATCTCGACGTCTTAGAAGCCTTTGAAAACCTCGGCATCGATGAACAAATGGCGGCCGATATTGGCATCCGTCTCTACAAAGTGGCGATGCCTTGGCCTTTGGAACCCGATGGTATTCGTGAGTTTGCGCAAGGCCTCGACGAGATCTTGGTGGTTGAAGAAAAACGCCAAATGGTCGAATACCAACTCAAAGAACAACTGTACAACTGGCGCGATGATGTACGTCCTCGCGTGATTGGTAAGTTCGACGAAAAAGGTGAGTGGGTTGCACCGCGCGGTGAATGGTTGTTAACTTCAAAAGCAGACTTCTCGGTGTCGCAAATTGCACGTGTGATTACCGAGCGCATCGCCAGATTCCACACGAGTGATTTGATCAAAGAGCGTATGGCTTTCTTGGAAGCCAAAGACGAGGTCTTGACCAAGCAAGTCAACACACCTGCGCGTCCAGCCTATTACTGCTCAGGTTGCCCGCACAATACTTCAACCAAAGTGCCTGAAGGTAGTTTGGCTTTGGCAGGTATCGGTTGCCACGTGATGGCGACAGCGATTTATCCCGAGTTCAACAAACTGACGACGCACATGGGTGGCGAAGGTGCTCCATGGATTGGTCAAGCAGCCTTCTCGACACTGCCGCACGTATTCCAAAATTTAGGTGACGGTACTTACTTCCACTCTGGTTATTTGGCGATCCGCGCAGCGGTTGCGGCCAAGGTCAATATTACTTACAAGATTTTGTATAACGATGCGGTGGCGATGACGGGTGGTCAGCCAGTCGACGGCACTATCAGCGTGCAGATGATGGCGCAACAAATGGCGGCCGAAAGTGTAAAGCGTATCGCGCTCGTGACTGAAGATTTGACACGCTATAGCGATCGCAGTGGTTTGCCTGGCATGGTGACGCTCCACGATCGCAAAGACATGGATGCTGTGCAGCGCGAACTGCGCGAAATCGAAGGCGCCACGGTGTTGATCTACGATCAGACCTGCGCCGCAGAAAAACGCCGTCGCCGTAAGAAAGGACAATTCCCTGATCCTAATCAACGCATGTTCATCAACGAAGCTGTGTGCGAAGGTTGTGGTGATTGCGGCGTGCAATCGAACTGTACATCCATCATGCCGGTCGAGACTGAATTTGGTCGCAAACGCGCGATCGATCAATCGTCCTGCAACAAAGATTATTCTTGCGTCAAAGGTTTCTGTCCTAGCTTTGTGACAATCGAAGGCGGCAAGTTAGTGAAGTCGAAAACGGGCGTAGCGAAAACGGATGATTTCGGTGACATTCCATTGCCGACTTTGCCAAGCTGCGACACTTCCTACAATATTCTTTTGAACGGTATCGGCGGCACAGGTGTGATCACCGTTGGTGCTTTACTCGGTATGGCTGCGCATCTCGAAGGTAAGGTCGCGTCGGTACTCGACATGACCGGTATGTCGCAGAAAAATGGTTCTGTGACCTCTCACATTCGTATCGTTGAAAAAGTTAGCAAGCTGCGCGCACAGCGTATTCCAACTGGCGAAGCCGATTTGATTTTGGGCTGCGATATTTTGACGGCTGGCCAACATGATGCGATTTCGAAAATGCGTGCCGGCCGCACGCGTGCTGTCATCAATAACCACGAACAACCGACTGGAGCCTTCGCTAAAAATCCCGACTGGCAGTTCCCACTGGAATCGACCGAGCGTTTGATTTCTGATTCCGTTGGCGGCAAAGTTGACTTCGTCAACGCGACTAAATTAGCAACGGCCTTGATGGGCGATTCAATC
>CAYWNE010000094.1:0-15433 GCA_964459555.1 uncultured Burkholderiaceae bacterium | reverse complement strand
GGGTAATCGATTCGATCGCACGGTGAGCGCGCAACATAATCGTGCCACCTGGCGTTTCATAGCAACCACGCGACTTCATACCGACGTAGCGATTTTCGACTAAATCAAGGCGACCGATGCCGTGTTTGCCACCGAGACGATTGAGCTCAGTCAGAACGGTAGCAGGGGACATGCGCACGCCATTCAATGCAACGATATCGCCTTTTTCGAATTCAATGTCGAGGTATTCTGGTGTATCTGGTGCCGCTTCTGGGCTCACAGTCCAACGCCACATCGATTCTTCTGCTTCAGCGCTTGGATTTTCCAAGTGACGGCCTTCGAAACTGATGTGCAAGAGGTTGGCATCCATGGAGTAGGGCGCACCACCGTTTTTGTGTTTCATGTCGATGGCGATACCTGCGTCTTCGGCGTACTTCAAGAGTTTTTCGCGAGACAGCAAATCCCATTCGCGCCATGGAGCGATGACTTTAACGTTTGGCATCAAGGCGTAAGCGCCGAGTTCGAAACGCACTTGGTCATTGCCTTTGCCGGTTGCGCCATGAGAGATTGCATCGGCACCGGTTTGTTTGGCGATCTCGATCAAGCGTTTGGCGATCAATGGACGTGCGATCGATGTGCCCAAAAGGTATTCGCCTTCATACACCGTATTGGCGCGGAACATTGGAAACACGAAATCGCGTACGAACTCTTCACGTACGTCATCAATGAAGATGTTTTCTGGCTTGATGCCAAACTTTAATGCTTTAGCGCGTGCTGGTTCGAGCTCCTCACCTTGGCCGAGGTCAGCGGTGAAGGTCACGATTTCACATTGGTAATTGTCTTGCAACCACTTCAAAATAACGGAGGTGTCGAGGCCGCCGGAATACGCTAATACTACTTTTTTTACGTCGCTCATAATGTGCTTTCTGTAGATGAAAAGTAAGTGTGATTTGTTTCTTAAATTTGTTAGCCTGCTATTAGTTCTCGACTTTGCCGATTACCAAGTATTCGAGCAAGGCTTTTTGTACATGCAAACGGTTCTCTGCTTCGTCCCATACAACCGATTGTGGACCATCGATGACGCCGGCGGAAACCTCTTCGCCGCGATGTGCTGGCAAACAATGCATAAACAGTGCCTCAGGATGGGCGCGTGCCATTTTCGCTTCGTCAACGATCCAGCCATCAAAGGCTTTCAAACGGGCTTGGTTTTCGGCTTCATAGCCCATCGAAGTCCACACGTCGGTATTGACCAAGTGCACGCCTTCGCAAGCATCAGAGGGATTCTCGAAGACGGTGTAGTACTCAGATTCTACCGTCACGTTTGCTGGATCAATGTCATAACCTTTTGGCGTAGAGATGTGCAGATGAAATCCGAAGACTTTGGCGGCTTGCATCCATGAGTACATCATGTTGTTGGCGTCACCTATCCATGCCACTTTCTTACCGGCGATCGAACCTTTGTGTTCGATGTAAGTGAAAACGTCGGCGAAAACTTGGCAAGGATGATGTTGATTGGTCAGACCATTGATGACCGGTACGCGCGAATTCGCCGCGAAGCGCTCAATCATCGATTGTTCAAAGGTACGAATCATAATGATGTCGCACATGCGGGACATCACTTGACCTGCGTCTTCGACGGGTTCTCCACGACCTAATTGGCTATCGCGTGTGTTCAAATAAATTGCCGCACCACCAAGTTGGTGCATGCCGGCCTCGAAGCTCAAACGTGTACGGGTTGAGTTTTTTTCGAACACCATGACAAGGGTCCGGTCGAGCAGCGGATGATAGGTTTCGTATCGTTTAAAGCGATCTTTGATGATACGCGCCCTTTGCATCAGGTATTCGTATTCTTCAAGAGTGAGATCGCTCACTTGCAAAAAATGTTTGATTTTCATGGTCAAGCTACTAGTTTGGTTGGCAGTCTATTTTTTCAAGATGAGAAAAATTAGCCTGCAGAAGTGGCCGCGGCTTCGTCTTTCACCTGTTGGATGACTTTGCCTAACAGAGAAATCATGGTGTCGATTTCTTCGTAGCTGACGTTGAGGGCGGGCATAAAACGTAATAAATTTGGACGTGGAGAATTGATCAAAAGACCGAAGGGTTCAAGATCACGCGCGACGTCGACGAGGCGTGGACCGATATCGCTACCCAATTTCAAGGCGCGCAAGAGACCTTCACCGCGTTCGCCTTCCATGCCGAATTGATCGGACAGTTTGTTGAGCTCTTTGCTGAGGTAATCGGCCTTCGCTTTAACTTCATCCAAGAAGCCCGGTGCCGTCAATGCCTTAATCACCGCGACACCGACCGCTGTCATTAGTGGTGCACCGTTATAGGTACCACCTTGATCACCCGGAACAAACACAGAGACCTCTTCTTTGGCGAGCAGTGCAGCGAGTGGCACGCCGCCGCCAATCCCTTTACCCAATGTCATGATGTCTGGTTCTATGCCAGATAGTTGATAGCCAAACAGTTCGCCGGTGCGTCCCATGCCGGTTTGTACTTCATCGACGATCAACAAAATATTGTGTTTTTTCGTCAATGCTCGCAGTGCTTGCATAAATTCACGAGAGGCTGGGATCACGCCGCCTTCGCCTTGCACCGGCTCTAACATGACCGCGACAGTTTTATCCGTGATCAGTTTCTCGACTGAGGCGATATCGTTCAAATCAGCTTTCGGGAAACCTGTAACTTGTGGTGCGAAGATGGTATCCCAACCTGGCTTGCCAGAAGCTGACATGGTTGCCAAAGTTCGGCCATGGAAACCATGATCGAAAGTGATGATTTCAAACGCGCCGTTTTTATGTTTTTGGCCCCATTTGCGAGCTAGTTTGATCGCACCTTCATTGGCTTCGGCACCGCTGTTAGCAAAAAATACGCGATCAAAACAAGAGTTTTTGGTCAATAGATCGGCCAAAACGATCATGTTCTCATTGTAGAAGGCCGGCGATGGGTTGAGCAATTTGCCGGCTTGCGCCACCACGGCTTCTTCGATGCATTTAGGAGAGTGGCCGAGGCAATTCACGGCCCAGCCTTGCAAATAATCGAGATAGCGTTTGCCTTTATGATCGGTCAGCCACATGCCTCGGCCTTCTGTAAACACCAACTCTGGACGCGGTGTGATGTACATTAAAGCGTTGACGTTGTACTGACTAAATTCCATTTCTAACTCCTCGTGGATAGGGCAAACAGTTGATTGAGCAAACTAGAGTAAAACAAAATAGGCAAAAAAAAACCACAGGGTTTGAGCCTGTGGTTTTTGTGTGTCCGTGCTGAATTTACGCGCAGGACTTCCCAGGCTCGGAGTGCGAACGGCGACGTCGAGCGATATTTGGGGAAGACATGTCAGTAAAATTTTGCATGGCGGTAGTGTAACGGTTTTTTTCTGGTTTTGCGCAATGCAAAATGAAAAAAGTCTGAAAAAAATTAAAAAAGATGGCCGACTTAATTTTTCGCTAAGTCTGCCTCCGACGTAAACGAGTCAGCATAAAACTCGTCTGCAGGCAGACCACTTTGCTGCACGAAGTCTCGTTTGGCCGATTCGACCACAATCGGCGCGCCGCAAGCATAGACCTGATACTGCGAGAGATTAGGATGATCTTGCAGCACTGCTTGATGGACAAACCCGGTGCGACCTTGCCATTGATCTTCAGCGAGGGCGTCAGATACCACTGGTACAAACTCGAAGTGGGGGAGCTGATTCGCCCATTCTTGACACAAAATTTGCATATACAAATCTTTAGGGCGACGGCCGCCCCAATACAAACTGACTGGACGGGTAGATTCGATATGAATCAAATGCTCCATGATCGCCTTGATCGGGGCGAAGCCAGTGCCTGACGCCAGCAGAATGATCGGCTTGTCGCTATCTTCACGCAGGTAGAAACTTCCTTGAGGCCCTTCAAAGCGCAAAATGTCACGTTCTTTGACAGTCGAGAATACCTGATCGGTAAAGAAGCCGCCTGGCATGTGGCGAATATGCAGGCTTAAATGTTCTTCACTATGCGGTGCATTGGCTAGACTGTAGCTACGGCGTTTGCCATCTTTGAGCATGAACTCGATGTATTGACCTGCTCGGTAATTCAGTTTTTCGTTGGCAGGCAGTTGTAAACTCACCAGCATCACATCATCGGCGAGTTTCTCCATTTTGGAAATGCGGCTTGGGAGTTTTTTAATTGGGTATTCATCATCCGCCAATTGTTCGCGTGCTTCGATACGGACATCGCTTTGTGGTTTTGCGCAGCAGAAGAGGGCGCCACCTTGCGCCGCTTCCTCTGCCGAGAGCGCGCGTTCTTGATGCGGTCCATGAACGACTTCACCTTCCAATACTTTCCCTTTACAGGAGCCGCACGCACCGTTCTTGCAGCCGTATGGCAAAATGAAACCTGCGCGCAATGCAGCTGTTAAAATGCTCTCGTCGCTGTCGCACTCGAATTGACGTCCGCTTGGACTGAGACTGATTTGAAACGCCATAATGAAATTTGCCCTAAAAAAACGATGTTGTGTACTCTGATGAAGCTTTCGAAAGCTTCTCACTGTTTGACGAGTCTCTATTCACGCTTTGCCGCAACGCCAGCTTTTGCCCCATCAATTACCAAGTAGGATGCATGAAAATTCAGGACCCAATCCACTCGACCACGCTCGCTAGCAAACAGCTTTCGCCGTCCATCTCAGCTCGCTTCGGCAAACCCCGAATTGTTATTCTCGGCTGTGGTGATGTGGGTGAACGTCTAATCCCCTTATTGACTCGGTATTTTCAAGTGTTCGCGGTGACTAGTCAGGGACCGAAGTCTGAACGTTTCGCACAACTGCGACAGTTGGGTGCGATACCGATTCAAGCTAACTTGGATCATACCGACAGCCTTTGGCGGATAGCACATTTGGCGACACGATTTGTGCACCTTGCACCACCACCTTCGCAGGGCGAAATTGATAGTAGAACTCGTCTTTTAGCCGCTATTTTACCTGAGAAGGCGCAGCTTGTTTATATCAGCACCACGGGCGTCTATGGCGATTGCAAAGGGGCTTATTTCGATGAGACTCGTCCTGTCGCACCGAGTAACGCGCGAGCTAAGCGCCGTGTGGATGCCGAACGCTGCCTGCGCTCGTGGGCAAAAAGAAAATATGGACGATTAAGTATTTTGCGTGTCCCAGGCATTTACGCGGCAGAGCGTCTGCCGCTGGAGCGCTTGGAAAAAGGCACGCCGGCTTTGCGTGATGAAGAAGATGTCTACACCAATCATATTCACGCCGATGATCTCGCCTATATAACTTGGCTGGCCTTATTTCGCGGCTTGCCGTCACGGACCTATCATGCAGTCGATGATAGTGCGCTCAAAATGGGAGAGTATTTTGATGTGGTGGCGGAGGCATATAATCTTTCTCCGGCCCCGCGTTTGACGCGCCAAGAGCTTGAACAACAAGTGTCGCCGATGCTGCTGTCGTTTATGTCGGAGTCTCGTCGACTAGATAATCGCCGTATGAAGACTGAGTTAGGGGTGCGCTTAAGGTATCCAGATGTTAAAACAGCGCTAGCGAGATTTCGTGCTGAAGCTAGTGTAAAAGTAGGGGTTATCTAACTCGCAGAAATGACGCTAAGGTCGATTTCATCAGCCGCTGATTTTTCGCGTACGATCTGAATCATGCCAGCTTCGGCCGCATTTTGTGGATGACGCATGACGCGAGTATAGAAATCTTCATCGAAGTTACCTTCGGTGTGGCTAATCCCAATGCAGGCATTGCGACCACTTTTCTTCACCATGTATAAGCCTTGGTCGGCAAAATTGACGACTTGCGCCCATGTCAAAAGATGTGGTTGGCTTGGCAGGAAAGGGAAGCTGGCGAAACCAACTGAGCAAGTTCTTTGGATTTCGATGTCGTCAATCAATTGGAAGCTTGTGCTCGAAATGATGTGACGAATGCGTTCGGCTACTGTCGGTGCATCGCGTCGATTGCAGCTACGGGCGACCACCAAAAATTCTTCTCCACCCCAACGAATCAGGTAATCGGATTCTCGGAAGACGCGTTGTAAGCGGTCGCGCATTTGAATTAAGACCATATCACCACAAGCGTGACCGTAGGTGTCATTGACAGATTTAAAGTGATCAAGGTCGACCATAAAGAATACGATGTCCTCATCGCTAGGAGGCTGATCTGCCCCAGCTTCAATTTGGTCTTCATAGGTGCGCAATACTCGCGCCACATCGGCTTCGATATTCTGTAGTAGGAATCGGCGGTTGCGCATGCCCGTCAATGGGTCAGTAATGCTAACCTCTTCGAGTTGGTCTTGCGTTTCGCGTAAGGTCTCTAGGGTTGCCTGTAGCTGTTTGTAGGCGTAGGCATTGTCTAAGGCAATTGCACCATAGGCCGCGAGTGTGCGCAAAATAGAGCGTTCACGTTCACCGTAGACATGCGGACGTATCGACTGTATCGACATGACACCCAACAAACGTTCACCGATCATTAGCGGTGTATAGAGTAAGCTCAAGGTTTCCATGGTGCCCGGAATGATGAAGCGTCCTTCAGTGCCGGGTTCGCGTTCCAGTACAAATTCTTGTCGTTCTCGAGCGCAGCGCGCAAATGATGAGACTGGATGATCGAGTGGTGTCGTGAAACTTGGGATGGCTTCGCCATTCTCCATGCCAAAAACACACTGCAAAGCTTTGCCATCTGGCGTAAGCAAGGAGATTGCAAAACTACTTGCGTCGAGTAGATCGTTGACATGACGATGTAAGGATTCGAACACCGCCTCAGCATTTAAGTTTGCAGTAATTTCGCGGCCGATAAGGCCAAGTGTCTCTAGCGTATTGCTTGATTCTTCAAGATTGGCGGCGCGCTCGGCTTCACTGACAGCAATTCGGCGTAGGTGTTCCGCTTCAGCACGGTGACGCTCATTATCATGCTTGACTTGCAATGCAACCGCCCGATTTTGAGCATCGATTAATCGTCGGCTCTCTTTGGTTTTTGCAGCTATCTTCGAGTAAATAAAGGCATTCTTAAAGTCGTCGAGGTCAGCGTAGCTATTGGCGATGTCATCAAGAAGATCTGCGGGAACTGTGAAATCCTTGATGGTTTGGCATAGTTCGTAGGCTTTCAGAAGGTAATGAAGACCAAGCGTTGGTGCAGTGACCTCTTCAGGTTTCGTACACTGTGTTTTTTTCGAAAGTTCCGCCAATACACGATAGCATTTGATCTGTTCGTCCAGATTTTGATGTTCTTGAGCGACCTTTAAGGCATCTTTTATCTTTTGATGGGCTTCTTCGGCGTGTCCCATTCTGCAAAGTGCAATGGCTTGTCCACGCCAACAATCTGAGAGAAAAACCGGTTCATTGTGTTCGATAATTTTCTCAGCTGCGCTTTGAAAGAAACCGAGTGCATCGTCAGGGGCACCGAGGTCTAAAGCGAGATCACCGAGGTAGCTCAGTGTATGGGCGTAAGTCCGTGAGCCGGGAATCTTAGATTGAACGGCCAAAGATTCGACCAGTTTTTCCCTTGCATCCCGGTATCGATGCAATAAACGCAGTGCGTTGCCGGTCTGCAGCAAAGCGGTGGCGACCGAACCTGGCCAATTATTCTGTCTGGCAAGTGCGAGCGCTATCTCATCCCATTCTAAAGCAGCATCGAGGTCGCCAAGAGTGGCAAAAGAATCCCCAGCATTGGTTGCTGTGAGGATAGCCTGTCGGATTTGTCCAGTTTCGAATGCTGCACGGTGGGCGAGCACGTGCATGCGACACGATTCCCCCATATCACCAATTTTATTGGCTACGATTGCCTTTGCGCTCAATAGCCAAGCTAAAACCGAAGCGTCTGGCTCAGATACTTCAGAAAAGAAATCATCGATTCTATGCTTACAGGCTTGAGGCTCCCGCATTGCGCTATTGTGGAAACTTCGAGCAACGGCGATTTGCAGCCTTTGCTGTTCATTAACGCTTTGATAGATTTCTATCGCGCTTTGCAAACACTGGTCGCGTTCGGCAATTTGTCCGAGATCGCGCTTAATGGAGCTGAGAAGAAAATAGCAATCACCAACCCCGATCATGTCGGCAAATTCGAGAAAAGTTTGTTTCGCTTCCGAACAATAGTGTTCCGCAAATTCCAATTCACCTCTTAGCCAATTCACTTCGGCGTGAATCAAGGCGATGCGAGCCATATTGCGCCGAAACCATGTGTCGTCATTCGCTGCTTTGGTCAAGAGTATGGTCGCTTCATCTGCCAATGACTTCGCGCGATCACAGTTTCTTTGGCGTAGGTGCCATGCGAGTGGCACCAAAACAGCGAGGCGCGGTGTGCCATCAAGCAAAGTAAGCTTGGATTCGAGACTGTGGATTTCGTCGTCACGCGTGAACAGATTCATATTGCCTTAGCGTTGTGGATCTGAATGTGAAAAATTGTTTCAAGGCAATTTAACACAAAGCTTTTCGACGTGACACTGCGTCTCGAAAAAAAAGATATCGAAGCGTTTTGAAATCAGTTTTTTTGTGCAAATGCTGTCTCAAGAAAAAGAAATAAATAATTTTCTATTTGATATTTTTGAATTTGCGAAAATGCCTTGATCGGAACCCGAAGCATCTTTCTCAAAATAGTGCGGAAGTTACTTTAAGGACTTCGTCCGCAGTGGTTACCCCATCAACAATCTTGTAAGCACCAGCAACTCGCAAGGGCTTCATATCGTCGCGAATTGCTTGATCTCGCAAGGCATGAATGTCGGATTCAGGTTGAATCAATTTGCTGAAGGATTGCGTCACTGTAAGCAATTCATAAATGCCGGTACGACCTTTATAGCCGGTCTGGCGACATTCGAGGCAACCAACTGGGCGGTAAATCTTCTTCGGTTTCTCTAGTGGCCATCGATCGATTAGCGCCTCCCACACGGCGTCGTCGAGTTCGCCATCGTCCGTTTTGCAGTGTGGACAAAGAGTTCGTACCAGACGTTGTGCCAAAATGCCGATAATGGTGGCCTCTAGCAGGTAATACGGAACGCCAAGTTGCAGTAGGCGCATGATGGCAGAGGGCGCATCATTGGTATGCAAAGTCGATAACACCAAGTGGCCTGTCAAAGCTGCCTGAATTGCCATCTCAGCCGTCGGTAGATCACGGATCTCACCCACCATAATGATGTCAGGATCTTGCCGCATCAAGGCCCGAATGCCGTCGGCAAATTCCAAATCGATACTGGCCTGAACCTGCATTTGATTGAATGATGGTTCCACCATCTCAATCGGGTCTTCAACGGTACAAACATTAACGTCGGGCGTGGCGAGAGCCTTCAGTGTGGTGTAAAGCGTCGTGGTTTTGCCAGACCCTGTAGGACCTGTCACAAGAATGATGCCGTGCGGCTTCTTGGTTAAGTCGTCCCAACGCTGCGCGTCTTTAGTTGGGAAGCCTAACTCAGGCAAAGTCTTGACCACCACTTCAGGGTCGAAAATACGCATCACAACTTTCTCGCCAAATGCTGTTGGTAGCGTTGAGAGACGAAGTTCGACCTCTTGACCGTCTGCGGTTCGGGTTTTAACGCGACCATCTTGCGGACGACGCTTTTCAATCACGTCCATTCGCCCCAGTAACTTAATGCGCGCCGTCATCGCTATCATAACCACGGGGGGAACTTGATATACTTGGTGAAGAACGCCATCGATACGGAAACGTATAGTTCCAAGATCCCGCTTAGGTTCAAGGTGAATATCAGATGCGCGCTGATCAAACGCGAATTGCCACAACCAGTCCACGATATTGATAATGTGTTGGTCATTGGCATCGACGGCTTTGTTTGAGTTGCCGAGTTCAACTAATTGTTCGAAATTGTTGCGCAAGGCAACGTCGTTGAGATTGCTTTTCCGCGCATCCTTGATCGACTTCGCTAGCGAAAAAAACTGGGCGGTGTATTGTGCGACATCCAGAGGATTTGCCAACACCAATTGAATTTCTTTTTTTGTGAGTCGCGTGATTTCGGACAGCCATTGGTTGTCGTAAGGGTCCGTTGTGGCAATAGTGACTGTATTGTTGTTGGCGTCGACCGGAAGGATATTAAATCGTGTCGCGTAGGTGGAGGTCATGATGTCCGCCACCTTGGTGAAATCAATCTTTAGAGGGTCAATGCGGTAAAAGGGTAGGCCTGCTTTCTTGGCAGCCCACTCAGTGAGATAGTCGAGTGTCAATAATTGTTGGGGCTTGATCGCGGAATAGAGTTTTGCTTGGGCGATTGCCGTCAATGCATGCATGCCTGCTGGGCCGTTCTTTTGAAGTCCTCGAGCATGGTTAAATGCCACCTTCGCATCCTCTTTCTTGACGATGCCGTCTTCCATTAACCAAGTAAATAGTTGCTGCAAACCGAATGTTTTTGATGTGCTCATGGACGACTCAAAGAGAGAATGAGAATGAAGGCAAGTTCAATTTGAGACTGATTATGCCTCTGATTTCAGTAAACCGTCTAGCCAGCTTTGTGCAGGAAGCTTAGTTTGTTGAGTAATTTCCTCAGCGCGAGCGCGCAAAACCTCTTCCTCGAGCTTGAGTCGTGGCTTGAAAGCCAGGGCAACCACATTGCCGTTGTGGACGGGTGGCAAACAAAGTACCGTCCCGAATACGTATTTCAGCACTTTGAGATTCTTTTCGAAACTTGGATGATCGCCAAACAAATTCACAGTGAGAACCCCATCCTCTTGCAAGCAATCCGCACATCCCTGATAAAACTCTGTGCTATCAAGTACTGGGCCGCGCGCTGTCGCGTCGTATAAATCCACCTGTAACGCAGTGAGTGTGCCATGGTTCTCGGTGGCGCAAACGAAGTCCATCGCATCCATCTCATGTACAGATAGGCGATCATCGTTCGCAGGTAATTTGAACATACTTTCACAGATCATGATCACAGCCGGATTAATGTCGATCGCTGTCACCTTCGTTTGTGGGAACTGTCGGTAGCAAAACTTGGTCAAAGCGCCAGTTCCCAAGCCAAGTTGCGCGACATGCGTCGGGCTCTTGTGAAATAGCATCCAAGCCATCATCTGCTGTGCATACTCGAGCTCAGGCCAATCAGGCTTGCGTAGCCGCATTGCACCTTGAATCCATTCTGTACCAAAATGCAGATAGCGAACACCATCGTGTTCAGATAAGGTGATTGGTGCAAACTTTGGTTTGCGTACGTTAGAAGGGGCAGCAGCTCGTGGCCCTGAGCGATGATTACCTTCTGCTTCAATGGATTTCCGTTTGATTAACATAGTTGGTACTTGTTCGGTTGTGCGCTAGAGTACTGCTGGTAGCGGTAAAGAATACTTACGAATTTTGGCTCGCACTTGTTGAGGTCGGATTGTAAACTGTAGCTTGGATTTTTGGGATGAATTTACTTGAATTGACTGTAGCAAGCGGTCATCAAGGAAAGAAGCTTAATTTAGAGGTGGAATATGAAAAAAATTGTTGCGATTAGTTTGGCCTTGCTTGCTGCGGGCTCGCTGAGTGCATGTGTCACGACATCCAATTCCGGCAGTGTTTATCGCCCCTACCAAACGCAGAATGAAATGACGGTCCGTATGGCGGTGGTGGAGCAAGTGCGTGAGGTGACAATTGCACAGGGAAATTCAGGTGTTGGCACTTTGACTGGCGCAGCGCTCGGTAATATCGCTGGCTCTAGCATGGGTGGTGGTCGCGGCTCCACAGCGACGGGTATCGTCGGTGCTGTGGTTGGGGGTATCGTCGGCCACAATGTCGAAGCGCAAAACAATATGCGTAAAGGTTTAGAAATTACCGTGCGCTTGGATAATGGCGAGTTGCGTGCCATCACACAAGATGCCGATGAAATGTTCCGTCCAGGTGAGCGCGTTCGCTTATTATCTGATCGCCGTACGACTCGCGTGACACACTAAGTTGACTAATCAGTTAAGACGCCTAGTGTGAGTATCACCTAGTCGGTAGCCTGAGTAGGTGCTGTTGGCTGGGCGATAAGAAATTCGAAGAGAGGGAGATCCTTGCGTTCTCCCTCTCTTTTTTTGTAAGCATTTGTAAATGCGCTCCAATCGGGGGTGATCCAAGTCGATGGCATAAAAAAATCCGACCATGTTTGTGCATGATCGGATTTCTTTTTTTGCGACTTAGACTAGTACTTAGGCAGCGACCTTCAACAGCATTTCGTTGAGTCGACGCACAAAAGCGCTAGGATCAGTCAAATTACCACCCTCAGCCAATGAAGCTTGGTCAAACAAGATATGTGACCAATCGTCAAACTTTGCCTCTTCATATTTCAGTCTTTGGACTAATGGGTGATCTGGATTGATTTCTAGAATCGGTTTTGATTCTGGTGCGCTTTGACCTGCGGCCTTTAACATTCGCACCAAATTGCCAGAAAGCTCGTTTTCGTCAGCGACCAAGCAGGCTGGCGAATCGGTTAAGCGGAATGTTACGCGGACGTCTTTCGCTTTGTCAGACAAGGACGTTTTCATCTTGTCGACGAGTTCTTTGAATTGCGTTTCCGTTTCCTCGTGCTGTTTCTTTTCCGCTTCATCTTCAAGTTTTCCGAGATCGAGATCGCCTTTGGCGACAGACGTTAATGTCTTGCCTTCAAACTCCGTTAGGAAGGACAACATCCATTCATCAACACGGTCGGTCAGCAACAACACTTCGACACCTTTCTTGCGGAAGATCTCGAGATGAGGGCTGTTCTTCGCTGCCGCGTAGCTCTCGGCAGTGACGTAGTAAATCTTATCTTGGCCTTCTTTTGCGCGAGCGATGTAGTCCGCCAAAGAGACGTTTTGGGCGTCGCTATCATTGTGAGTCGAAGCAAAACGCAATAAGCCAGCGATGCGATCTTTGTTCGCGTGATCTTCGCCAATACCTTCTTTCAAGACCTGGCCGAACTCTTTCCAGAAAGTCGCGTATTTCTCCTTCTTGCTATCGGCTTCTTCGCCTTCTGCATTGGCTAAATCTTCCAACATGCCCAAGACGCGTTTGGTTGAGCCTTCACGAATGGCTTTGATGTCGCGTGATTCTTGTAAGATTTCGCGTGATACATTCAAAGGCAAATCATTGGAGTCGATGATTCCTTTGACGAAGCGCAGATAGACTGGCATCAATTGTTCGGCGTCGTCCATAATGAAGACGCGCTTCACGTATAGTTTGATGCCGCCACGTTTGTTGCGATCCCACAAGTCAAACGGTGCGCGGCTTGGGATGTAAAGTAACTGTGTGTATTCGCTACGGCCTTCAACACGATTGTGCGTGTGAGTTAGTGGTGCAGTGTAGTCGTGCGAGATATGCTTGTAGAACTCGGTGTATTGTTCCGGCGTGATATCCGATTTGCTACGTGCCCACAAAGCGCTGGCTTGATTGACGGTTTCTAATTCGTCTTTCAAAGCCATTTCCTTTTTCTCTTCATCCCATTCTTCTTTTTGCATCAGGATTGGCAATGAGATGTGATCGGAATAAGTGCGAATAACAGACTTCAATTTCCATGCTGAGAGGAATTCGTCTTCGCCTTCGCGTAGGTGCAAGATGATGGCAGTACCGCGATCTTCCTTAGTAATATTTTCAACACTGAAATCACCAGTGCCGGCGGATTCCCAGCGCACGCCTTCGTTGGCGGCAAGGCCCGCGCGACGCGATTCGACCGTGATTTTGTCCGCCACGATAAAGCCCGAATAGAATCCAACGCCGAATTGGCCTATCATCGCGGCATCTTTTTGCTGATCGCCGGATAGTTTGGAGAAGAATTCCTTCGTGCCGGATTTAGCGATTGTGCCGAGGTGGTTGATCGCGTCTTCGCGACTCATGCCGATACCGTTATCAGCAATCGTGATGGTGCGCGCTGCTTTGTCGAAACTTACTTTGATTTTGAGTTCGGAATCATTTTCGAACAATGCAGCGTTGTTGATCGCTTCGAAACGGAGTTTGTCCGAAGCGTCCGAAGCATTGGAAATAAGTTCTCTCAAAAAGATTTCTTTATTGGAGTACAGGGAGTGAATCATCAATTGCAATAATTGAGAGACTTCCGCCTGAAATCCTAAGGTTTGTTTTTCTGACATGCTTTCCTCGAAAAATATGAGAGTTGTTGAATTTTGCAATCAGGCTGATTGAGCACTGCATTTTTTGAATTACTAATCTCAAGCCATCGTTGCAAAAAACAGATCGATACAAAAGTTTCCACAAAAAACTGCTAATGCGGTGATATGAGGATTTACTTCAGTGATTTCAAGAGCTGATTTTCATGTTTTTAAATCTAGACGCTGGCGATTTTGTGAAGCTTATTGTCATTTTTGTAGGTTGGTGTGGAGTGTCAGATTTGCTCAGTACAAGCAAGGTTTTGTCATGTTGTCGTAGTAAGTCTTTGAAATAATGGCAAATTTCGCGGCGAGGCATTCTGAAATATTTGCTGCTCACGGAGCGAAATATGTCAGTTTTGCATTGCAGCATGTTATAATCGTCGGTTATCCGAATTATTTCTTCTTGAAGCTCAATTATGACCAATCAAATACGTGCAATTCGTAATATCGCCATCATCGCCCACGTCGATCACGGCAAAACTACGCTCGTCGACCAACTTCTGCGTCAATCCGGTACCTTCCGTGAGAACCAGCAAGTAGATTCTCGCGTGATGGACTCTAACGACATCGAAAAAGAACGTGGTATTACGATTCTGTCGAAGAACTGCGCGGTCGAGTACAAAGGCACTCATATCAACATCGTTGACACCCCAGGCCATGCGGACTTCGGTGGTGAGGTTGAGCGCGTATTGTCCATGGTTGATAGCGTATTGTTGTTGGTTGATGCGCAAGAAGGTCCGATGCCACAAACGCGTTTTGTGACCCGTAAAGCTTTGGCTTTGGGTTTGAAACCTATCGTTGTTGTGAATAAGATCGACCGTGAAAACGCTGATCCACAAAAAGCTGTGAACGCAACTTTCGAATTGTTCGATAAATTGGGCGCTACGGATGAACAGTTGGATTTCCCTATCATTTACGCATCGGGCTTCAAAGGTTATGCGGGTTTGGAAGACACTGTGCGTGAAGGTACGATGGAACCTTTGTTTGACGCGATTCTGAAATATGTTCCAGCGCGCGAAGATGATCCAAACGGCCCATTGCAGTTGCAAATCACTTCTTTGGAATACTCTTCTTACGTCGGTAAGATTGGCGTGGGTCGTATCTTGCGTGGCCGTATTCGTGGCGGCCAAGACGTGGTGTGGATGAATGGTCCAGACGATAAGCCAACTAAGGCGCGTGTCAATCAAGTGCTGACGTTTAAAGGTCTGGATCGTGTCCAAGTTGAAGAAGCCTATGCTGGTGACATCGTTTTGATCAACGGTATCGAAGAATTGGCGATTGGTTCTACTGTTTGCGCGCCAGATACACCAGAAGGTTTGCCGATGTTGAAAATCGACGAACCAACGTTGACAATGAACTTCATGGTCAATACATCGCCATTGGCTGGTCGCGAAGGCAAATTCGTGACGACCCGTCAAATCCGTGATCGTTTAGAG
>CAYWNE010000093.1:0-15440 GCA_964459555.1 uncultured Burkholderiaceae bacterium | reverse complement strand
CCAGAGAAGTCCAGGAAAAACATAGTCATCTGTAAGATTTGCGGTGAATCTTGCCTGAAAAATACTGGCTGCGTTCTCGAAATTGCCTAAGTTCGTTTAACTTCGCTTAGTTTGGCTTTAAGTTTTTGCGTCTTGCCTTAGCGCTTGTTCTTTGCCTTGCTGTGTCGATGTTTTGATTTCGGCAAGATCTTCATTTCTGCGTTTTGAGCGCGAGTTCTAGAACTTGTGCCGTTGCCGTGCTGTCATTGCAGTCGATGATGTGGCGCTCTGGAATGGAACGTAGCCATGTCAGTTGGCGTTTGGCTAATTGACGCGTGGCGATGATGCCGCGTTCGCGCATTTCTTCGTAGTTGATGCTGCCGTCGAGATAGTCCCATGCCTGGCGGTAGCCTACGCAACGGATCGAGGGCAATTCTGCGTGTAGTTCGGGGCGCTGTTTGAGGGCGCGCACTTCATCGAGAAAACCTTGTTCTAGCATGAGGTCGAAGCGGCGGGCGATGCGTTCATGTAAGACGCTGCGATCGCTGGGTTCGAGCGAAACCGATTGCATCTCAAACGGCATCGCGCTACGTGGCTGTTGGGCGATTAAGCTGGACATGGCTTTGCCAGTTAGCATGTAGATTTCGAGTGCGCGTTGTATGCGTTGGCTGTCATTCGGTTGCAAGCGCGCTGCCGTGATCGGGTCAACTTCTTGCAAGCGTGTATGCAAGCCCGGTGCGCCGATTTTTTCCATATCGGCGTCGAGCTGCGCACGGATGGTGGCGTCGGCCGGTGGTAAATCATCGATGCCATTCATCAAGGCTTTGTAATACATCATGGTGCCGCCGACCATAATCGGCAAGCGTCCACGTTCGCGGATTTCATTCACCAAGCGTGCGCTGTCTTGTAAAAACTGTGCGACAGAATAGGCTTCACTCGGATCGATGATGTCGATTAAGTGATGGGGCGCAGCGGCTAATTCTTCGGCATTGGGTTTGGCGGTGCCGATGTTCATATCGCGATACACCAAGGCCGAGTCGACCGAGATAATCTCTGCAGGTATTTCGCGCGCAATCGCCAACGCCGCTGCAGTTTTACCTGAAGCGGTGGGACCCATAATCGCAATCACGGGGGCTTGTAATGGTGCGGTTGTTGGCATGCTTATTGTCCGCGCATGAAAAGCTTGTCGAGATCGTTCAAGCCAAGCTGCACCCAAGTTGGACGACCATGATTGCATTGGTCTGAACGTTCTGTGCTTTCCATCTGGCGCAAGAGGGCGTTCATCTCAACAATCGTCAAACTACGATTGGCACGCACCGCCGTATGGCAGGCGAGGGTGCCAAGCAATTCGTTGCGGCGATCGATCAAGACCCGCGAACCACCAAATTCACGCACATCACGAATCACATCCCGTGCTAGTGATTGCGCATCCGCATTCTTTAGCAAAGCCGGCACAGAACGCACCGCTAGCGTGGTCGGTGAGATCGCGCTGATGTCGAAGCCCAGGGAAGTGAAGATCGCTTGATTCTCTTCGACTGTGCCTACTTCGACGCCATCCGCGTGAAAGGTTACTGGAATCAGCAAAGCCTGCACCGGCATATTGTTTTCATCGAGAGCGTTCTTGAGCTCTTCGTACAAGATACGTTCGTGCGCCGCATGCATATCGACCAGCACTAAACCTTTGCTGTTTTGTGCTAGCACATAGATGCCATGTAATTGCGCCAAAGCGAAGCCCAAAGGATGATCATCGCTGGGCAAATCTTGATGTTTGAGTTTGTCAGCAAAGCCGTAGTTGGCGGCGGCATTCGTATCGCCGTCGCGGAAAAATGCGCCATACGCCTCTGTGGATTGCCCAACGCCTGCTGCTTGCGCACGTTGCTGCATGAAACTGTAATCAATGCCGGCGTTAGCGCGGTAATCCAGACTGCTGCCAGAAATCGGTGTGGCCGGTGTCGCAAATTGCGAGGAAAAACTGGTTTGCTCGCCGCTAATCCAAGGCAGGCGTCCACGTGCAGGATTCGATGTCGCGCCAAGGTCACTATCGGCGATGATGGCGGTCGCAGGGCCCGGCACCGTGCCGAATGAGGTGGCCGACGTTTGTGCCAAGGCACGATTGATGGCATGGAACACAAACTGATGCACCGAGCGGCTGTCGCGGAAACGCACTTCGATTTTGGAAGGATGGACGTTGACATCGACCAGCGCTGGATCAAGATCTAGAGCAATCACGTAGGACGGATAACGATCGCCATGCAAGACGTCTTGGTAAGCAGCGCGAACCGCGTGCGTCAACAATTTGTCGCGCACAAAACGTCCATTAACGTAGAAGTACTGCGCATCAGCGCGGCCTTTGGAGGCCGTTGGTAAACCGATGAAACCGTGCAGACGCAGGGGGCCAGCGCTTTCATCGAGCGACAAACGAGCGCCAGCAAATGATTCGCCCATAATCGCCGCGCTACGTTTGTCGAAAGCACTGACATTCCAATGATCAACCATCTTGCCATTGTGCGACAAAGAGAATGACACATCGGGGCGCGCTAAAGCAATGCGGCGTACGACTTCTGAACAGTGTCCAAATTCAGTTTGTTCTGACTTCAAGAACTTACGGCGTGCCGGTGTGTTGTAATACAAATCTTGTACATCAACTGTCGTACCTTGACCGCCGGAAGCCGGCGAAATCTTGCCATTCTCAATTTGCCAAGCATGCGGCGCATCGGCGGTTTTGGTGGTGAGCGTTAAGATCGCCACCGAAGCAATCGAAGCCAAGGCCTCACCGCGAAATCCAAGCGTGGCGACGTTTTCGAGTTCTTCTAGGGTTGCGATCTTCGAGGTCGCATGACGTTGCAAGGCGAGCGGCATTTGATCCGCGGGGATGCCGCGACCATTGTCGATGATGGCAATCCGTTTGACGCCGCCTTCTTCGAGCTTGATCGTGATCGAAGTCGCGCCTGCATCTAATGCATTTTCGAGTAGTTCTTTTACTACGGCGGACGGGCGTTCGACCACTTCACCCGCAGCGATCTGCGAGATCAAATGATCGGGGAGCGCCTGTATTGGCCGTACGGTAGAGAGATTTTCGGTATTTGCGTTCATGCTGGGATTATACCTGTGAAGTCTTAGTGTATGATGTCGCGCGCGCCTCGAATTGCGCTTTCGAAAAACAGACGCCAGCGTCGTTGTTGGCAGCTCGCCGTACGATTTGTACTGTCTTCGCTGCCACGCCTAGCTGGCGCAATTTTTCGAAAGCGCTAAATGGGGATCGAAAACAGACGCCAGCGTCGTTGTTGGCAGCTCGCCGTACGATTTGTACTGTCTTCGCTGCCACGCCTAGCTGGCGCAATTTCTCGAAAGCGCTGATTGGGGTTCGAAAAACAAACGCCAGCGTTGTTGTTGGCAGAGGTTCGGGCATTAGTAGCGCATCAAGGCAGCAGATTGAGAAGAACCGAGGGCATGACCACTTGGTCTCACAGGACAAACAAAGGAGTGTTATGGATTGGATGCAGTTGCTCGACATGATTTTGCATGTCGATAAGTCGCTCGGTATTTGGATTGCTCAGTATGGGACTTTGGTCTATGCCGTGTTGTTTGCAATTGTGTTTTGCGAAACGGCGTTTGTGATCTTCCCATTTTTGCCTGGCGACTCACTGCTCTTTATTGCAGGCACCTTTTGCGCGACTGGCGCTATGAATCCGTGGATACTCGTGATTTTATTGATTATTGCCTCGGTCACAGGTAATACCATTAACTATTGGATCGGCAGCATGATCGGTCACAAAGTGATGGAGCGCGATTATCGTTGGATTGACAAAGCGGCGCTGCAAAAGACTCACGATTTCTACGAGAAGCATGGCGGCAAAACTGTGGTGTTGGCGCGCTTCATTCCTTTGGTGCGCACTTTCGCTCCATTTGTAGCGGGCTTCTCGGAGATGAGTTTCCGCAGCTTCCAATTCTTTAATGTAATGGGCGCGGTATTGTGGATTGTGTCTTTGGTCGTCAGCGGCTACTTCTTCGGCAATATTCCCTTCATCAAGAACAATCTCAATGTGATTGTCTTGGTTGGTGTAGGTGCGGCGGTGATTCCTGTGGCCGCAGGTTTGGCCTGGAAGTTCGGTCGCGCCATGTTCAGCAAATCCAAGTGATTAATTCGAGGCGCTGATGCAAGCCGACAAATCCGACCAAGTGATTTGGCTACAAGCAGCAGCGCCAAGCAAACCTGCAGTGGGCGAGGCTTGTAACGGCTGCGGGGTTTGCTGTGCCACTGAGACTTGCCCTGTTTCACGCGTCTTCTTGTGGCAATGGCGCGGCCCCTGTCGCGCACTAGAGTGGCATGCAGAAGCCAGTCACTATCGCTGCGGCATGCTACTTCATGCGTCTCGCTACTTCAAAATTCTCCCTCGCTCCTTCGAGCCAAAATTCCAAGCCTGGATTCGACGCTGGATCGCCGCTGATACGGCTTGTGATTCGAGTGCGGAAGTGCAATTGCAAAGCGCTGAGTGACGCGCGCTGATCGTTCGGCACGCTTTAAACCACACACTTGAGACCCCTGCACAAGCGTCGCGAGCGGGCGAAATTTGGATCGAGGAGGGTACCTGTGCTGGGGCACAGCGAGCACCGCAGATTCAAAGTTCGGTTGCGCAGTAGCTTGTGCAGAGGTCTCAGCTCACACCATCTTATTCCGCGCTAATGGCGGATTCTTGGCGAAGTATTTTTTGATGCCGCGGACAATCGCGTCGGCGAGTTCGTCTTGATAGGCATCGTCGGTCAGTTTGGCTTCTTCTTCCGGGTTGGAGATGAAGGCCGTTTCGATCAAGATGCTGGGGATGTCTGGTGCTTTTAAGACCGCGAAACCCGCTTGTTCGACGTTGCCTTTGTGCAGGCGGTTGATGCCGCCAATTTCTTTGAGTACGACTTTGCCTAGCTTCAAACTGTCATTGATCTGCGCTGTGGTTGATAGATCCAGCAAGACACCGGCTAGGTGTTTGTCTTGTACATTGATATTGACGCCGCCGATCAAGTCGGCATCGTTTTCTTTTTGCGCTAACCAACGTGCTGCGGTCGAGCTTGCGCCTTTTTCCGACAAGACAAAAACCGATGAACCTCGTGCGCTGGTGTCGACGAAGGCATCGGCATGAATTGAGACAAATAGATCAGCTTGCACGCCACGCGCTTTGGCGACGCGGGTTTGCAAAGGCACGAAGAAATCACCATCGCGTGTCAACATCACCCGCATGTTCGGTAATTCTTCGAGTTTCTTTTTCAAGCGTTTGGCGATCGCCAGCACCACATCTTTTTCGCGACTACCACGACGGCCCGATGCCCCTGGGTCTTCGCCGCCATGGCCAGGGTCTAGCGCGATCGTAATCATGCGCAGGACGCCGTCTGATTTTTCTTTGGTTTCGGCAGGGTGTTCGGTTTTCGCAGTGGTTTTGCCGACTTCGCTACTCGAAGCTTCGGTTTTGCCTGCGAGCTTGTCGAGCGCCTTATCATCGAGCTTGAGTGTGGGTTTGGGCTCTTCGATTTTGGCGACGGGCTTAGTCGTCGATTTTTCGCCCGCCTTGTCACTTGCTTTATCTGCGACCTTGTCGACATTCTTTTCGATGATTTTTTCGAGTGATTTTTCAGCTGGCTTATCGCTTGATTTTTCTACCGCTTTCTCCGGCGTTTTTTCGACGACTGCAGTGTCCTTCGCCCATTCACCTTTTTCAATCAAAGCTGTGATCGGATCAACTTCGACAGCAGGATACAGGTCGAACACCAAACGATGTTTGTAGTTGGCGACTGGTTTTAAGCTAAATACTTGCGGGTTGACTTCAGCTTTGAGATCAAACACCAAGCGCACCACATTCGGACGATTCTGACCGACCCGCACTTGTTTGATGTAAGGGTCATTGGTTTGAATCTTGGCGACCAGTTCTTTCAGAGTGGCATTGAGCGTCAAGCCTTCGATGTCGACCACCAAGCGGTGCGGATCTTTGACCAAGAAATGCGTGGCTTTGAGGTCAGCATCATTCTCCAAAGTGACGCGCGTATAGTCCGCAGCAGGCCACACACGCACCGCCAAAATCTGCATCGCATTGGCGCTGTGCGGCGCCATCACCGACAGCAGCAGTGCGCCGCCAGCTTTGAGTACAGTACGACGTGGATTGGGAGCTTTGTGTTTCATGGAGCAATTCTGACATCAAGACGAATGATCGGCATTATAAAGCCTATAGGCCGCATCTGTGCTAGTTCTCGCGGGTTTGCGGACATGGCAACGGCGCTTGGTCAGCCCATATTTCCGCCTAGGAAACCCCTAGGCTTAGAGATTCGGCGCAAAATGCAAATCGCCGAGACAAGCTTCACCCGCTGGAGAATTGGCAACGATACGGACATCGCGGCCCTCGTCGGGAATATCGATGAAAATATCGAGATCAGCTTGGGGTAGAAGTCGTTCGGCCTTTTCTGGCCATTCGATAATGCAGATGGTCGAAGCATTAAATTCGTCACGAAAACCGGCTTCGATAAATTCCTCGGGGCTGCTCATGCGGTAGAGGTCGAAATGCATGAGCTTGCAAGTTTGACCTTGGATCGTCACTTGGTAAGGTTCGGCGAGGGTGTAGGTCGGGCTTTTGACCTTGCCTTGATGTCCTGCACCATGCAAGATGGCACGGGTCATCGCCGTTTTGCCTGCGCCGAGGTCACCATGGAGGTAAATGATGAGACCAGCACGCAGAACGCGCGCTAAACTTTTGCCGAGGGCTTGTGTGGCCTCTTCATCGGCGAGGCTTGTTTTATAATGCTGCATGATTCAAACAAATTGAAATATCAACCGGATACTGCGGGTTTTTGATCCTGCAAAACATATCACAAGATGAGCGACTTCGTCCAATTAGCGCAGCAGATTAAGGAACTTGGCAAGCAAGCTGGGTTTGCCGACGTGCGCATTAGCGACGTTGATCTGAGTGCGGTTGAGCAGCGCTATCACCAATGGATAGAGGCGGGTTATCACGGCGAAATGGCCTACATGGCCTCGCACGGTAGTAAGCGGTATCGCCCCGACGAATTGGTGCCAGGCACGGTGCGCGTGATTAGTGTGCGTATGGATTATCTGCCGCAAAACACGGGTAGTGATTGGCGCGAACGAGAAAAAAGTCATGCGGCCGATACCGCCGTGATTTCCATCTATGCCCGTGGCCGCGATTATCACAAAGTGCTGCGGCAACGTTTGCAGCAGTTAGCGGAGAAAATTGCGGCGCTGGTTGGCCCGTATTCTTACCGTGTGTTTACGGATTCGGCGCCCGTAATGGAAGTCGCACTAGCTGAGAAAGCGGGACTGGGATGGCGAGGTAAGCACAGTTTATTGCTGACGCGTGAAGCGGGCTCCATGTTTTTTTTTGGGTGAAATCTTAGTCGATATTCCTTTGCCGACAGATCCTCCGACGAGCGAGCATTGCGGTCAATGTCGCTCCTGCATGGAAGTTTGCCCGACGCAAGCGATTGTCGCGCCGTATCAAGTCGATGCGCGTCGTTGCATTTCGTATTTGACGATAGAACTGCATGGCAGTATTCCACTCGAATTTCGACGGGCGATTGGCAATCGTGTCTACGGTTGTGATGATTGTCAGTTGTATTGCCCTTGGAATAAATTCGCACAGCCTGCTGAGGTTAATGATTTTGAAGTACGCCATGGTTTAGACCAGAGTCGCATGGTGCATTTGTTCTCATGGGATGAAGCCTGTTTCCTGCGCATGATGGAAGGCAGCGCGATTCGGCGCATCGGGCACGAACGGTGGTTACGCAATCTGGCAGTGGGGATGGGGAATGCGCTGGCGCAGCTCAAGCAAGAACTCGCACATAAGACGACATCGCTAGAGAATCAGTCAGAGCAGAGCACAATTCAATCACGCATTGACGCATTAGAAAACGCCTTGCGTTCACGTCTCGATGATCCTTCAGAGATCGTACGTGAACATGTGCAATGGGCTTTGGCGCAGTAGAGAAGACCGCTGTCCGACGCCAAGAATTTACTTCAACAAGCCCGCTAACTCAACAGCCGACTTGATTTGCATCTTCTCAAAAATATTCGCGCGGTGAACTTCGACTGTGCGCATGCTGATGCCCAGATCATCGGCAATTTGTTTGTTCATACGTCCCGCTAAAATCAAATCCAATACCTCGCGTTCGCGTTGCGACAAGCCTTGCAAACGCTTTTGTACATCGAAGGCTGCACTGGCTTTGAGCGAAGCTGCCATCGCTTCTTGCACGCGGTCAATCAGGGTATTGTCGTTGAATGGTTTTTCAACAAAATCAAATGCGCCGCGTTTTAAAGCATCGACGGCCATGGGCACATCACCGTGACCGGTGAGAAAAATCACTGGCAGACGTTGCGTCAATTGCTGTGCGCTCAAAATATCGAACAGGGCAATGCCGCTCATTTCAGGCATACGCACATCGAGCAAAAGACAATCGCCTTCGGGACTGAACGGAATGCCAGCGTGCACCAATTCGAGGAAGGCTGCAGCACTGAGAAAGCTGCGGCTATGCAATTGGCGCGATTGTGCCAACCACGTCAAAGCATCGCGCAATACCTCTTCATCGTCGACGATGTATAGCATTTTATTTCTCCAAGCTTTCCGGTTTGATTTCGACTAATTCTTTTTTGATGGTAGCTAAACTAAATTCGAAAATGGTACCGCCGAGCGGATGCGGGCGATGGCGTAACTGCCCACCATGAAACTCGACCGCCGTGCGACAAATATTGAGACCCATACCCATGCCACTATTTTTGGTGGAGAAGAAGGGTGAAAACAAGTGCTCGGCGACTTCAGCACTGATGCCATGACCACGATCTTGTACGCTAATTTGTACGCGTGTTTGCTCTTGCGTATTGGCGATGCCACTCTCTTCCTCGCCCCGCGTCAGATTGAGAGCAATCTTCAACTGCCTTAGTTCGGGTGAATTATTATGCATGGCCTCAATCGCATTGCGTGTGAGGTTGAGAATTACTTGTTCGAGCAAAACTCGATCCACAGCCACTAGCGGCAGTTGTTCTTCCATCTCAAGCTGAACACGCACATGGGCGCTATGTGCTTGCAATTCGATGAGCGGCAATAAATTCGAGATCAGTTCAGCTAAAGAAGTTGGCACGCGAGCGGTCTCACGTTTACGCACAAACTCGTGGACACTCTTGATCACTTGTCCTGCACGTTGTGCTTGATCGCGCGCTTTTTCAAGAGCGACCTTAAGCATCTCCGAGTCGACCTTTTGATTTTGCAAAACATTGAGCGCGCCTGTGGTGTAGCTAGAGATGGCGGCCAAAGGTTGGTTGAGCTCGTGCGCTAGCATCGACGCCATTTCACCCATGGTCGCTAAGCGCGCATTGGCATGCATTTTCTCTTCGTGTTGGCGACTCAATTCTTCAGCGCGTTTGAGTTCAGAGACATCGAGAATAGAACTCATCCAACCAGTTTGTTTGCCATTCTCATCGACCAGTGGCGATTCATGAATCAGCACCGGAAAACGTTTGCCATTGGCGCGTTGGTAAATCGTTTCATAGGCTTCGGGCTGCACCGTGCCCGTGAGGATTTGGGCGAAGCGTTCTTGGTAAGTCTCGGTGACTTCGGGCGCCCAATATGGCATCGGCGGCAAACGTCCCACCAATTGATCGGCGGGCACACCAATCATATTGCAAAACGACGGATTCACATAAGTGAGCCGGCCTTCCATATCGCGCGCGCGCAGGCCAGTGACGAGGGAGTTTTCCATCGCTGCGCGAAAAGCGGCCTCCTTACGTAATGCACCTTCCGCACGCAGACGACGATTAATGTCGCGCCACAATGCAATCAAACTCCACACCAGCCCGAGCGACAAAATGACCACCGAAACGACAAGTAAATTCGACAGCAGCTTGGGTTCGGTCTTGATGCTATTGGTGTGTAGCGTAAAACTCAGTTGTGGAAAATCGAGTGCGCGATTGTGCGTGTAAATGTTGCGGCCGACGCCGCCTGCGGCGCGTTTGGCGACGACTTTGTCATCGAAATTGATGAGACGGATTTCGTTCTCTTGAGCGAACCACCAAGGCACTGTTTCGTCGAGCAGCACTTGCAGACGATAGCGTGAAAAGACATTGCCGATGACTTCGCCATTTTGCAAAATCGGGAAGCGACAAGTCATGCCATCGTCAGGTTTTTTTTTATTGGCCGCAGTCAGGCATTGGGCTTTCGCTGACTGCAATTGCATGTTGGCGACTTGCAGGTAACTTTGACGCAAACGTTCTTGTTGTGAAGTGAGTTCCGCCTGATCTTCCTTGTTAGATGAGTTGACTGTTCCCGCACTCGCACCGATCAATTGTTGGTGGCGGTCGAATAGGGCGACTTCTTGAATTTCGTGATTGCTGGTGACGAATAAGCGCAGCCGTTCAGAAAGTTGGTTCCCGATGGCCGATTTGTTCAAAAATTCTTGCCCAATCAAATTCAGGTTTTCTTGATTGCGTGTGAACTGAAATTGCAGAGCTTGCTCGACCCACAGCGTGTCAGCAATCAATTGCTCTTGCCGTTCATTCGCTTCCATCCTTTGCGCTTGCCACGGTAGCCAAATTAAGACCGCGAGAAACAGCAAGATCAGTACGATAGGCAAGAGCCAAGGCCAGCTGGTGAGCTTGGGGCGCAGGCTGTGCAGTGAACGAAAGCGCTGGGACTTGATGCTTGGTCCAGCGTTGTCGCTCGTGTTTGTGGAGTTTTCGGGCAGAGTCATGGCAAAAGTGTAGCTGAAAAGCAGGGGCAGGGCGCTGGGCTTTGTCTGCTGAATGCGACATTGTGGTTTTCCACAGTTGCGCCCATTTGCGCACGCGCGCAAGATGGAGCGGCAAGCTGAAGAGTGGTGTAAAAGGCAATAAAAATCGAAGGTTTCGATGTTCAAGAAACTCATCTCGCCTTCTGCATGCGAATCAGCAAAGGTTTCAAACATTTCGTAGAACCACAACAAGGAGACAAACATGACATTCCCTACCTCATTCAATAAACGTAAGAGCATCATCGCTATGGCATCGATGGTGTCCGCAATTGGCTTGAGTTTGGCTTTCAGCACAAGTGCCTTTGCGCAAAACCCTATCGTCATCAAATTCAGCCACGTGGTCGCTGCCGATACACCAAAAGGCAAAGCAGCAGAGCGCTTCAAAGAACTCGCTGAGAAAAATACCAAAGGCCGCGTCAAAGTGGAGCTGTATCCGAACAGCACGCTATACAAAGACAAAGAAGAACTTGAAGCCTTGCAGCTCGGCGCGGTGCAAATGCTCGCCCCCTCACTGGCGAAGTTTGGGCCACTCGGTGTTAAAGAATTTGAGGTCTTCGATTTGCCTTACATTTTCCCGAATCGCGATGTTTTGCATCGTGTAACAGAAGGTCCAGTGGGCGCAAGCTTGATGGCTAAACTGGAACCGAAAGGCATCACAGGCTTAGCGTTTTGGGATAACGGATTCAAAGTGATGTCATCGAATGCTCCAATGAAAGTGCCGGCTGATTTGAAAGCCAAAAAATTGCGTATTCAATCCTCTAAAGTCTTAGATGCACAGATGCGCGCTCTCGGTGCCAACCCACAAGTGATGGCCTTCTCGGAAGTCTATCAAGCGCTGCAAACCGGTGTGGTCGATGGTACAGAAAACCCACCATCGAATCTCTACACGCAAAAAATGCATGAAGTGCAAAAACACGTGACGGTGACGAACCACGGTTATCTCGGTTATGCCGTCATCGTCAACAAGAAATTCTGGGACGGCTTGCCTGCTGATATTCGCACGGAGTTGACGAACGCCATGAAGCAAGCAACGCAGTACGCGAATGCGATTGCGCAAATCGAAAACGACAACGCGCTTGACGCTGTTAAGAAGTCAGGTAAGACCACGGTCTACTACCCGACTGACAAAGAACGTGCTGAATGGGTGAAAACTTTGCAGCCAGTGCAAAAAGAAATGGAAGGTCGGATTGGTAAAGACCTGATCCAAGCGGTGAACAAAGAAGCGGCTGCTTTGGGATTTAAATAATCTTTTCTGATCGATGACGGCGCGTCGGTACTTGAAGGTGCTACGCGCCGAATTTCTAGAGTAAGAAGAAAAACAAAAGAGGAGGCTCAGCATGAAAGTGCTAGACCATTTAGAGGAATACTTTATCGCCCTGTTGATGGCAGCGGCGACCTTGATCACGTTCACGGCCGTCGTGCATCGCTACTTGTCAGGCATTGATATCCCAGCCATTCAAGATACGCTGATCAAAATCAATATGAGCTGGGCACAAGAACTCACGATTTATTTGTTTGTGTGGATGGCGAAATTTGGCGCTGCTTACGGCGTGCGTTCGGGGATTCACGTCGGTGTCGATGTCATGGTGAATCGCTTGGAGCCCAAGAATCAAAAAATCTTTGTGATGATTAGTTTGCTCTCCGGCGCACTATTCACCGCGACAATCGGGACGCTCGGTGCGAATTTTGTATGGGGTATGTCGCAGACAGATCAAACCTCATCGGATCTAGAGGTGCCAATGTGGATCGTCTACATGGCGATTCCTCTTGGCAGCTATTTGATGTCCTTCCGTTTTCTGCAAGTCGCTTGGAACTTCCTTAAATCTGGCGAGCTGCCGAAACACGATCATGCCCATGTGGAAGGTCTCGATGTGGAAGAAGCGGTCGATGCGGCATCCGAACATAACAGCAACCAAAAAATGACGGAGAAACTATGAACGCGACCATTATCTTCGTCTTACTGATCCTGTTAATGCTGACAGGAATGCCGATTTCAATTGCGCTCGGCATGACAGTGTTGACCTTTTTATTCACGATGACCACAGTGCCGATTGAATCAGTGGCGCTGAAACTTTTCACTGGTATTGAAAAGTTCGAAATCATGGCGATTCCCTTCTTCATTTTGGCGGGGAACTTTCTCACCCATGGTGGGGTGGCGCGGCGCATGATTAATTTTGCGGCGTCCATGGTTGGTCATTGGCATGGCGGCTTGGCGCTTGCTGGCGTTGTGGCTTGTGCTTTGTTCGCGGCAGTATCCGGATCATCTCCTGCGACAGTGGTGGCGATCGGGTCAATCATCTTGCCTGCGATGGTGAAGCAGGGGTATCCAAATCGCTTCGGCGCTGGCGTGATCACCACGTCGGGTGCTTTGGGTATTTTGATTCCACCATCAATCGTCATGGTGATGTATTCCGTTTCCACGAATACTTCGGTCGGCAAGTTATTTATGGCCGGTGTCATTCCAGGTATTTTGCTCGCTTTCTTATTGGGATTGACTACTTGGGTCCTCGCCAAAAAGAGAGACTATCCACGATTGCCAAAAGCGAGCTGGAAAGAACGTTATACCGCGTTTAAGAAAAGTGCTTGGGGCTTATTCTTGATTGTAATTGTGATGGGTGGCATTTACTCAGGTAAGTTCACGCCGACAGAAGCCGCAGCGGTTGCTGCTATTTATGCCTTCATCATCGCGGTGTTTGTGTACAAAGACATGAGCTTGAAGATGGTGCCGAAAGTCTTGATCGACTCTGCATCGATGTCTGCCATGCTCTTGTACATCATCACCAACGCGGTCTTATTCTCATTCTTGATGACGAGTGAAAATATTCCGCAAGCAATGGCTGGCTGGATTTTGGATAGTGGTTTCGGCGTGATTAGTTTCCTGTTGGTCGTCAACATCTTGTTACTGCTCGCCGGTAATGTGATGGAGCCATCATCAATTGTCCTGATCATGGCACCGATTCTTTTCCCGGTGGCGATGAAGCTTGGTATCGATCCTGTCCACTTCGGCATCATCATGGTGGTCAATATGGAAGTCGGTATGTGCCATCCTCCGGTGGGTTTGAATTTGTATGTCGCTTCGGGCATTACGAAGATGGGTATCAGCGAATTGACGGTAGCGGTCTTACCGTGGCTGATGACGATGATAGGCTTCCTCTTATTGATCACTTACGTGCCTATCTTGTCTACTTGGTTGCCGAATGTGATTTATCAGTAGAAGGAAAATGAAACACGATTGTGTTCATGTGATCGTGTTTCTTGAGTAGAGTGATTCATAAAAACCACACTCGTTTTTTTGAGTCGAAAAAATAGATTTCTACGCGCTTTGCCGCACGGAAATTGATGTGATGAAATAAAAGGGCGCAAATGAACAGGAAACTTTCATTTGCGCCTTTTTTTCTTCTGAATTTGTGTGCTTTTTCTTCTTAAATTTCCACTCGGAAATGATTTAAATCGATTTTCGATTAACACAAAAAAACAGAGATTTCAGATCTTTTTCTGCTGCAGAAGCACAAACACAACAAAGCTTTTTTTTCTCAAAAATGAAGATGTGTTTTGCGTAAAAGACATGCTATATTTTGCACACCTCGAGATCCAAAGCGAATTGAGATCACTCTTCAACCGGACTCGAAACAGAATTCTCAACATCGAATCTGCAGCAAATTGGAAGTGTAATAATAGCGCTCAAGGCGCAGGTAAAAAGGGGGGGAGATTCGCGATTCAAGATAAGCTGAGTCCACTTTGAGACTAAACAGCACGGACGCGAAAATATTTGGAAGGCGCATCGTAGGATGCGCCTTTTTTCTTGCGCGTTTGGTTTTGAGATCGAAGATACTCAATCGCTTTAATCGGAAAATCTTTTGCGCACCTCACCTACGATACCAGGCGTTGCTTGTATTGAGCGTCAAGCGGAAATTCAACATCAGCCACCACTTCCGGACTCTGGTAAACTCATCCCATCTTGTATCTACGCCCTAGTCTCATGACCTCTGCTGAATCTGATATTTTCTCTGCGATCGTACCCGCACCATTTGGCTATATGGGTGTGCGTACCGAAGACGGCTGCCTCAGCGAGCTCGTGTACTTACCTGATCGCTTCAAAGAGAAAGCGCCGGCAGACCATTGCGCAGAGCGCGCTGCTGAACAAATTCTGGCGTATTTTGATGATCCGGATTTTCTTTTCGATCTACCTTTGAAACAGGTCGGCACCGCCTATCAACATCGTGTGTGGCAGGCAATCTCGGCGATCCCGCGTGGCCATGTCAAAACTTATGGCGAGGTCGCTAAGTTGCTCGCTTCTGCACCACGCGCAGTCGGACAAGCTTGCGGTGCGAATTGGTTTCCACTGGTGATTCCTTGCCATCGTGTGACGGCTAGCGGTGGACTCGGTGGCTTCGCCCATCATGACGATGAATCGGGTTTCCATCTCGGCGTGAAGCGCTACTTGCTGCGTTTAGAAGGTGTGGCCGAATATCAAACGCCCGCATCAGCGAATCGGCAGGAGTCTTTGTGGTAGACGCCAACAAATCACAGGCCAAGCTTGCGGCAGATAAGGGTCCAAAAAAGAAAGCAATGGCCGCGAACGAAAAGTCGACGGTAAAAGCAGAACAGAAGCCCGCACAAAAGGCTGCACAGAAGGCTATACCCAAGCCCCGTGGCCGACCACCAACACCTCCCGCCATAGAACTACCTGC
>CAYWNE010000092.1:0-15442 GCA_964459555.1 uncultured Burkholderiaceae bacterium | reverse complement strand
GTCAGCGAGATGTTGCATCAAATCGCTTTGCATGCGCTCGCGCCGCGCGTAAGTCTAGTTCAGAGTGATGAAGCTTGGTAGTAAGGATACGCAATATTTTTGCCAATTCGGATATGTGAAGTGAATGCCGTAGGTATCAAAAGATGTTCGGGTACTTACAAAAATAGAGGGTCAGCGCTCGTCGTGATCGCTGACCGAGCTCTCAAATTTCTTACACTTTCTACTTAAGGATGCTCTTGACACTTATCAGAAGCAAAGGTATCCAAATAGGTGAAAGAGCGATGATGCCTATCGTTACTGCGCCATCGGCAGCGATGCTGATTGGTGTGGCAGCAATTCTTAAGCCTTGTTCGGCGATTGAAGGGAGTTCATTAATCAACACGAAATATTCTCTGTTGAGCTTTTCTTCGCTGATTCTTTCGAGTGGTTTGGCAAGGTAGCGCGTTCCTTTGATCGGTACCGTAGCCGTCATATTCGTCGGACTTGTGATGACAAATCCTGCTGCAAGCGCAAGTTGCTTTTGGTTTTCGGTGAACTGACCGTTCGCCCTGAGTGTCACTTCTCCAGTGAGTTCGTTTGCACCATTGACGGCGAAGGAATGGAAGTCAGCTGATGTGATGGTTGAGTGCAGCGCAGGGTCGAGCGCCGCTAGAATGGCTGCTGGAGCGTCGATGAGGTAATGGTATCTGTTGCCAATGATAGCGAGAGTTTTCTTATCGCTAGAGATGAATACGCCACCTACTTTCTCCCAGTAAGACGTATTTTGGTGTAGGCGCTTGGTGAAGCATCCTGAGAGGGGTAGTACGATTGAACATGCAGCGATTTTTAATATCTGCCTTCTATTCATGTGATCTCCTTTGAGCTCAAAATTGGTAATGCTGTTTGTGACAAATGCTAGCTTCGCAGAGGGAAGTAAAACAATCGCAAATTTCTAGCATTCATTAACTACGACGATGCGAGGGCCTCCTTTCATTAAGTGAATGGATAATGCGTTAGGTTTTTTGAGCGTAAGTCGCCGCATCCAGTAGCAAACTAATTGCTAACTCTGTTGCAAACTAAGCTGATAAGTTGGGGGGCAGGTCTTGATCGGCTAGGGCCTATCGGTTTTGTTTTGGAAGTGCTGTTGGAGGAAGAGAATCACTTTGTCGACATAGGCTTGAGTCGCGTCTTGATAGGCGAATGTGTGGCCAACCTTCGGTAAGACGATCAGCTCGGCTTGAGCGCCGGCTAGTGCAAATGCCTGCTGTAAGCGTTGGCCATGAGCCGGTGGCGTGTAGATATCGGCATCGCCGTAAATCAATAAAACATCAGGCTTTTTTTTCACCATTGTCGCTAAGCGTTCTGGACGTAGATTACGCTCGAGCGAAGGCCATACCCATTGTGATAAGCGTAAGGCGGCGTGGGCGATTGGATAATGTTTCCAAAATTCAGGTAGGGTAGGAAAAGCGGCTTCGAGGATCGCGACCTGAAATGGGCTGTCATCACGAGCCATTGCGCATAAGCCCCAGCCAGCGCCAAACGAAGCACCGACTAAACCCACTTTCAAATGCGCTTGCCTTTGCTGTACCCATATTCCAGCAGCGAGAAAGTCGCTAGGGTAATCAAAGGAATGCGCTTCACTTTCACCAAAACCATTGGCATCGACGACGAAAACATTAAAGCCATGCTGTCGAAAAAGTTGGGCGTGGCCATAGCGTAACCAAAAACCTTTGGCGGCTTTTCCCATAGGGTGAGCGAGGACTAAACTGCCGCGTGCTTGGACTTCACTGACGCCTTCTGCTGCGCCCCACAGGGCTTGCAAATGAGCGCCATTATGGCTCTTCAATTGCACCCGTTCCCAATCTTTGGGATCGGTATTGCTCGGCCAAACCCAAGGAACTTCAAAGCGCCCAAAGAAGGGTTTGCGTAAGATGCGATGGATTGCACTCATGGTCGATATCCTTTAAAACAAGTACTACAGAGTTACTACTTGCAAGTGATAGCAAAGGCATTTCGTCGGCCGCATCATAACAGCGAAAGTTTCGACAAGTGTTAGTGGAGGTTCTCTAAATTGCTTGATTGAATCATGGTTCAGGTACTTTCATCGCTTCAAAATGCAGTTCGTCTAAGTAAATCCGCATCGTGTCTCATTGACGTGAATTGGGATCGATGAAGGGCATACATTGGACACCATGAACCAATGCTGAGGAACAAAATGACTAGCAAAACATAGATTGAGGTTGGTTAGCATGTTGAGATTTGCTGAGAGAGAATATTATGGTGCACGGGCTTTTGAACGCCAAGCAGCAGGCCTGAGTTTTAGCTACCTGCAGGCGACCATCCTGGAACACGAAGTACGCGAGCATAGTCATGAAAGCATGCACTTGGTGTTGGCGACGCGCGGCGTGTATCAGACTTCTGCGCGAGGCGAGCAACGGGAGGGGCCGGTGTTGGTGTTTAATCCTCCTGAAGTTGTGCATCGAGATTGCTTCCGTGGAGACGACGGTTGGTTCTTTGCGATACACGTCGCCCAAGATCAAATCGCGCTATTGCATGAGCACATTCAACTGCCTGACTATGCGCAGCGCATTTATCAACCAATGATTTTGAAGCTGGCGCTAAATCTGATGCGCGCCGCCGCCAGTCCCGACCAATCTGGTCTCGATTTAGAGCTTTCGACTACCAACTTACTCCTTCACCTATTGCCGCCAACGCCTCTGTCTACAAAGCCACCGCCGTGGTTAAAACAGGCGCAGGAAATGATGGCAGATGTGAGCGAACAGGATTTATCCGTAGCCGACATCGCTGACGCATTGGGTGTGCATCGCGTTTATTTGGCGCGTCAATATGTACGCCATCTTGGCTGCCGCCCTGGCGACGAGCTGCGTCGGCGACGCGTGGAGCGCGCCACCCAAATGATAATGTCTCGTCGTGGGACTTTGACTGAAATTGCATTTGCTTGCGGATTCTGCGATCAAAGTCATATGAACCGCGCTTTTGCCAAGCAATGGGGAATGTCACCGTTGTCATTAGCAAAACTGCTTGACCTACCAGAACGAAGACTGGATGGATTGAGGCAGTCGACAAACACTATACTGAACAGTAAGTTGACAACGTAGGTGAGGTTACATTTATCCAAGACAAGTTTTATATGAAATCTAAAATGCTACTCAACGATTTATCATTTTTGGGAGAGCCTCATGCAAGCTCATAAATTTGCGGGATTATGTTTACTGCTACTCGTCTCGAATGCAACAGCAATCGCCAAGCAAAATACGACAGTGTCAGATTGGACTAGACAAGACCCTGCGGCACAACAAATGAGTGCGAGTAAGTTGTCCGAGATGGATGAGGCAATTAAGCAAGGGAGATTTCAGCAAATCACCAGCGTCTTGATTGCTCGTCGTGGTCAACTGCTGCATGAGGCGTATTTCGATGCAGGTGCCGAGGCGGCCTTGCGTAATACGCGTTCAGCGACCAAGACCGTAACCGGCATGTTGGTCGGCATCGCCATTGATCAGGCTGCGATTGGTTCACGTTCAAGTTCGATTCTATCGATACTGAAGCCAAAAAAAGTCTTAGAAAATCCTGATCCTCGCAAATCAAAGATCACGGTTGAGGATTTGTTGACGATGAGTTCAATCTTGGAATGTGACGATCAAAATCAATTCTCGCGTGGCAATGAAGAGCGTATGTATTTGATCGAAGATTGGGTCAAGTTTTATCTCGACTTGCCTATCAAAGGATTTGCAGCGTGGGTACCCAAGCCAGTGGATTCCTTTAACCATCGTGCCTTTAGTTATTGCACCGCAGGGTCAACCACGCTAGGCGCCGTCGTGCAAA
The DNA here is from genome assembly GCA_964459555.1 of uncultured Burkholderiaceae bacterium. Classification (GTDB taxonomy): domain Bacteria; phylum Pseudomonadota; class Gammaproteobacteria; order Burkholderiales; family Burkholderiaceae_D; genus Undibacterium. Next base: position 11,620 of record CAYWNE010000092.1, on the reverse strand, counting down.
CAGCGACTAAACAAGCACTGCCAGACTTTGCGAGAAAAAATCTGTTCGACCCGCTAGGGATCACCGAGGCAGAATGGCAGTTTTCGCCGACCGGTCTAGCGCAAGGCGGTGGCGGTCTCGGTTTACGAAGCCGTGATTTGCTGAAGCTGGGCCAGTTATTGGCGAACGGCGGTCGATGGCAAGGCAAACAAATTTTATCAAAGGCCTGGGTCGACGCGAGTATTGCGAAGCAAGTGCAAGTGGATGAACAACGCTACTACGGTTACCTGCTGTGGATTTATCCTTATATGAGCAAGGAAAGGAGTTACCCATCGTATCAAATGGCTGGTACGGGCGGCAACAAAGTCGTCATCTTCCCCGAGCAAGAATTGGTTGTAGTGGTGACCACCACCAATTATGGAGTGCGCAATCCGCATCAGGTTTCAGACAAGTTGATCGCAGATTTTGTTTTGGACGCTTTGCAGTGAAGCGGGTTGCGCAGGGTAAGTGCGAGGTGAACTCGGGGCGTCAGGCAATCGACGATTTCTCATGCCAAGATATTTTTGGAGCTCTCCGTTTTTGCCTTGTTCAAGCTAAGGCACAGATCCATGCGTCCCATTCAGTCACGGGTCGTCCGCCATGCTGACGATAAAAGGTTTTTGCGGCCTCGTTCGATGGTAAGACATCCCACTTCAGTCGCGCAGCGCCCCGCCCTTTCGCTGTTATTTTCACCGCTTCGAATACAGCACTACCAATGCCGTTGCCGCGAAATTCTGGCTTCACGTACAGCTCTTTGAGATGCCAAGTAGGTTTGAGGTCGTATGTGAAACGAACTTCGTAGCACACCGCGTAGGCCATGATTCGATTGTCGTCTGTCACCGCGACTAGCGCGTGAAAGCAAGGATTGGCGGAATCCAATCCTTGTTCCAGTAAGTCGGCCTCTCGCACCTTGAAGTGATCGACATAGTTTTCGAAGATAGCGAGTTGCCACATTAGGGCGATTAATGCGCTAGCGTCTTGCGGGCCAGCGGCCCGCACGTGAAAAGCCGTTGTTTGATGCATCATTGATTGACTTGCTTGAGTTCGGTCACTTCTGTTGTCAGCGAGAAGCCTTCATCTAGCCAGCCCGTCACACCGCCAATCATGATCTTGACTGGGCGACCGAGTTGCGCCAAGACGATGGCCGCCTTGGTCGCGCCATTGCAATGAGGACCGGCGCAATAGGTGACGAATAAAGTGTCAGCTGGATAGGCTGCTAGCTTCGATGCGATGATTTTGCCACGCAGGAGATTGATGGCGCCGGGCACGTGTCCTTTGGCATAGGCTTCAGCGCTACGAACATCAAGCAAGACAAAACCAGGTTCACCTTGATTCATGGCGAAATTAACATCCCAGCAGTCGGTTTCATAAGCCAATGTCCCTTGGAAGTGGGCGATAGCGTCTTCGCTCTTGGCGGCGGGATAGGCGAGTACAGGATTGATGGCAGTCATGGTGATTCACTCCGAGGTTGAGCAATTCCGGGAAATTGCGAGCGTTGAAAGTGATCACATTATGAAGATTTCCGCCGACATCTAATAGCGGCGTAAATGACATGTTTCGGTAAGATTCCGCCAAGATAACTACGCCATTGCTCAATTTGATGCCAGGAATTTGAGTCACAGGATAATTAGGTAAGCTGCTCAGTACAATACAGCCCAATGCGCCTTCTCTTGACCGTTGTTTGTGCATGTATCTCCAATGTCGTGAGTAAGCCGAATGCGGCCAAAGTAAGTTTGGAGACGAAAATGGAGTACAGAACAAAAGCCAAGAGAAATTGATATGGCTGGAGTAGGTCTCAGTTTTGAGTTCAGGCGCTGCACGATGGTTTAGTCTGGCATCAAAAAATTGTCAGGTGATGAATCCAAAACCTCTTCCATCGGGATCTAAGCAAGTGTTAGGTAAATTTGCAATGATTTCCGAGGGAAGGTATGAATACAAGAAAGACTTTCAATGCAGTGCTGACGAGCTTGTTGCTCTCAGTAGCAGTCATAGTGGAACCTGCCTATGCCGAGGCATCTAGGGAAGGCTTCCAGTTTCCACCAACCGCAGCCGGCAAACTAGCAGAACTTAGGTTGAAGGCATTTAACTCAGGCAAAGCGGAGAAGCTTGCAGCATTCAAACGAGCCCATGATCCTCATTTGTCGGTTGAAGATGAATTGGGTTTGCGGCAGATGACCGGTGGGCTTGATGCTATTCGCATTGAACATAGTGACGCCTTTCATCTCACCGTGATGCTGCGTGAAAGAGGCGGTGATCGCGTTGGTAAGATGATGTTGGAATTGGACCCCAACAATCCTAATCGGCTTGCGAGTTTTAGTTTGCAGCCATTGCCTGAGGTGCCGCCGGACCTGATGCCAGCGCGCTTGTCGTCAGCGGCGGCATGGAGGCTAGTGCAAACGAAGGCGAAAACCATGGCGCAACAAGAACGCTTCGCTGGCAGTGTCGCGGTCGCGCGCCATGGAGTGATTTTGCATGAGCAAAGTTGGGGCGACGCAGATCGCACGACGCATCTTAAAAATACTTCAGCAACGCGTTTCCGAATCGCTTCGATGTACAAAATGTTGACGACCGTGGCGGTTCTTCAATTAGTCGAACAACAGCGTATTGATCTCGACGCGCCCTTGATTCGATATCTGCCTAGTTATCCAAATCGCAGCTTGGCTGAGCAAGTGAGTATTCGCCATTTGCTCACGCATACTGGCGGCACCGGTGATATTTTTACTGAAGAATTCCAGCAACAACGTCAGCAACTACGCGAACACGCTGATTATCTTTCCTTTTTCGGTGAACGCGCTGTAGCCTTCGTCCCAGGCACACGAGAGGAATATTCTAACTACGGCTTCGTGCTCTTGGGCGCAGTGATAGAGGCAGTCACTCATCAGACTTATCACGAATTTATTCATCAGTGCATCCTCGAACCCGCTGGTATGCGCGACACTGGCACCGAAGCAGAAAACACCGTCGCATCCACGCTATCAATCGGCTATATGCGCAACGAGAGCGGCCTGGTCAGTAATCGCGAGACACTTCCTTGGCGCGGCACTGCGGCGGGAGGAGGTTATTCGACGACGCATGATTTGCTACGATTTGCCCAGGCTTTGCTCGATGGGCGACTGATCTCCAGAAGCCTGCTCACACAAGCGATATCGGCGCAGACGCCGAGTAAATTAGTTGGGCTTGGATTTCAAATCGGCGGTGAGGGTGAAGCTGCATATTTCGGTCACGATGGTGGTGCGGCGGGGATGAGTGGTGCGATGCGCATTTATCCAGCAACTGGCGATATGATTGTGGCCTTATCAAATCTTGATCCGCCAGCGAGCGATGAATTGGTGCAGTACTACGCGAATCGTATGCCTTTGGCTTCATCTGCACCAAGTAAGCGCAAGCACAAAGAACTTAGTAAAGTTGGGAAACTCTAAGTAAGCTTTCACGATCTATTTGTCACAAGGAATATCTCATGAGAATCGAATTCATACTGCCCCTGATTGTGTGCTTTGCGCCAGTCGTTGCCATTTCTTTGGTACTGTACTTTCGCCATCAACAAACCAAAGCGCGCTATCAGACATTGATGTATCTCGCCGACAAAGGTGTCGATTTGCCTGCAGATTTGTTAGTGGAGCCACGCGTGGTTTCTTGCGAACGTCGACGTGGGATCACCTTGCTTGGGTTCAGCCTTGGTTTGATGGCGAGTTGCGCGGTATTGCCATTCGAGTATCAGGAGGGGCATCGCTTAGCCGAGTTATGGGGTTTAGGCCTGTTACCTTTGATGACGGGTTTGGCTTACCTCTTGAGTTGGTATCTCAATCGCCGCGATGCTAAATGCTGAACATGCAGGGTAAGCATGCGCGATAAGCTTCAGGAGCGGCATCACGAGCAGCGCATAGATCAAGCTTTAGTTGTTCGTGCTCGTTTAGGTCAAGATCCGCAAGCCTTTGAACAATTGGTGCGACGCCATCAAGGGATGGTGCGTGCCTTGTTGCGCCGTCTGACCAAAGGCGATCATGCTTGGGCCGACGATCTGGCGCAAGAAACCTTTTTGCTCGCTTGGCGTAAACTCGATCAGTATCGTGGCGATGCACGTTTTGCGACGTGGTTGTATCGCATCGCCTATACCAATTTCTTGAAGCAAGCCGATAAACTTCAGCCATCTGTTGAAGGGCAGGACGCAAGTCAAGAAGACGAGACGATGGCACTTCAAGTCCATCCTTGCATCGATCTCCGCCTCGATTTTGAACGGGCTATGCAGAACCTCAACGCCACCGAGCAACTAGTGCTCCTACACTGCGTGCAGCTCGACTTAACGCACGAGGAAGTGGCGCAAGTCTTGGGCTTGCCTTTGGGTACGGTGAAAAGCAATGCGACGCGCGGTAAATCAAAACTGCAAGCCTGGCTCAGTGCGTGGATGCAGACAAGTAAAAAATCTAGCGATCAAGGGAGCACATCATGAAGTCAGATCAACATCAAAGCGATGTCATCGATCAGAGCGAACTGGATCATGTCGGCATTGATCAACTACTGTACGACTATTACGAAGACCCGGTGGCAGATGGAGGATTCAGCCAGCGTCTCATGCAAACGCTGCCGCGCAAACGCCGCATGAAGTTGAATTGGGTAGTGGTAGGACTAGCCCTCGGTTTCATTGCACTGCTCTGGCAAATGTCCTCGACCACACTGGTGCAGAACGCGTGGCAAGATTTTACGGCGGGGCAGTTATCGCCGATGGTATGGCTGTTGTGTGCGGGCTTTGGTACGCTGTCGTCTTTGTTTGCGTTTTGCCTGATTGATGGTTCAGACTGATGCTCAGCATATTGGTTCTAGTACGCAGACTTCTTTAATTTGATGGCGAGATTTTTATGTATTGGGGATCTTTCTGTAATTCTTCGAAAACAGGATGACGGAGATCCACCGGAATACCCATATCCTTCATGCTAGTGATGACCTGTAAGGCCTTGTCGCGCATCCCGAGAAGTTCGTACACAAAGGCCATTCTCACTATGCCGCTGTCACGTCGTAGGTCGCTGATCTGTACCGACTCAATCAACGCTTTTGCAGCCGATCTATTTTTCAAGCGAGCCAAGATGTGGGCAAGATTTACTTTGAGTGAAGCATCGTCTGGTGCGCGCTGTAAGCGAGTTTCTAATAGTGACCGTGCTCGTTCGAAGGCTGCAGGGGCTTCGCTGACACGATGCTTTGTCCACATTAAACTCTCGGCAAAACTGAGCCAACGCACATAGCTACCTGCAACACCTTGCTGCATTGAGACCGCTTTTTCATAGGCGTTGGCCGCCTCATCGAACTTCTTCTGATTGAGGAGAATATCGCCAAGTGCACCGTACAAGTTTGGGCTAGGATTGACCTCTAGACCTCGCTGCACGTATTGCAAGGCCTCAGAGTCTTTCTTCTGTTCCGTTAATACGACCCCCAACAAAGCATAGGCTAAGCGACCGTCGCGACGGCGTTCAATACTACGCTTTAAAACTTGTTCTGCGGCCTGAAATTGGCCTCGCGCAAGGTATATCCCGCCCAAGAGATCAAGCATGTAGCGATCTTTGGGAAAAACTTTTGCACCGTTTTCGGCAAAGCTAATCGCAGCCTCTTGTCGCCCCATCTCCAATAAGATACTCATTTTGGCGTGCCAAGCTAAGGCATTTTGTGGTGCGAGGCTGATGCCTTTCTCGGCGGCGACGAGGGCATCATCGAGTTTGTGATGCCATTGGAGTACGCGAGCATGGGCGATCTGGCTTAAAGCGATCTTGGGATCAAGGTTTAAGGCTTGTTGGGTGCTAGCAATTGCCTTTTGCAGCCAAACTTCGTCGCGTTGGTTCGATTGATAACGTTGTAAATAAACGTAGGCCATGCCTGCTACGGCTTGTGGATGTTGTGGCGTCCGTGTTAGTACCTCGGAGAAGTGCTTATCAGCTTGGTCTAAGAGTTCTTGCCGCGGGACCTGCGCGTGTTCTTCTAATAGTGAAGCACCTTGATTCAGCGCTAGCGCCTCCGAATAGGGGCGTAATGCTTGAATGTAGTTCAGCCAATAATCTTGGTATTGCCATGCACCGATCGCTAGCGCCACCGTAAGCAAACCGATGGCAAGGTACTTCTTTCGACGCTGGTTTTCAGTAAACTGGTCGAGCTTGCTTTGTAGTTCAAGGATATGGGCTGAGGGCGAAGTCGATACTTCATTTTCCCGCATGGCTTCACAAGCTGCGACCACTTGCGACATGGTGTAGCGCTTGCTACATTCTTGCGCAGTCATATTTTGAATCAGCGAGACTAGCGATGCTGAAAGCGTCGTGGGCCAATTCCACTGCGTAGAATTGACTTGGACTTGCGCCGCAATCAAAGATAAGCCACTCATGGAAGCGTGAGGATAGTGACCTGTGCACAGGTAGTAGGCAATCACACCTAATGCAAAAACTTCCGATTCGGCACTCGCATGTTTTTGAGAAAAGCGCTCCGGTGCGAGGTAGTGAATCAGATCGTCCAACACCAGCGATGATAAGGAGCTTGGCTCGCTCTCCTGTTTACTTCGTTCTGCTAGTCGATGGGCGAAGCCAAAGTGCTGGATTCTTAGGCGCCCGTTTTGATCGATACATAAATCGGCAATCCGCAGCTCGCCAGTGATCAGGTGTGCTTGATGAGCCTCGGCGAGCGCCCTCGCTAAATCTAGGAGTTGAAGCAGTACGAGCTTTTCTTGCCCAACTTGTTGAGTCACCCAATCTGCTACCGTTTGCCCTTGAATGGCCTCGAACGCGATATAGAGTTTTTCATCAAAGACATCAAGACTATAAATTTGGGCGTAAGCGTGATGCTTTAGATTTCCAACTAACCTCGCATCCGTCACTAGCTCTTCTCTATCTTCGAGATCAAGCGCGATGATTTTGAGCAGCACATCGCGCTGCAAGCGAAGATCCTTCGCACTAAACAACCATGCCCCAGCGTTGTTGGACGAAGCAATGAGCTCTTCCCCGATCTCGAGATGGGATAGCCCTGCTGGAATAGCAAGACGATGTCCATCGCGTGTTTGAAGGCTAGTGTCGGTGCTGCTCATTGCTGTTGTATGGTTCGTGAAGCATCAAGAGTAACCGGTAGCAGTCGTTTTAAAGAGCCCGCGCCCGAGCTGCATGCAACTTCTTGTAGCTATCGATTAAACGCTGGTGACGATCTAAGCCTTCGAGTTTCATGCTGGTCGGCGTCATACCGTAGAAGCGGACGCTGCCTTCCATCGTACCGTACACCGCATCCATGCGCTCATTGCCGAACATGCGGCGGAAGCTGTGTTCATAGTCGTCATGATCAAGCTCATCGCTGAGCTCAACTTCTAACACGACATTCAGCGCTTGATAGAACAAGCCACGCTCCACTGTATTGTCGTTATACTGCAAGAAGCTTTGCACTTGCTCATGGGCGTCTTCGAATTCTTGTAGAGCCATATTGATTAAGAGCTTGAGTTCGAGCACAGTGAGTTGTCCCCATACTGTATTTTCATCGAACTCGATGCCGATCAGCGTGGCGATATCGCTGTATTCGTCGAGCTCATTGTTCTCAAGACGCTCGAGCAAGTCGTAGAGCTGGTCATCATCGAGTTGATGGATATTCAGGATATCTTCGCGGAACAACAGTGCCTTATTGGTGTTATCCCAAATCAGATCTTCGACCGGATACACCTCTGAATAACCGGGTACCAAGATGCGACATGCGGTAGCGCCGAGTTGGTCGTACACCGCTTGGTACACTTCCTTGTCCATCTCAGCGAGAATGCCAAACATGTTCGCCGCTTCTTTGACATTGTCTGTTTTACCGCTGTCATCACGGCAGGTGAAGTCCCACTCAACAAAATCAAACTGCGCCTTGGCACTGAAGAAGCGCCATGAGACTACGCCACTCGAATCGATGAAGTGTTCGACAAAATTATTCGGTTCTGTAACGGCATTGCTAACGAAAGTTGGTGGCGGCAGATCGTTCAAGCCTTCAAAACTACGGCCTTGTAAGAGCTCAGTGAGACTACGTTCGAGAGCCACTTCAAAACTAGGATGCGCGCCAAAAGAGGCGAATACGCCGCCAGTGCGTGGATTCATTAAGGTCACGCACATCACAGGATATTGACCACCGAGCGATGCATCTTTGACGAGAACAGGGAAGCCCTGCTCTTCTAAGCCTTGAATGCCAGCGACGATGCGTGGATACTTGGCCAAGACTTCGGCTGGAACATCGGGCAGCGTGTATTCGCCTTCGAGAATTTCACGTTTGACCGCGCGTTCGAAAATCTCAGACAAGCATTGCACCTGCGCTTCGGCCAAAGTATTGCCGGCGCTCATACCATTACTCGCGAATAGGTTCTCAACTAAATTGGAGGGGAAGTAAACCGTTGCGCCATCAGATAGTCGTTCAAACGGCAAGCTACAAATACCACGTTCCACATTGCCTGAATTGGTATCGATCAGGTGTGAGCCACGGAGTTCTTTATCAGGGTTGTAGATCGCTAAGCAGTATTCATCCAAAATTTCTTTGGGCAGGGCGTCTTTCTTACCGGGCTTGAACCATTTCTCATTGGGGTAATGAACAAATTCGGCATTGGCGAGGTCCTCACCCCAGTACGAGCCAGCATAGAAGTGGTTATTGCTGAGTCGCTCGATGTATTCGCCGAGTGCTGACGCCAGCGCACTTTCTTTGGTCGAGCCTTTGCCATTGGTGAAGCACATTGGTGAATGCGCATCACGAATGTGCAGCGACCAGACGTTAGGAATGATATTGCGCCAAGACGCAATCTCGATCTTAATCCCAAGACCCGCCAACAAGCCTGACATATTGGCGATGGTTTGTTCCAGTGGTAAATCTTTACCAAGAATATAGGTTGCGCTGTCGGCATCGGGTTTGACGGTCAGCAGCGCTTGCGCATCGGCATCGAGATTGTCGACTTCTTCGATAATAAATTCAGGACCTTGCTGTACCACTTTTTTGACAGTGCAGCGATCAATCGAACGCAAAATGCCTTCGCGGTCTTTGGCTGAAATATCGGATGGTAGTTCGACTTGAATCTTAAAAATTTGCGCGTAGCGATTTTCCGGATCAACGATATTGTTTTGTGACAGGCGAATATTTTCAGTCGGAATATTGCGCGTGTTGCAGTACAACTTCACAAAATAGGCCGCACATAAGGCTGAGGATGCTAGGAAATAGTCAAAAGGGCCAGGCGCTGAACCATCACCTTTGTAACGAATGGGTTGATCAGCGATGACAGTGAAATCATCGAATTTCGCTTCTAGGCGAAGCTTATCGAGAAAGTTGACTTTAATTTCCATGGGTATTCCGATCGCGGAGAAAAGCGAAAAATTGAGTTAGTCGACATTATCCTTGATTCCACAAGGGATCGCTGTGTTTCATTGCTAATCGATTTAGTAATACAATAGGTGGTTGTCAGTTTAGGAAATTTAAATGGAAAAAAATGTCACAAAAAAGAACAAGATAGTTGCGGTAATATGCCTATCTTCGTTCATTGGATCTATTCTCGGAGTAAGTTTAGCGCCATATGTAATTAAGGCTTTACGATCGGTTTATGAGGTCCCTGTTTGGGTTGATTCTGTCACGGTGCTCGCATTTGTTGGCTTGGCACTCATGTTCGCACTCAGCCTACCAAAGGCAATTCAAGTTCTTCGTAGGCATAAATAAAAACTCTAATATTTCTTACTTTCTATTGGGCTTGGCGGCTTAATAAATGACTAAACTTGGAGCACATTGCTCTTGAATTCCATTTGAACAAGTTACCGAGTTCTAGAGTTGGATCAATTTTCCCTCTACCTCATAAAAGATAGAACCTATTGCCGCCCAACTTGGAAGAACAAATTCTTCACGCCATTCGGGGCCACTGCAAATCCTACATGCATCGGTCCCATGAAACTATTGAAGCCAACAAAGAGACTGAGACTCTTGCGCGTTTTACCAAAAGACATCTGACTACTCGCATCCCAGACATTGCCGAATTCAAAGCTACTTCCCATGAATAGGCTTTGACCTGCGAGGTCAAACTTGACAGCGCGATAGAGGTAAGTGGCGCTGCCATACAGCATGAAATTGCCAGCAAATTGATCGGGCTGATAAGCTGATAGTTGCTGGAAGCCACCGAGTGTTGGGCCGATGCCCAAGACGTCTTTGTTCGGCAAATACAAGCCCGCGGTGGAAAATTTCAAGTTCAGGCTATGGCTGTCCCAACTTTTCGCCCAAGTTGTATTGAAATTGAGTTCTTGGTAGCGATCGCCACCGCTATTGGTACCAATGAAGAGTTCACCACCGATGGCATAGCCATAGCGCGGAAAAGCGGCGTCGCTGAGTTGGTCGATGCTAAAGCCCGCTTTCATACCGCCTTGCTGGAGATTGACCTTGGGTAGTGTAGCGACACTGGTGCTGCCGTCGGCTGCGCTGACTTGTAGCATGCCGAGCTTGGGGCGCACTTTGTAATTTTTTGCCTCGATACCGAAGCGATATTCACCGAGACTGCCGCGCTCACCAAGTTCGCCGATATAGTCAATGCCGATTTGACTGCGTTTGAAATCATACTCAGCGATTCGCGTTTCACCATTGTAGATATTGCGGGTGTTATTGTTGAATTCGATGTAGGGCGCAAGGATCTGACTGCGATCGCTGGTGACGGGCTGTCGCAGTTCGCTGTGCAAGCCTAAGGTGTTACCAAACTCGGCATCATTGCGCCATTCGAGGCCACTATCATTGAGCCAAGGGCGACGATGCCCGACTTGTAGACGGAATCCCCCAGTACCTTCAAAACCACTCGACAGCGCTAGACCGAAGCGCAGAAAATGCGGGCCCCAATCGCGCCCATGCGCATTGATCTTGACACCGTATTCGCCATTGCGTTGGACCAGTTCATGTGTAATGCCATCGTATTCGCGAGAGATATTCAGTTTGGCGAGCTTTTGATTGATTTCTTCGGCACTGTAGGCATTACCGAGTTGAATATCGACCTGACGCCGAACTTCTTGTTCTGGCACGATGCCGTTGGAAGCGATGTCGACGAAAGCGATTTTGATAGGTGGTAGCTCGGCATCGGGATCGTGTTGAAAGTGGCTTGCATATTCTTGGCTGCTTACACTATAGGCTTGCAACTTCGTGCTGATGGCAAGAGCAGCTTTACGTCCTATCTCTGCTGCTTCCTTTTGACGCGCGAAGTCGACGAAACTGATATCACCGAGATTTGGTTCGATCAAAATGTCGTCGGAAGTCAGCAAAGCTTTTTGTTGCTCGACATTTTGCTCTGTCAGAATGTTCACCATTTGCTGGCTGACATTGATCAGTGATGAGAGCTGATTACGTGGCAGCAAAGGCGTGCCGATGTTGACGGCGATGATGACATCGGCCCCCATTTGTTTGGCGACATCGACCGGTAGATTTTTGACGAGGCCGCCATCGGTCAACAGTTGACCATCGATTTCAACCGGCGCAAACATGCCCGGTGCTGCCATGCTAGCGCGATTCGCCAGATGTAAGGTGCCTTTATTAAAAATCACGGTCTTACCCTATTCCAGGTTGGTCGCGACGGCGCGGAACGGGATCGGCAGATCATCACAATTGACATCGCTTTTGACGTGCA
>CAYWNE010000091.1:0-15486 GCA_964459555.1 uncultured Burkholderiaceae bacterium | reverse complement strand
AAGTGTTATGGACATTCCCGCTCCCGCAGGCGGGAGAGGGCTAGGGTGAGGGGCGTTGGTGAACCGAGGAACTCGAAAGAAGTCGCAACCTAATTCGAATTTAGTAATCCCCCAAAAAAATCATCGCACCAAAACCTCAACCAGAAAAACTCCGATACAAATCCACCCCAAACAATGCCTCAAAATTGTTGTTTCGGCATCGCTATTCCCTCACACAAAAGCTAAGCTCTGTGGATTCTCAGATACAATCGCACGCCCAGTATTTGATACCCACTACAGTTCACAAACGGAGTCAGCATCACATGCTTAATCTCAGCAAAAAAATAACAAGCAGCGCCATCGCTTTGGCCTTCACATCAATCGCCATCAGCGCACCCAGTTTCGCGCAAGCGCAGAGCACCAAGAAAACCGATGAAGTCGGTATTGCCTCTTTTAACATCGCATGGGCCAGTACCAAGGCTGATTTCAAAACCCATCTCGCCGTCTGCTCCGCGCCCGAAGTCAATTGGTGCGACACGCGTCCGCGTATTGCCCGTGGCGCGACTGAGCCCACCAAAGAAGAATCTGAGCGCGCCAAGCAGTGCCAGAACAATGTCGAGACGTCAGCTGGTGGTTTTGAAAAGAGCATGATGGTTGCGCCATGCAATGCTTATCGCCTCAATGCGAGTAACTGGACGAATGGCGAAGCCTGGTATGACGAGAAGATGGCGGGCCTCACCAGCACGGTCGATAAACTGATTACCGAGCAAGGCATAGGCATCATCGCTTTCCAAGAAGTGAAGAGTCGCGAAACCATTCAAGCCATCCTCGGCAAACACGATGGCGAATACGATTCTTGCGTGGCCGAACATAATGCCTTCCAAACGGTGGGATTCGCTTGGAAGAAGTCGCTTGCCGCCAAGCCGGCGCAATGCAAAAGCGAAGAAGCTTTGGCGATTAAAGACAACGAAGAAGAAACGAATAAAGTCAGAAAACTTCGCCCAGGGCTCGAACTCAAAATCAATATCGGAGGTACCGATCTGAGCGTACTCAACGTGCATCTCAAATCCTCGTGCGCGAATTTGATCACGACGGATCGCTACCCGGGCCATGTTCTCACTGATGACGACAAAGCCTGCAAGATTTTGAATCGGCAAATCGCGCCACTCGAAAACTGGATCGAGCGCGTCGCCAGCAAAACACCGTTGTTCGTATTGCTCGGTGACTTCAATCGCCGTCTCGATGAAGAGGCGGCTGCCAATCCACCAAAAGATCAAGTACGCGCCGATGGCAGCGATCCTGCTAGCCCTAACAAACAAGGCAAGCACGGTGAAGTGAGCACGCGCTACATGTGGCAAGAGATTTCTGATGGTAATCCCGGCATGGCGCAAGTCCCTTTAGCTGAGGGGACGGGCGCATGCAAAGGCTTCGTCGGCCTTGATCACATCTTACTGAGCGATGCGCTCAATGCCAAGCAAGGCGGCGCCGCAACATCCGTTAAAGTTGGTGTCGATCAAATCAAAGGGCAGAAGATTATCTCTAGCGATCACTGCCCACGCATTACGACTTTGAAATTACGTTGATCAGTCAGAAAATATCCCTTGGGCGCAGCGTGATGGTGAAGCTTGATCCATCACGCTGCGCCCAAACTATTTTTTGTGTGGTGTCGAATTCAGGCTATTGAATCCTGAGCTGGTTAGCCTTTATCATGCCAATAGAAATCAACCTTCTTCATGTCGCGGCAATCAGAAAATTCTTATTGTCTTTCACGAAAGCCCTAGTCACCGTTACCTAGTTTATTTACTGAGCCCGAGTATGTTCAAGTTCCTGCCTATCACATTCGCTAATTCGATTTTTGTTTATGGCTTAGCAGCGCTGCTTTCAACTGCACCTGTCCATGCGCAAACAAAGGGCAAAAAAGTAGAGCAAGTGGCACCTGAGCTAAAAACCTACAAAGCACAAGGCGTATCGTTTCGTGCGAAGTTTCCTCGTAAGTTTGAATTTCAGAATGAATACGAATTTGAACGCGATAAGGTCAAGTTCAAAAAGACCAGCTACTCCGTCAGCAACCCCGACTTAAAAGATGGTGACGACTACCAGATCTATCAAATCGCCATTGACGTAGAGAGACCCATCGCACCAGCGCTTGATTTAAGTGGCAGAGAAGAGCAAATCATCAGCGCACTGATTGATAACTACAAACGGATCTACGGTAAAAGCTATGTAGTCGAAAAGCTCAGCCCTATCGAGAAAGCTGCCAATGGCAAATGGATGGTACAGAAGATGAGCGGTATCAATCGCGTCGCCGATTTTGCCACCATCATGCAAGTCTACGTCATGCCGCATTACATTGTGCGCGTGCATCTCTACTACACGCCTAAGAAAGAAGCGAAGGCCGTGGTTGACGCTTTCATCAAAGAGTTTGAACTTTTGGACGTGGAAGAGAACTGAATTGGGAAAGTATGACCGCGATTGCAATCAGTGTTTTTCGAACATGACATCGCTTTGGAGAGGTGTGTCGTAAGAATCCCACTGACTTTTTTTCCGCAGAATCAGAATTTCAATGCCAGATACTTACCCTTATCCTTTTATGAGAGAAGGGCAAGTAAATGGTCTCAGCACAAGGCGAAAGCGAGGCTTCCGGTGTTAGAGAGTTTTTGTCGCCTTGAGCAGTGTTTTATTGACCGATCGGACCGCCATTTTGGCCGCCTTGCGGTTGGCTTGGCATGCAAACCCAGCGCCCACCGATCTTCACCCACTGACCATCGCACAAAATCCTCGAGTGATCGATAGCCCAGCTACTAGCACATGTCGCCACAATGGCGATCCCGAAAGATAAACCAGCTAAGAACTTCTTCATGTTTTCTCCTTTTTTGAGGTCGGTTAAGTACCAACCTCGTTTGTAATGGGCAAAAGAAAGCCGCGAGCGTTGCCCAAATACGCTCGAGGTAAAAAAAGAGGGTGGATGTTTTAACGCGCGGCTATTTCGCTACGGGTTGTCTGTGGTTGAGCCGCCAGCGCTACGTCAATCTCGTCGGGGTAGTAGCCGTTGATGCGGCGATTGCCAATCAAAATTAATGGCAACTGTTTGCCATTGAGCTGCTCGAACTGAGAGCGAAAGAGTGATGAATGATCGATATCTCTGAGCTCAAACCGCACCCCTTTTTGCGTGAGATGCTGTTTTGTTTTTGCACAGTATGGGCAGGATTCTCGTGAGTAGACGATGATCACCGCCGTATTCGCATTTGAATACGAACGATAATCGCCAGTGACAACCACTGGCTCTCGTGGGAAGGCGAGTTGCATCAGCACATATCCACTGACAACACCCAGCGCCGCGAAGGCCGCCATCTTAAAAAGTATTGAATTGATAAAGCGTTTCATACGTCCGTCTGAGGGCTTGGTGCTCAACTTTTAAAATAAGCAGCAGCGACTTACTGTCGTGTGCCTCGGTAGGTCACTGGCCCCCCTTATTGGTGCGAGGGGCGTCGTTAGAAATTTATTTTCCTTGCTTGACCGGACGTGTCGTCGGGTTAGTGTTATTCGGGTCCACAATCGTAGCGTTGCGCGAGCCTGTTGGTTTGGTGCCGGTAGGGCGACCGGTTGTGGGATCGACGATCTCCGCTTTCGAGCTTGGGCGGCCGGCGGTAGGGCGATTCGGATCAACGATTGCGGTGTTTTGCAAGGCGCACTCATCAACCATACTGTTTGGAAATAACATGGGCATCAATTTCACCGCGGCGCATGTGGCTGAAAGGCTGGTGTCGTTGGCGAGGGATAGATTCGAAGATTGTGCTGACGAAGTGGCGCTTGTGCTCAGGATAGGCAGCGCTATAGTGACGAGTGAGTTTCGCTAATTTCATGACGTGGACTTTCTGTAGAAAATGTTTTGATTTAAAGGTAGGCGTGTTTTCTAATTGGGCTTAAATATATCAATCATCGTTGCAAAGAGAGTTTGTTTTCTTCTTCCTTCTTATCGATTTCTCTGGAAAGTACCCACAGCATTTTTTGAAGTAAAAGTTTCTTGCTATTTCTTGCTACTTATTGGTCCAACTAAGAACTCTCATTTTTCGAATCGTTCTTTTTTGAGCACAGCTCGAAAACAGTGAATGAAGAAACCAAATAGAAAACAAGTAGCCACTAAAAAGCATTCGATAATCTCCACATGTTGTAAGCATGAGGCGCGATGAAAATTGATGCAGCTTTATGTTCTATTTGCCCTGCTTCGGTGGTTTCGTGTTCGTCACCGGATCGACAATGCTTGAGCTCTTTTGCTTTGGGCGTGGTGATGTATTGGGGCGACTCATGGGGTCAACGATGGTCGATTTTTCGAATGCGCAGTCGGCAATCACTTCTTGCGAAAATAGTTGCGGCGCGATTTGTCCTGCTTTGCACGTCAACGTGCTTGCTTGCCCCAAGGAACTTGCCGACACTGGCGCAGTCGTGCAGAGCAGTAGTGCTACAGGAAGTGAGGCTTGTGCTTTCAATTTCATGATTGAACCTTCTAAAGTAAGTGGGATGGATACGAATGATGCTTTCGCATCTCTAAAGAACTCCGATTTTGATGCCGAACTTTTGAGCGCGGCCGTCTTGAAGAAACCTTATTCGCGAGGACACTTCGATTGTGGGACTTCTTGCGTTGTATATGTAGATTCAATGTCGCGGTGACGTATCGGCGCTCGGTCGAATGTAAGTTCCAATGAAGATGCCGGAAAATAGAATTTGGCGATCTTCATTAGAAATTTACTTTCCGCTCTTAGTCCCAGTTTGTGGGCCATTGCGCGGATCGACGATGGATAAAGCTTTTTGCTTTGAAGGTGTTGGTTTGTTGGGAGAAGTTGAGGGATCAACAATTGCAGCTCCTAGCAATGCACACTCTGCAAGCAAGCCGCTCGGAAGTAACACAGGCATCAGCTGCGCCACCTTGCAGGTCAGCGAGAACGTCGTGTCTGTAGACGAAGTCAAGGTATTTGATTGTGCCGAAGCTGCTGTCGATGGGCTGAGCGCAAGCAATGTGGCAGCAATGTAGGAGAGCTTATTTAATTTCATGGTTGAGTATTTCTTCAGTTGGTTTTCGAAATTTAAGTTTCGCGCTTCAAATCAGCGCAGCGCGAATGTATCAATCCTCTTCGCCTTTTAGTGTCGTTTCCAAGCACGGTTTTGATGAGTGTGTATTGAAAACGCACTCGACATTTTTTGAAATTAAAAATCCTTAGTTCGATCGCAAGGAGCGCTTAGGCATAAGCTCTTTTGAGAAGCATAATCATCTTCTGTACGTGTTGTTGATCATGTGGCGCACGACCATACAGAAGCAGCTCACGTTGATAACGCGGATCATCAATCAAAATTTTGTTGAACATTGATGTGTCACGATCCCTAAAACTCGACTGATGCAGTAAGCAATTTCCTATCCCTGCTTGCACAGACTCCAGTAGTAAGCTGGTGCAATCGGTTTCGAGTGCGATCTGTGGATAGAGTGTGTGGTCGGAGAGGAAGCGCATGATTCTGTCTTTGCCTCCGAGGTTTTCAACAAGGCGAACGATGGGCTCGCTTGATAGCCTTTGGAATACCGATTCACGACTTGGCGTCTTCGACAAAAAGTACAATTTGTCGTGCAGCAGGGTGTCGTAGTACACCAAGTTTTCTGGGGTATCGTGGGAGTCTACAATGATGGCGTAATCGAGATAGGAGTCGACTAAGTCTTGTATGATCTCATTTTGTTTGCCAACTCGAAGGCTGACATGAGTGGCTTTGAGATCGGAAAAGAACTGCGGTACAAAGCCACGCACAGATGCGCACATCGCCGACACCATAACGCCAAGTTTTAGATGGTGATCACGACTTCGTTTTCGCCAATATTTCAACTGGCCACTAAGTTCAACTACCTGCCGGAATTTAGGGATGAGCTGTTTGCATTCTACCGTCGGCGTAATGCCGTGGCCCGAACGAATAAAGAGCTTTATACCAAGCTCCTGTTCAAGACAACGAATGCGCTGCCCAACCGCTGAAGGCGTAACGTTCTCTTTCTCTGCTGCGACGACGATCGAACCATGTTCAATCACCGTCAGTAAACTGCGTACGTATTTCGTTTCCATGTTTCTATGATGATTTTTCAAAACAATAAAAAAACGAACACCGCTCGCGGTGTTCGTGAAGTTCATCAATGACAAAGAAAAGCGATGCGAACAGAGGGAGGAGGCATCACGCATTGACGAACCGAGTTGCTACGACTGGGCAACTCGAGAGACGATCCATCTCAATGCTGGTTGCGTTATCGCTTCTCTTCATTGACAGGCCCGACTGGTGGCAGATCAGGAACGCAAGCCCAGCGTTCAAAGCCAACCTGTGCCCAATGGTAGCCCGGTGGGCACTTTGGAACTGCGCTAGCATTCCAAGCTGTTACTGCAAATGCACATACGAATACAAGTAATAATCCCCGTTTTTTCATGATCTTCCTTTTTGTAAAAATCAACTTCAGTGAGGAGTGAAAAAATTGTGGCTACTCCTCTTAACCACTTACCCGCATGCACTGCACCATCGGTGTTCATACTTTTCTTGAAGGGTGAATTCGGTTCACGAAGTCGGCTCTCCAAGAATCGATGCGAGAACGCTTATCAGTTGAGTAGCAATTGAGTAGCGGCGAAATATAGCGCAAGAATTTCTTAGGCTAATTGGCAAACTGCGATCATTTTTGTTAAAGACTGCAAAACCTAGAAAAATAATTTTTGAACTTAAAAATTTGTTTTGAACTTCGACGAGAAGAAAGAAGACGAAGTAAATTGGATTAGTGAGATTGCGCTTGCAAATGAGAGAGTAGGCAGCTTGGCTGTGATTTGCATGAAGCTAATGGGATCTCTAAGGTGCGACAATTTAAACTTTCAAAGCGCTTTGCATTCACTGGAATTGCGGCTTAAGGAACTTAAGTCGATCATGATTATCAATGTCATGATAGTGATGATCAATACATGCGCTATGCCATTTTCGACTGCGACAAGTGGGAATTCCGCATAGCCTTTTGAGACAAGCTGGTTTAGCATGCCTGCGCTTAGTAGGGCTTGCGTGTGCTTGGTAGGGCTTGGATAGGGTGCGAAAAATGCAAAGAGAAACATCGATAGGTTCAGCATCACTGCAGCAATGGTTGCAGGAAATTGATTTGGGTATGCGCCCGAGCACGGTCATTCCTGCTCTGCCACAGTCACGCATTTCTCTTCTGCGCTGGCAATGCGATCGGGGTAATTCCAAGATTCTTAAAGCGCGGCCTTTGGAGAGCGACTACCGCATTTCTTTGTTGTTGGCACCGCTCAGTACACGCATTTGGAGCAATGGCGAACCAGTATGGGAAGGTGGGCTGGAAGCAGGGCATTTTCGTATTTGTCCGCCAGGTACGGCCAGTGAATGGAGCCGTCACAGTAGTTGCGACATCGTGAATGTGTTTTTGCCCAAGCGCTTGGTGCAGGCACTTTGTGTCAACCATGTTCAACCGAGCACTCAAGTAGACGAAGCCTGCGAGCGCGAGTCCATCGCTCACGAACGGCCCTTAGTTTGTCTTCCTGAAACACAGTATCGTCATGATCCATTTGTGTCGGCGGCCATCGCTCAATTGATTTCAGCACAGCGCCACGCCAGCCATCTCTCTCGGTTGTCATGCGATCACCTCGCGCTTGCGTTGGCGGCGCATCTGGTTGCGCAATATAACCAACCGATTGCAGCACCAAAGGCAAAGCAAGGCCAAGTCCCGAGTAACTATTTTCGTATGCACAGTGCCTTAAGCTATATGGAAGAGCATCTCAGTGAAGATTTGAAACTAAAGCAAATCGCCGCGTATTCGGGGATGAGCGCTTCTCATTTTGCGCGTGAATTTGCGGCTAGCTTCGGGCAAACACCGCATCGCTATCTGTTACAGCGACGCCTAGAAACAGCGCGCGAAAAACTCATGAACACCCAACTACCCGTAACCGACTTGGCAATGGATTTAGGGTTTCATGACGCCAGCCATTTGTCGCGCGCATTCACGCGGCAGTTTGGCATTTCGCCGAGTGCCTTTCGACGTCGCCATCGTCAGAACTAGCCTACGATCCCGCTCATTGTTTTTTACAAGCGATAGCGTTTTTTTACATGCGCCGCTTCGCTAAACTCACTACACTGTCCCACTTTCATAGGCACAATTGTGCGCAGTAGTAAGGGGAATGCCGATGTTTTTCAGTGAAAACTTATTCATGCGTGAACCAGACGTGAGCGATGCTGCTTTCATTTTGGCGCTGTTGAATTCACCAGGCTTTTTACACTATATCGGCGATCGGCAAGTACGCAATTTGAAAGATGCGTCACGCTATATTCAAACCATTCGTGATAATGAAGCGATCTCCTATTGGATCGTACATTTGCGCACGACCGCGGAAGCAATCGGAATTGTGAGCATGATCAAGCGCAGTTATCTTGCCTTTCACGATATCGGCTTTGCCTTTCTACCTCAGCACAATGGTAAGGGGTATGCGCGTGAAGCGAGCCATGCGATGCTCGAATACGTGGTGGATCGTTGTCATGATCAGCGCATACTCGCCACGGTGATGCCAGAGAATCAGAAGTCTATTCAGTTGTTGCAGCGTCTAGGGCTGCGCTTTGACGAGGTTCTACAAGAAGCCAATGATTCACGCAGTGAACTCTTGCACGTGTATTCGATTTCACGTGATGAGCTACTCATCAATCGCCTGACTCGACACTATTTTGAATTGTTTAGTAATCGCGATGGCGCAGTGCCCCAATTTGAACGCCTCATGGCGATGTGCCAATCTGCCGCTTTGTTCAACAATAGGGTAGGAGAGCGATTCAAGGCGAGTAATCTCGAACAATTTATTCGCCCGCGCCAAGTCATTCTCACCAATGGTTATTTGCGTGACTTCGAAGAATTTGAAGTCAGTAGCACGACTGCAATCGTTGGCAATATCGCGCAGCGCCAGTGCCTCTATGGTAAGCACGGCGTCATCGATGGCAAAGCGTTTCAACAGCAGGGCGATAAGCTCCTGCAATTCATCAAAGAAGACGGGCAGTGGAAGATCAACTCTGCGTTATGGGAAGACCACGCCTTACAAGATTAATCAACGCGGCGGCAAGAAGGCGCCCAACCCGCTTGAATGTGCGATGACGAATTCTAGACGCTCGCTTCATCTGCCCCGTTATGGCCGATCCACTTGATTCCTTATCTCTTCAACTTTTTGAATGCGAATTTCTTATGACAACAGCGAACACCGCTCCACATCATCCTCTTCCAAATGCGTCTGAATTTCGTCAGCTCTGGGGGCACCCCGCGCCCTTGTGGATGCTGTTTATGGCGGAATTTTGGGAACGCTTTGCCTTCTATGGTATTCGTTGGGCGCTAGTGCTGTATATCGTGGCCCAATTCCATCAAGGTGATCCATCGGGGCAAGCAGCAGCGAATTTTGTCTATGGCTCGTACCTTGCCTTGGTGTACGCCAGTGCTCTGATTGGCGGGTATTTGGCAGACCGTGTGATTGGCTACCAACATGCGATCCTACTCGGCGCCGTCATCATGGCTAGCGGTCTGTTCATGATTGCCTATCCAGATCCTGAAGTCTTTAAATTCGGTCTTGCTACCATCATCGTCGGCAATGGTTTTTTTAAACCGAATATCTCGAGCCTAGTGGGCAAGCTCTACGCGGAGAACGATTCCCGCCGCGACGTCGGATTCACGATTTTCTACATGGGCATTAACACCGGAGGATTTATTGCGCCATTGTTCACAGGCTTGTTAGCCGAGAAGGTGTTTGGCACTAGCCAAATGCCCGCGTACAAAGCAGTGTTCATGGCGGGCGGTTGTGGCATGTTGATGTGCTTGCTGTGGTTTGCCCTGGGGCGCCGACAACTCAAAGGGATAGGCGCACCGATCGTTACGGAGGGCCAAGGCAAGCGCCTTGCCGCTGTGTTAGGTGGCGCGCTGCTCATCATCCCAGCGACTTACGGACTACTGACCTGTAGCGCCACCACCATACAATGGTTGCTCGGCGCGATGTTTGTTGCACTCAGCGTGGCACTCTTGATTGAAGGCCTGCGTATCGGCACAGTGGCGCGCGATCGTGTTATCGCCATGTTGACGATCTTCGGCTTTAACGTGATCTTCTTTATGTTCTTCGAACAAGCCGGTAGCTCATTCACTTTCCTTGCCAGTGAAATTGTCGACCGTAATTTGGGAGGCTTTGTCTTCCCAACGGGTTGGTTCCAAAGTGTGAATTCCTTGGTCATCGTTCTCATGGCACCGCTTGTGGCTGCGCTATGGATTTTCCTCGCCAAACGACAACGTGAAGCGACCGTGCCGCAAAAATTCGCCTGCGGTTTGCTTGGCAATGCGACAGCATTCGGACTGTTGATGTATGCGCTGTCTTTCCTCGTCGATGAACAGCAGAAGATTCCATTTTGGACGCTGATTGCTGTGTACGCCTTGCAATCCATTGGCGAACTCTGCCTCTCGCCGATTGGGCTTTCAATGGTAACAAAACTCGCGCCACCTCGTTTGGTCGGCCTTGGCATGGGCGGTTGGTTTTTATCGACAGGCATCGGCAATAATTTATCGGGCATTTTCGCTGGATATGTCAGCGGCGATAAGGGCATGTCCATCGCTTCCGCCTTTCATGGCTACTCATTCGGCTTCTACTCTCTACTCGGCGCCAGTCTACTCTTGTTCGCTTTGGCACCGTTCATTCAGAAATGGATGCATGGGGTGAAATGAACGAAAAAGCAGAGTGGTGATAACTGAAAGATGGATCGGTGAGCCGGATTCATCTTTCTTGTGAATCACGCTGACTCACGTAAGCTCCTCCACACACCTCTCTTAACCTCCTCTCGAACGACATCTTCTTGACAGTCGCCCCTGTGAAGGCAGGGGGCCTGTGTCGTTCGGTTTTCAGCTCAGATTTTTAGACGAGGCAAACCACTCAGGTTCATTCTCCCACCAACCGCCGATCCCCCCGATCGTCGCACGGTATTTGTTCATTCAAGGCAGGGGCCCATTGTCGTTAAGCTTTTCCTGATCACCGCTGAATCGCTAAAACCAAAGCAAAACCCACAACAATTGAACGAACTCAACAAAAAACCTATGATAGCGACATCAATCACACAACCACCAGCTCATCATGTTCAAATCAATCGCAAAAGCCCTCATCGCGCTCACGCTCATCACCAACCTGCCACTGATTCAAACAGCGCAAGCCAAAGACAGCAGCGACTGCTACTCGATCA
This sequence comes from uncultured Burkholderiaceae bacterium, assembly GCA_964459555.1. Lineage (GTDB taxonomy): Bacteria > Pseudomonadota > Gammaproteobacteria > Burkholderiales > Burkholderiaceae_D > Undibacterium. Next base: position 4,257 of record CAYWNE010000091.1, on the reverse strand, counting down.
ACGACTCAGACAGCAAAAACCTCTGCCTAGGCACGGCAAAGAAAGACGCCAGCTACTGCTACTCCATCAATAAATCCGATACCAAAAACGCCTGCCTCGCTAAAGTCAAAGGCGATACCAGCTACTGCTATTCGATCAACGATTACGATGCAAAAAATACCTGCTTAGGCACCGCGAAGAATGAGTCGAGCTACTGCTATTCCATCAAAGACAGCGACGGCAAGAACGCCTGTCTCGCTGAAGTCAAAGGCGAAACCTCTTACTGCTATTCGATCAGCAACAGCGATCAAAAAAACTACTGCCTCGGTAAAGTGAAGCGTGACAATAGTTATTGCTACTCGATTAGCAATGCGGATTTGAAACGGCGGTGTTTGGGGCGGTGAGTGTTGATCGCCCACCGCACTTGAACATCCGTTTCGAGAATTTACCGCGCACTCATCTCCACAATCAAATCACGCACAGCATCAATGTGTGGCAGCCAGTCGTTTGCTTTGATAGTGGGGAAGCGTTGCAAATCACTTTCTTTGAAATCTCTTCCTAAGATCTTGCCAAGCTTTTGTGCAAATTCTCGCACCACAGCCACTTGGCGATCGCTCATATCGGGGTACTGTTCTTTTGCCCAATAGCCTAAGAACAAATTCAACTCAGCCTTGCGTCCTATGCTGAGTAAGCCACGCGTTGGCAAGATGTTTTGGAGAAGCAGAATCGCCGATGCGCGATACACCCACGCAGTGGCGTGAGCATGATTGTCGGCATAGTAGTTGATAAAGTCGCAGACAGCTTTTTGATGACCTTCGGTCGCAGAACTGCGCAGGGCTTCGTAGTAAGCATTCTCACCGTAGACTCTGGTACTTCGTGTGAGCTGGGCGCGAGACTCGCGTTTAGCGACGCGCGCTTGTTCGGTATAGCCGAACAGCCAAGGCGATACAACGCGACCAGCGGGTGAGTCATACATCCTTGCCTCCACCAGCAGGACTTCGGTTTCCTTGAGTTGTCCATTCAAGAATTCCACCAGGCTTCGCAATTCATTGGGGGACTCTTCCAGAAAGAACACCAGACGCATGGTGGCACGGCGCAAGTTGGCGATCACGTTTTCAAAGAATTGCGTGACATCGCTCGCCCCATTGTTTTCAGTAATCCAACGCTGTAGAGCGTCTAAACCGCCAGCCGAATCTTGCGCATGCGCCAGCAGTTCTTCGGAACTCCAATACTGATGTCCATTCGCAGCATACTCCAGCATCTGCGCGATAACTTCGCGCCGTGATCGCGTATCGTCGCAACGCTTGCATTCCACTAAAGTCGGCACACCCATGTGATCAACGAATAGGAAATCAATCGACCACCGATCACCACCCGTCGCCGGATCAACCACAGGCATCTCGCGCTTCACCAACAACCAACGCGGTGGATCATTCGGATTGATCTGATCACTCGGCAGCAAGTGTGGATTTTTCTCTAGCAGCTGCTGCAATTCGTGATCTTCATTTTTGCAGCGAACACGCTGCAGATTGGCTGTCGTTCCTGCTGAATCGATTAGATAAACTTTGCTCATGAAAATTTCCTTTTGCGATCGGAGCTGTGATTGTCCAGTGGAAGCAGAAGAAAATCAACTTGAGCGACACCATGTGCAAAGTGTTTGAAGTTGCACATACAATCCCATGACGTTGCGCGGGTAGCGGATGCGCTTAGCTTAATGCTAGCCGGATGTTTACATGTAAAGATCTGAATTTTAAAGGCGCGCAATCAATGCCGTGTAAGACTAACACCAAACAAACACGCAACCAGCAGATTTCTCCCAACAAATCTTGATCAAATACAGGGAATTCCTGTTCCGATTTGCGGTCCAATCGTCTATGATGAGCAGCTTATTCTCGAGCGAAAACTGAGCAGTTGTTTTGAAGTGCCTGCGGCTCGCGAGATACAAGCATTTTCCATAGAATCGAAATATGACCACCACCTCCAACAACCTAGCCACCGAATCTTGGGCCATCGCTGATCTTCTGCGTGGCGACTTCAAACAAAGTCAGTATGGCCGTATCATTTTGCCGTTTTGCTTATTGCGTCGCTTAGAGTGCGTATTAGAAAGCAGTAAGGAAGCCGTGCTCGCTGAGTACGAGAAGGTTCAGAAAATGAATCTGCCCGAAGAAGCGCAAGAGAAGTTGTTGTTGCGCGCCACGGGTGCCTTGAGCTTTTTCAATACCTCCAAAATGGATCTCTCCAAATTGGGCGAGAGCGGTATCAAGGCCAACTTAGAAAGCTATATTCAAAGCTTCTCCAAAGATGCGCGTGAGATTTTTGAATACTTCAACTTCGCTGAATTTATCGGCCAGTTGAACGACGCCAATTTGCTCTACAAAGTGGTGCAAAAAATTCGCACTGTGGATTTAACGCCCAAAGCCGTCTCCAATCACGACATGGGCTTGGTGTTTGAAGAATTGATCCGCCGCTTCGCTGAAGGCTCGAACGAAACTGCGGGTGAACACTTCACCCCGCGTGACATCGTGCGCCTGACGACCTCGCTGGTGTTCATGGAAGACGACGAGGCGCTCACCAAGTCCGGCATTATCCGCACCATCTACGACCCCACCGCAGGTACAGGCGGCTTTTTGTCGGCGGGGATGGAATATGTGCATGAGCTCAACCCCAATGCCGTGATGCGTGCTTATGGTCAAGAACTGAACCCCGAGAGTTACGCGATCTGTAAAGCCGATATGCTGATCAAAGGCCAAGAAGTTGGCAATATCAAGCTCGGTAATACGCTTTCAAACGATCAGCTTCACGCCACCAAGTTTGACTACATGCTCTCTAATCCGCCATTCGGTGTCGATTGGAAAAAAATTGAAGACGATATCGTTAGGGAACATACAGAGAAAGGCTTCGACGGACGCTTCGGGGCTGGTTTGCCAAGGGTTTCCGATGGCTCTTTATTATTCCTGCTGCACCTCATCAGTAAATTGCGCGATGTTAAAGATGGTGGTGGTCGCATTGGCATTATTCTCAATGGCTCGCCTTTGTTCACAGGCGGCGCGGGTTCCGGTGAATCCGAAATTCGTCGCTACATTTTAGAAGCCGATTTACTCGAAGCCATTGTCGCCTTGCCGACCGATATGTTCTACAACACCGGTATTGCGACTTATGTTTGGGTGCTGTCGAACAAAAAGGCGCCCACACGCAAAGGCCAAGTGCAATTGATTAACGGCGCGAACCTCTGCGGCAAGATGCGTAAGTCTTTAGGCAGTAAGCGTAACGAAATGAGCGGCGATGATATCGCCACCATCACCAAGTGCTTTGGTAACTTCGAAGTGGTCGATGCACGTGAGCTTGATAAGCCTGCAGAAGCCAAGAGTAATCGCGGTCGCCAATCGGCCAATCCAAAAACAGAAGCCGCCAAAACTTTCGCCGCCAAGATTTTCAAAACCCACGAATTTGGTTATCGCCGCATCACCATAGAACGCCCACTGCGCCAGTCTTACCAATTCTCAGATGAGCGTATTGCCACACTGCGTTTTGAATCAGGTGCCTTGAATAGCGTTATGCAATGGGCTTATGCCGAATTTGCGGATTTACCCAACGCGGTCTGGAGCGACGCTCCCGATTGCGCTCACTATGGCGACCTCAGCAGCCACGAAGAAGCGATCCGTCGTTACATCAAGACCCATTTCGCCGATCTCAAAGAAAAGCAAATCAAAGACCTGCTAGATCGCAGCACATGGACTAACGCCAAAGCCACCATGCTGAAAGCCAAAGCCTTGCAAGCACAGATTGGTACCGCACAATGTGATGATATGAATGGCTACGAAGACGCTGTCGCGAAAGCAGCCAAGCTTGCCGCTATCAGCCTCGACGCCAAAGATAAGAAAGCCATCGAATCAGCAGTGAGTTGGAAGAACCCAGAAGCGCAAGCCGTCATCAAAAAAATACACAAAGCCAAAGCCGATCCTATTTACGGCCTGTTTGAAGGCGTGGGAGAACATGCGGGCAAAACTATCGAATACAAAGCCGATGGTGATTTACGCGATTTTGAAAACGTCGGGCTCGACCCTAGCCGCAGCGTGAATGAAGTCAACGAAGCCTACTTCAAAAAAGAAGTGCAACCGCACGTGCCTGACGCATGGATCGATGCCAGCAAGAAGGACGATAAAGACCAGCAAATCGGCATCGTTGGTTATGAAATTCCATTCAATCGCCATTTCTACCAATATCAACCACCGCGCGATTTAGCGGAAATTGATGCCGATCTTGATGCGGTCAGTGCGG
>CAYWNE010000090.1:0-15498 GCA_964459555.1 uncultured Burkholderiaceae bacterium | reverse complement strand
GCCAGCAGAGTTGGAAGCGACCAAAGCCGCATTGGCACAACGCTTGGCCTAATCTAGCTGTATAGAACTAGCCGACTTAGTTAGTTAAAACGCCAGCCCGATCATTCGGCTGGCGTTTTTATTTTTGTAGCGCGTATTGAAGGCAAAAAAAGTTTTTGTTCACTTGTGCATCAAACTTGCGCAGTAGCCCGTCATAATCTTATTTTCTGGTTATCGTCATGCTGTCGAATCTGCACTAGCTTTGCGCAGAGAGTGCGCTCTTCATCGTGCGCCGTGTTCGGCTTCCCTCAATTGGTGCATGTAGTGCGAAATAAAGTTTAGTTGGGAGTCGGCTATCGCCGCCCGAATTGGGCGTCTCTGGGCTTGGCATCTGTGCTAATCAAGCTACAATGCCAGCATATTGATATCTTTCAGAGCAGCTTATGAATTTCTTGACCTTAGATTTGAATCTCTTGCGCGTGTTTGACACCGTCATGGTCGAGCAAAATTTGACCCGTGCCGCAGACAAATTAGCGATGACGCAGCCCGCTGTTTCGAATGCGATTAAGCGTTTGCGCTATTCGCTTAATGATGAACTTCTGATCCGTACCGCCTATGGTGTGAAGCCAACGCCTCGCGCCGAAATTCTCTGGCCCTCGGTACGCGAGGCTTTATCGACCTTGGAAGCAGCGATCGCACCGACCAGTTTCGACCCTTCCAAAGCCGTCGCCACGTTTAGAATGGCGATGGCGGATTCCACCGCCGCCTTGTGGATGCCGACTTTGATCACGGCCTTTGAACGCGAAGCACCGCATATGAATGCACGTATGGTGCCGCTCACCACGCGAGATCCACGCCCACTCCTGATTCAAGCCGATATCGATATCGCGGTGGGTTTCTTTCCGGGGATTGTCGCCCAGCTCTCAGGTGGGCAAGGTGCCTCACGTAGCCCAATTCGTCACGAACGTTTGTACTCGGGGCACTATGTGTGCGTGATGAGTAAGAATCATCCCTTAGCAAACGAAGAACTCACTTTGGATAAATATTGTTCTGCGAATCATTGCTTAGTCAGCTTCTCCGGCCGCGCGCATGGTTTGATCGATGATGAATTGCTTAAGATGGGGCGCGAACGCCGTATTTTGCTGACAGTGAATCAATTCTTCACTGGCGGTAAGGTGGTGGCCAATTCCGATCTCATCACCGTGTTACCATTACACTTTATCGCCTCCACGGGCATGAGTGAATCTTTGGTGTGGAAGGAATTGCCTTTCGAAACGCCTGATGTGCACGTGGATATGCTCTGGCATGAACGCGACGCCCGCAATCCAGCACATCGCTGGTTACGCGAACACTTCGTGAATATGACGCACGAAATGTTTGCACCTTTAGCCGATGTAAAGATTGGGGTTTAGACCAGCGTCTGCCGAGCGAGAATTCCATTTTTGAAGGTCAGAATCCTATGTTCACTGGCATTGTCCAAGGCGTTGCTCGTATCGCTGAAATTCATGATAAACCGGGTTTGCGCACCATACGCCTAGCTTTTCCTGCGGGATTCGATACCGATCTCGCGATCGGTGCCAGTGTTGCCACGGATGGTGTGTGTTTGACGGTCACTGCTTTGCATGAGAATGCCGCCGACTTCGACATCATGCAGCAAAGTTTGAATATCACGACCCTCGGTTCCTATCTTCAAGATGGCCAAGTGAACGTTGAACGCGCAGCCAAAGACGGCGCCGAGATCGGCGGCCATCCTTTATCGGGGCACGTCGACTTTGTTGCCGAGATCGCGCAAATCCGTCAAACCGAAAACAATTATGTGCTGCGCTTCGCCGTGCCATCACAGTGGATGCGCTACATCTTTGCTAAGGGCTATATCGCCATCAATGGTGCGAGCTTAACGATCGCCGAAGCGAATCGCGAAGAGAATTGGTTCGAGGTGTGGCTGATTCCTGAGACTTTACGCATGACCGTGTTTGGGCAAAAAAAAGTCGGCGATCAGGTCAATATCGAAATCGAGAGACAAACGCAAGTCGTGGTCGATACCGTGCGCAATCTCATGCAAGAAATGCTCGGACCTTTATTGCCAGCTTTGGAAGAAGTCTTGGAGAAGCAAGGGGCGAGTGCGGCTTTGCAGAAACTGCGTGGTTGATTTCGGTGGATGCGGCGCCTCAAGCCTGCTTAATCCAATACACACAGCGTCGCCCCTCACTGAGTAAGTGTTCTTGGCGCTGAATGACCACCTCATCACCAAGTGCCTGCTGAAACACCGCTAATTCTGAACGACAAAAATTTTGGCACGCACTCGCTGCCGCGCAAATCGGGCAGTGGTTTTCTATCAGGAGAAAACCACCTTCCTCGTGTGTGACTAACTCCGCCATATAGCCTTCTTCATCGCGTAGCTGTGCCAACGCCTTGGCCTTGGCGCGTAGACTCTTGTACTGCCCCAGTTTAGTTTGATAAGTAGCGAGGCTTTGCTGTTCGCGATTGGCGATCAATTTATTCAGGCCTTGCTCGCCAAATACTTCACGCACTGAGTTAATCATTTGCAGCGTGAGATCACTGTGCCGATCTGGAAAACGCGCATGACCTGCGGCGGTCAATTGCCAGTAGCGCGTGGGACGGCCTTGTTTTTCGGCTTGATCGAAACTGTCGACCAGTCCTAGTTCTTGCCATTGCTCCAAATGTTTGCGGGCACCCATTGAGGTTATGGCGAGTTCGCTACCCAATTGCTGCGCGCTCAAAGGGCCGCGGGTCTTGAGCGTGAAGAGTATGCGGTCGGCTGACTTCACAATGCACTCTCCGCCGCTTCGGCATTATCTTTTGCCACCAACTCGGCGTGCCAATGACCAATGCGCCATGCGGCCCAAATGCTGAGCGTGGCGCCGAATATCAAGATGATGCGGGTATCGATCAGCGTCAATAGAGAGCCGAGTAGAGCGATCAAAATATTGGCGAGATAAAAGGTGGTGGAGATCAAGCCCATCACCGCACCTTGTCCCAGATGACCGAAACGTTCCGAGCACCAACTCGGCAAGACAGCGTTATAGACGGCATTCGGAAAGCCAAATGCGATGATAGCCGCGATGCCTATCCAACTATTGCCGAGCCCGACGGCAGCCACCGCAGCGGCGGCGCAGAAGGCATGAAAGCGGATGCGCTCGAGTGGAGGGCGTGTGCTAGGACGGCCTGCGGCAAGAGAGGACAAGGCCATCACACCACACAGAGCCGCCGTGACCCACGCAATGCCTTTCGAGTGGTAGCCAGGCACTTCGACCAACCACAAGGGAAAGAAATCATAGAAAGCGGTGACGCCGCTGGTGTACGCTAGTTGAATGATGAAAAGCTGTTTGAGCTCTGGCACTTTCAAGAGATTGAACGAATGCTTAGACTTCGCGACTTGCCACCATGATGTACTCAGATGCGACGGACGTTCTTTCGGCAATGCGATAGCGACCATGGCCGCGGTCATCAATAAAGCAATTGTCGCCACCCAGAATGGTACGGTTACGCCCCATTGCAAAGTGATACCTGCGATCAAAGGGCCAACCAACCAGCCGCTGTAAACCGCGCCGTTGAGCCATGCCAATGCCTGCACGCGTTCATCACCTTCGAGCTTATCGGCCAACATGGCGCGCGCCACCGAGGCATTGCCCTCGAGTAGGCCGGTAATGAAGCGCGCCAAGATGAACAGAGGATAGTTTTGAATGACGAGAGACCACGCCGTGATGGCATGACCAATCGCCGCGCCAATCGCGCTCGCTAACAGCACAGGACGGCGCCCGTAGCGATCAGACATTGGCCCCAACAAAGCAGTGCCAATCAAGAGCCCGAGCGGATTAATGCTGAGCGCTACACCAAACAGTAATTTTGGTGGTAAGCCTAGAAAGTGATTCAGATCATTGCTCGCATCGGCGGCGAACAAGGGCGGCAAAATTGGATAAGGCAGCGCAGCGCCAACAGTCGAGAGTAGTGCTAATAGGCAGGCGGCGATGATGAGGAGACGGTGTTTCATGTGAACTTGTTCCAGCTTCAATATTTGAAATGCTCGGAAATATTGAAAAGTGATTGAGTTCAGATCATAGCCGAACTCCATTTTTAAGTAAACTTTTTAGTTTACAAAATAGTTTTATTGAATTGTCGATTCGTTATTAATCAAGATCACAATCAAAATAGCCTGAGGCATAGGGCCACACTTCGCCACTGACCCAGACTTGGTGCTGTTCATCGACCCAGGCCAGTAATTGACTGGGCCGTCCTGTGAATCGACCTTGCTGCCATGTGACCTGCTCTCCCACCTTGGCCAGTCCGCTCTCTAACAGATAGGCGATCGCTGGGCCGATGGCGCTTCCAGTGGCGATATCTTCAACTTGCCCTAAGTTATCCCATGTTCGTATTTCTTTGTGGGCTACGTCGACCACGAACACAAACTTCGCCCCCAATGTTTGCAATGCGGCTTCCAGCTGGGTTCCGACAATTTTGGTGCGTGCAAGAGCTTCGCCTCGAACCGGCAGAACGAGGTAAGCAAGGCCAGTGGATATCACACGAGCAGCATGGATAGGATCGAGATCATCGACGGTGAGGGAAAGCTTGTTCAAGATTTGCGATAGCGCATCTTGTGCGATCTTATCTGAGATTTCAGCCTCGCCCTGATTCATGGTGCAACTGAAGGCCTTAGCTTTCCGTTTGGTATAGACCTGCACGTGCCGACGATCTTGCAATTGTAATGTCCACCGGTGTTCTACCTCTTGATCTTGAGGTGCTTTGAACATGCGGTGCAAAACCGCTGCTGCACCGAGCAAAGGGTGTCCAGCAAAGCCTAGTTCTTCTTCCATCGTAAAAATGCGAACCTCGGCGCCATGTTCGCTGACGCGCTGCAAAAAGATCGATTCGAATTGGCGCATTTCACGCGTCAACTCTTGCATACGCTGTGTAGACCAGTGATCCGCTTGGGGGAATACACACAAACCATTGCCGCGTAAGCTGTTGCTGGCAAAGACATCGACGTGAAAGTAGTCTGGTGTTCTAGCTGGAATGCTCATGGTGAATATTGCGAAGTGAATGTGCGAAGCATCGGAGCATAACAGCGATTGCTATTAAGTGCTTGGCACGCGGTTTTTCTGTCAAACCTGTGCCAAGCGTGGAGCTTGATTTAGTTGAGAGCTTTGATCGCGGCCTCCAATACCGTATCGCGACCTTGGCGATAATCGTCGAGTTTTGGAGTGACTACGACGTGTGCTTGTACACCTACGCCAACGAAGGCTTTGCCGTCGGGATAGGTGTCATTTTTGGTGCAGACGCGGGCACTGCCTCCGCCAGGTAAGCTGAAAGACAAAGGTTGCCCGGTGCTGCCACCAGTCGCCTCTCCCATAATTGTGCCGCGTTTCATCACATCGAAGGCCACCGCGAAGTCTTCTGCCGCAGAGTAGGTGCGAGGAGAAGTCAACACAATCACTTTGCCTTGGAAGTGAAACTTGCCATGAGCAGGGAAGGACCAGGCATCGAAATCAAAGTTGGTATCGGGACGACCCCAAGCGCGGTAGCTTGGCTTGTAGTCGCGGGTTTGCGAGTGACTGGTGGGCGTTGCTTTATCTGTCAGCGTCGCTAGGATCTTGTAGCCGACGCCACCGTTGCCACCACCATTTTCGCGAACGTCAAAGATAATCGCTTTGGCTTTACTGATCTCAGGGAAGTTCTTCAAATACTCATTCGCTGCAGTATCGTCGCCAAAAGAATTCAGTGCCACATAGGCGATATTGCCATCCAACATTTTCCATGAGAATGGGCCTGCTCTGACGATGCCTTGATTACGTTTGCCGTAGCTCACGCGTTCGATCGTTTTGGCCCATGTTTTGCCACTGGCATCTTTGAACTCGACTTGTGGTTGTTCGCCTTTCTTACCAAGCAAGAATTGTGAGCCAAAGATACGGCTGTCAAGGTCTTGCGGAGTGGAAGCACTTACATAAGGAGCGACGTTCTTACGTGCCCAAGCTTTGGCGTCGATGCCATCGACACGCGTGATTTCGACCCCGCGAACAATGCCCTGTTCGCTCAAGCTGGCATCGGCGACATCAGTGATGATCACTTTGCCTTCAATCAGACGCGTGCGAAATGGTGGTACGGTGAATTCGCTGCCGTAGAGTTTTTCTGGTGCAGAAATGTTGGTATGCCCATCCTGCAAGAGAGCACACATCTCCATCAAGATACGATAATACTCGGCTGTGCTCGCAGCGGCTTTTACGCGTGGCAGATACTTGAGATAAACCGCATCCCAATCGAGTTTTTTCAGCGTGTTGGTGAAGACGAAGTTGTATTTGACTTCGGCCCAAAATTTCGACAAGCCTGCCACGCGCTCTTCTTCACTGAGCTGATCGGCATATGGTGTATTCCACGCGTCCGAATTCCACAATGCTGCAGCTACTTTGGCAGCTTCTTTGACGCGACCAAGATACGATGCCCAACGTAGATCATCGTGGAGTCCATTGAGATCGCTATCGGTTTTGACGTGTTCAAGATTGGTGTAGCCCGCTCTTAATGAAGTCTCTAACCATTGAAAGGCGAGATCTGTTTTGCCAGCGAGAGCATAAGCACAGGCGGCGTTATAGGCGAAGCCGCCATTGAAGGATTCCAGTTGATGTGCCTTGATCGCCAATTCAGCGCCGCGTAGAAAATCTTTTTTCTCGATCGCCGCTTGTGAGGCTTTGTCGAATTCTTGCGTTTGCTTCTGGCGCTCTTCTTTGCTGATGCTGGTCGATTGCGCGAAAGCAGGATTGGGAAGGTAAGTGGTGGTGCAGAAAAGTCCAGCGACGAGTAGGGCGATGCCTGTGAGTTTGTATTTCATGGTGACGATCTTTCTTGGGTGGTGATCAAAACTTCAGAGCAGTTTGCAAAATTCATACCAAGAGAATCGTCCCATCGGTGGTGTATTTGATCCCATATTCTGTCCGCTTTTGGACAGACGAGGTACGACGTCCGAAAGACTTAGGACAAAGTGTCCGATTTTGAACACTGCACTCTCTCATGATTTCGTCTTTGTGCGCTTATTGCACCGTTCTTTCTTCGGAAAAATTTTGTGCCTGAACCTCTGACCATCGTGAAGGTAGCGAATGGTCGTGTTTCTGTTATTTGGAAAAGCTCGTTCTGCGAATTGGAGAAATCTAAGTCCTTGAATTTTCGGCGACTTACGGTGAAATAAGCTGGTGACCGCATACTGTAGCTAGAAATGGGCTGGCTCTATCAGTGTGTGCCTATTTTTCTACGCTTACTTCAAAGATTGTTGGTGAGAGCTACTGGTATCGATGATTTTGAAGTAGTTGCGAGCAAAATCAGTTTTAGGTAGCCTCGTCTAGTGATGGAAAAACCTTTCGGACCCCGACTTTTCGTTTATCATGGAGCTTATAAACATATATTGAAATTTATGTTCGCTAACTGATCTTAACCTGATTGATTTTTGTTCTATGAAATTAATTGCTTTCATCGCCGCAATTGCAATTGCTAGCTTCGGCGCCTATGCCCATGCTCAGGCACCCGCTGTCAATGCGTCTGGTATCACTAACACCGACCTGAACGCCAACTTGTTATCAGTAACGGGGCCTGGCCCACTGCATATTCTCAAATTAGTTTCCGTCGATACGGCTGTAGGTGATGGTGCTGAAGTGAAAACTGGTGATTCAGTAGAAGTGCATTACACGGGATGGTTGTATAACAATAAAGCTAATAATTTGCGCGGTACGAAATTTGACAGCTCGCGTGATAGCGGCACGCCGTTTTCCTTTTTGGTAGGGGGGCGACAAGTAATTCGTGGCTGGGATATGGGCGTTGTAGGTATGAAAGTTGGTGGTAAGCGCACCCTTTTAATTCCAGCCTATCTTGCGTACAGTACGCAGGGCTCGGGCGTTATTCCTCCTAACACGCATTTGGTATTTGATATTGAATTGTTAGCGATCAAGAAATAGCGGAAGTGCAATACCAGACTTACGTCCGAGAAGTGAGTAAAAACTATATTGACTGCTCTTTTGAAACTGCGGACGTGCAATCAACAAAAGCTGCTTTAATTCTGAGGTCCACGATACTTGCGGTTGCTGGCTTCGATGAGCACGCAGAAGTTGGCAGTCGACATTGACGAATTTAAAGTACAGTTTTATGCTCGGCATATGAGCGAGGAAGAAGTTGGGTGAGTAAAAAATGAGCTTACGAATTATCGCCACTGGCGGCACCTTTGAAAAACACTATGATGAATTGCAAGGCAAATTGGGCTTTGCCGAAAGCCAGTTGCCAGAGGTACTTAAGCGTGCGCGCTTGACTTTGCCGATTGAACTCGAGGTCGTATCACTGATTGATTCGCTCGATATGGTTGAGCAAGATAGGCTCGATATTTTGAGTGCTTGTCAAAAGGCGCAAGAAAAATCCATCATCATTATTCATGGTACTGACACGATGCGTGAGACGGCGGAAGTGATTGGTGCTGCTAAGCTTGATAAAGCAATCGTACTAACTGGAGCGATGATCCCATACAAGGTCGACAATTCTGACGCCTTCTTTAATCTTGGCTTTGCCGTGGGCGTTGCTCAATTATTGCCAGCGGGCGTATATGTCGCTATGAATGGACGCGTTTTTTCATGGGATAACGTGCAAAAAGATCGTAGCGCGGGTGTGTTTGTTCCAAAGAGTGCTTAAAAGGTAGAAGCTCATGATCAAGCGACTGACACTTTGGCTAATGATGATCGGTGTTAGCTTGTTGGTCGCTTGCGATAAATTACCTTCGCCGGTGCAAGTACGTTTTGACGCGGTTTATTTCTTTCAATCAGAAGACGTGTTAAAGCAAAAGAAAGTCGATCTTGAGCAACTCGCGATCTTTTCGCGCAATCTTCAAAGTGTGGTCGCTGCGACTTTTAAGAAAGGCCAAGTAAGCCCGTCGAAAGGCTATTTAGTTGTGGCCGTTCGATCCGATGGTGAAGTCGCCGTTTGGCCCGATATGGAACCAGATCTACACGAGTATTACGACTACGAAGTACGTGAAGCAGTCAAGAAGCTGAAACCCTTCGCGGTTGACCAAGGGATCGTCGTATTCGGCATCAAGATGGCAGTGGAATCACCAGCGCACACGACAAAAGAAATTCCCGAACCCAAAGAGTTCATCGAAGCACGCAAGAAGCTTGAAGATCCAGACAATATCGAACAATTGGTGCTATCGATTTGGCCGCAAGATGAATAATGCCGGTTTGCACTCCGCCACTTCGAATTCTTTGATCACGCGTCGTTCTACCCCATTCTCCCAATGAAAGTTCTTTACCTCGGCTATGTGTGGCCCGAGCCCGCTTCTTCCGCCGCAGGTGGACGGACGCTGGAGATTTTGCGTTGCCTGCGTGAGCGTGATTGGACTGTTATTTACGCCAGTGCCGCCGCCTTGTCGCCTCACCGTTTCGAACTACAGTCTTTGGGTATCGAAGAGTGTTCGATCGCCGTCAATGATGATGGATTTGATGCGCTGTTGATGCAACAGCAACCCGACATCGTATTTTTTGATCGCTTCTTCACCGAGGAACAATTTGGCTGGCGTGTTGAGAAAAACTGCCCGCGGGCAGTACGTGTGCTCGATACGTGCGACTTGCATAGTTTGCGTGAAGCACGTCAGGTGCTGCTTAAAAGCCAGCTACAACAAACTCAAGACTGGCAGCCGGCATCCTACGTCGAAACTGTCGCTGTGATGCGTCAAAGCGATACCTGTCTGCGCGAAGTGGCCGCAATACTTCGTTGTGATTTGAGCCTCATTATTTCCAACTTTGAATACGAACTTCTGAGCGTGGAATTTGGCGTTCCATCGTACTTGATGCAAGTGAATCGATTGATGGCGAGTCAGCTTGAACCACCATCAAATTTGTCAGCAAATCACGTAATTGATTTTGAACAGCGATCGGATTTTTTGAGTATTGGTAACTTCCGGCATGCGCCGAATTGGGACGCCGTACTGTGTTTGAAACAGCAAATTTGGCCCATGATTCGACAACGCTTACCGCAGGCACAGTTACGTGTGTATGGTGCTTATCCGCCTGCAAAGGCTTTGCAATTGTATCAGCCACGCGAAGGCTTTCAAGTTCTAGGATGGGCTGATGATGCCTTGGCGGTAATGCGGCAGGCACGTGTATGTTTGGCGCCGTTGCGCTTTGGCGCGGGCATCAAAGGCAAGCTTGCAGATGCAATGCAAACTGGAACGCCGAGCGTGACGACAAGTTTGGGCGCTGAGGGCATGGATCTTGGCATGACGTGGGGTGGTGCCGTATCCGATAATTTCGAAGAGTTCGCTGCCGCCGCCGTTCAATTGTATTCTGACCGATTGAGGTGGCAGCGCGCACAAGAGCAGGGTTGGAATCTTTTTACGCAGTTATTCGATCGGGAAGGCGACCGCACTCGTTTGTTGAAAGCGCTAGAATCTTTGCAGTGTGATTTGGAATCGCAGCGCGCGCGAAATTTTGTTGGGGCGATGTTAAGACATCACTCACTCAAGAGCACGCAATATATGTCGCAATGGATTAGCTTGAAAAACAAACTGCAAGTTGAAAAAGCCGCAGGAGAACAGTCGCTGAAGGAATGAGTCAGACTTATCCGAGACGAAGTGCTTGGCTTACTCGTCAGCCTCGGGCGAGGTCAAGAAGAAGCTATGCTCGTCAACCTCGCCAGAAAGCAAGGCATTCAGACCTTCGATCGGTAAAGGTTTGGAATACAAATAACCTTGGAAAGTGAGGCAATTGTGTTCGATCAAGAAGCGACGCTGCGCTACCGTTTCAACCCCTTCCGCGATCACATCGAGACCCAGATTCAAGCCTAGCGAAATGATGGCACGGACGATCGTTGCATCGCTTTCGTCGTCATTTAAATCGCGAACAAATGATTGATCGATTTTGAGCTGATTCAGCGGCAGCTTTTGCAAATAGGCGAGCGATGAATATCCGGTGCCAAAGTCATCCATAGAAAAGGCGATGCCGAGCTTGCGAAGCTGATGCATTTTTTCCGTAGTGGCATCGACATTGTCGAGAATCGTCGACTCAGTTAATTCTATCTTCAAGCGACTCGGATTGATATTGTGCAAGCGTACAATCTCGGTGACGGTCTCGACAAAATTCGATTGTTGAAATTGCTTGGCACTGACGTTGACCGCTAAACTTAGGTGCGCAGTCTTGGGATCGCGACTCCACTTCTTGAGTTGATTGCAGGCTGTTTCCAGAACCCAAGTTCCGATTGGCACAATCAGTCCGGTTTGTTCCGCCAAGGGGATGAACTCGAGTGGCGAAATGAAACCACGATCAGGATGAATCCAACGTAATAAGGCCTCTGCGCCGACAATCTTGCCGTCCGCATCGACTTGAATTTGGTAGTACAACTGAAATTGTTCGAGCGCGAGTGCGACGCGTAGATTCGACTCCAACATCATTTTAACCACCAGCACCGCCTGCATCGCCGGATCAAAGAAGCGCACCGCATTGCGGCCTGAAGTTTTGGCTTCGTACATCGCGGTGTCAGCACGCTTGAAGAGATCTTTGACGGTGACATCTCCACCTTGGAATAAGCAGACGCCGATACTGCCAGCACCGTGGTGAAGGAAGTCCATGATTTGATAGGGTTCGTTCAACAAGACTCGAATCTTTTCTGCGATACGGTCAGCTTGCCGTGCTGCTTCATCACGCTCTGGGCTCAGGGCCTGAAGTACCACCACGAATTCATCACCACCTAGTCGCGCCACGGTATCGCTCTCGCGAACGCAAGTTTGCAAGCGTTGAGCAACCTCAATCAACAAGATATCGCCAGCATCATGACCACGCGTATCGTTCAAAGTCTTGAAATTATCGAGGTCAATGAACAAAATCGCACTATGGGCATCATCGCGTTGGTTGAGGGCGATCAAGTGCTGAAGGCGATCCATCAATAAGCGACGGTTCGGTAGATGGGTTAATGGATCATAGAAGGCTAAGTTCAGAATCTCGTCTTCATACCCCTTATGACGACTGATATCGTTGAATGAGCCGATATAGTGTGTGATCTGTTCGTCGTCATTGGCGACCGCGGTGAAGGTAATCAGTTGTGGATAGACTTCGCCGCCTTTGCGTTCCGCCCATAGTTCTCCTTGCCAAAAGCGATGCTGTTCTAAGGCGTGATAAATGCCGTTAAAAAAATTCTCGTCTTGTTGTTGATTTACATGACGTGGAAATTCTTTGCCTATCAGGTCCTCCGAAGAAAAACCACTAATTCGTGTGTAGGCTTGATTAATTTTGAGCATACGCCATTGATTGTCGGTGACAAAAATACCTTCTTGAGATTCGAAGGTGATCGCTGCAATACGTAGATCTTCTTCCACTTTTTTGCGATCGGTAATATCACTGACAAAGCAATGCCATAAAGTGGAACCGTCAGCTTCGAGTTCTGGAAGAGCATCGAGATACAGCCAGCGGATTTGTCCATCATGGCGATGAAAACGGAATTCGACTTGATAGGGGGTTTGTTTTTCGGTCGCGATGGCGAGATTTTGTAGGAAAGACCTTTTGTCGCTGGGGTCGATGCGTTTGACCAGACTATCAACATGATTTTGGATATCTTTTTCGCGTACTTCGAAGATGGTTTCGATGGCTTCACTTGCATACAGCATCGCGGTGCTGCCATCTTTCTTCAGACGGTACTGCATAATCAAACCAGGCAGACGTGATGCCACCTTGTTGATACGTTCAAATGCATCTTGTAACTTGGCGGTGACGATTTGCCGCTCAGCCTGCAAGGCGTTGATGATCAATGCCGTGATCGCCATCGTGCTCATGTAAAGCCATAGCACCAGGGAACTTTCGGATCGCTCTAGGGATTGGAATGGTCCCATACCATACGCCGTGGCAATGGCCGCAAAGGTCGATGAGGCAAAAACGGTAATGCTACTAATCAACGCACCAAGTCGCATTGCCGCCCAAATCATAATCGCCATCGCGAAGAACGTCAGGTGTAGGAGGCTATTTTCCGAGCAGAAAATCAACCAATGGGTGAGTAAGAAAATGAGTAAGAACAGCAAAATTTCCTTACTGTTTTCCTGCAGTTTGCGCGTTCTTTGGTCGATTGCTAACAAAATCGGGGTGGCCAGAAAAACTCCGACGACGTCAGCTGCCCACCAACTGATCCAGGCGAAACTGAGGTCAGGTAATTTACTGAGCTGCCATAAACAGATACTACCGATCGTCGCCGGTACCGTCATGCCAACCAAGGCGGCAATCACAAATTTAACTACATCTCCACGATGTACAAAACCACCATCGAAATCAGCGCGGCGTAAGTCCCAGTGCACGATTAAGGGGCCCAAGGTACTGCCTATGGCCATCGCGAATGCTGGGGTGAACCCAATATGATTGGATAAATTGAGAACGAGAGCGCTGATAAATATGGCAGGGCACATCAGTGCACCCCAGCGAATCAGCGCGGCGGTAGCGAGACCTGCTGGCAGCCAGATGAGAGTAATACTCGGCGGTATATAAGGAAACATTGTCCCTAGCTTTGCGATACCACCATAGCTTGCCGCCAACGCGACCCAGCGCCACACGATTTGACGTGGCATGAAGTGGAAGAAGCGTAAGGCGCGTTGATCGAACATCAATGACAAGATCCTTGCTTGAATGTGTCAGCTTGGCACATTATGCGGGAAACTGTCGGTAGAAAAAATGCTTTCAGGAAAATTTGTTGTTAAAACGACGTGTTTAATCTCCGATTGCGCTTTGCATTGGGAAAACATTGGGTGGAACCCCACCAATAAGGTCAAAGCGATGCTTTTTCCGCCACAGTATGCCGTGCTTGCCGTTTTGGTAATGCTTTGGATGGCGCTGGCGCGTTCTCAGGCGGCGACGGTTTCTTGCCTTTTTTCTCTTGCATCAGCTCCGGACTTTGTACATGGCGGGCATCACCCGCGTAGTCTTTGCCTATCATGACTTGAACGCTATGTTTGTCTAAGCCGCGCTGCTCGACCAAATAACGGGTGACTAAATTGGCTAAGCGGTCGAGCGCAATTTTATGAGTGGCACCAGCCTGAGTGAAGATCCAATCGGAAAGCGCCATGAAGTTTTCGAACGGCTGCTCAGCAAGTATCAGTTTCAAACTATGCTTGAAGCGACCAGAATTGGCGATCATGTCCCAAAAACGCGCGAAGCGCACCAGACGCTGCATGTGTGAGAATGGGATATCGCGATTAGCCAAGATGGTGTACGGAGGATAGGGGTCATAGCGCATCTGGTAGTCGTCGGTGTGCCGGATAATTGGCGTACCGCGCAGGCGCTTCAAGATGCCAAATTGAATCTCGTGCGGCCCTAAAGCATAGAGCTGATTGAAGCCTTGCGCAAAACTGTCGATGGTTTCCCCAGGAAGCCCAGCAATCAAATCGACATGCAGATGCGCGGTCGAATGCTCGACTAGCCAACGGATATTTTCTGCAGCCTTTTCGTTATTCTGCTTGCGGCTGATGCGAGCTTGCACTTCCGGGTTGAAACTTTGAATTCCAATCTCGAATTGCAAGCAGCCCTCAGGGAACTTTTGTATTCCTTCACGCAATGCCTCGGGCAGATGGTCCGGTACCACTTCAAAGTGTGCGAACACTGGATCATCCGGATGAGCGGCCAGTTTGTCGAGGAAGAACTGCATGATCTTCAAACTGGTTTTGATATTGAGATTGAAGGTGCGGTCGACAAATTTGAAGAGTCTCGCGCCACGTGCGTGCAGTTGCTCAAGTTCGTTGAGGAATTGCTCGATGTCAAAAGGCCAGGCGGTCTTATCAAGAGCGGATAAGCAGAACTCGCACTTGAATGGACAGCCACGCGAGGCTTCAACATACAAGGTACGATTCTTGATGTCATCATCACTGTAGTAAGCATAAGGCAACTTGATTTCACTGAGCGGCGCTTGTACTCCAGCCTGAATTTTCATCAGCGGTTGCGGGCCATGAAGAATCTGCCGACACAGAGCTGGAAAACTGACATCGCCCCAACCAGTAATCACAAAGTCAGCGTGTTTGACGATTTCCTGCTCTTGGGTTTCGTAGGACACTTCAGGGCCGCCGAGCACGATCGCAACTTCAGGCGCAACGCGTTTTAACTGGGCGACGAGTTTGCAGGTTTCTTCCACATTCCAAATATACACGCCGAAGCCGATGATGAGTTTTTCGCCTGGTGTCTGCCAACGCAAAAGGCGTTCGACCAAGTCCGTTGTGCGTGAACCAATGACGAATTCTTCGATGTGAGTCTGGTGCTGCAATTCAGCCATATTTGCGTACAGATAACGCAAGCCTAAAGAGGCGTGGGAATAGCGTGCATTGAGTGTGGATAAAACGATGGTCATAAAGCAAACATGCAAAAAGCGTTGAAGGCATTATTGTACGCTGACTTCAAGCGATTCTCGGTTTGGTGCTCAGCAAGCTTAGTGGAAACTTTCATTCTCGTCATTTCTAGCCTTGTTTCGTCGCGAGTGAATTGTCATTGAATCTCGATTTTTCGAGCTTGATTCCTCAGTTTT
>CAYWNE010000089.1:0-15649 GCA_964459555.1 uncultured Burkholderiaceae bacterium | reverse complement strand
TTGCAATGGTCATCCTATGGGCGCAGTCGTCACTCGTCCAGAAATCGCCCAGGCCTTTATGAATGGCATGGAGTACTTCAACACCTTTGCCGGCAATCCAGTTTCATGCGCGATGGGATTAGCCGTTCTGGACGTGATCGAGCAAGAGCAACTACAAGCCAATGCGCTCAAAGTCGGCAACGAGATTTTGCGCGGCCTACGCGAATTACAAAATGAATTTGAGATCATCGGCGATGTGCGCGGCATGGGCCTGTTTATCGGCGTCGAAATGGTCAAAGACCGAGAAAGCTTAGAACCCGCCACGGCCGAGGCCAATGCGGTGATCGAATACCTCAAAGCGCACCACATCCTACTGTCAACTGATGGGCCGTACGATAATGTCCTAAAGCTCAAACCGCCGATCGTCTTCAGCATGGAGAATGCGGCTGAGTTCTTACAGCGTTTACGTGAGGTCTTGCAAACGCTGGGTCAGTGATTAGCTAAGTCGGGCAACAAAGAGCTCAATCGATGCTCGACTTAGTAATAGAAACGATTGAACAAAATGACCGACCACGTCGCAACGGCGATCAAGAAGGTCAACAACACAGCAGCACTGCCGAAATCCTTTGCGTTCTTCGACAAAGAATGACGTTCGAGCGATACACGATCAACTATCGCCTCAATCGCAGAATTGATCAGTTCGACGACCAATACCAAAACCAAGACCGCGATCATCATGAGTTTTTCGAATGCCGACACCGGCAAGAATAGCGCGATCAAAACCCCAACAATTACCAGCACCAGCTCTTGTCGAAACGCGTGCTCTTGTCGCCACGCAGCACGGAGGCCGTCGATCGAATAGAAGAAGGCTGAAAATATGCGTTTCAGACCACTCTTACTCTTAAACTCGCTAATCGCTGTTTCATCCGAACTATTCGGTAATGTCATCACTCATCCTCATCGATCAAAAGTTGCATTCTATCAGTTCAAATTGAAGCTTTTGTGACGTATAAGAAACCAATCAGTCTACCGAATAAGCGTCCCGCTATGTATCAACTCAAAATTCCATGCCCTTAACAGTAACTCGTAAATTGTCAAAACGTTAAATATATGGCAAAATAGACATCATTAAAATCACGCCTTTTCAATTTATGCGCCCTATCACGCTCATCAGCATGCTTCTCTCATTGAGCATTACCCTCACTGCCTGCGTCAATGTCAAACCCCTTTACCCAGAGCGCTTCGATCTCACTGAACGGCAGCGTGAGATCATCGAGCAGTCGAAATCCAAGGCCGGATTCCGCGCCGTCGCCCTCAGCGCCAATGGCAAGAACATCAGTTCTAGGATCGGAGACAGTTATGATGACGTTATTCGACGCAGTCTAAGTTTGTGTCAAATTAATGCCCAGACTGTCTGTCACCTCATGTCACTCGGCACACAAGATTTCCAAACACGCTACCAAGCATTCAATAACGAGTCAGAACGCGCGATCCGTTCACTTCGAATGCCGAATGTAGACCTTCAAGCCTATGAAAACACCGACTGGCAGATTGAAGAGCCAGAACAAATTCGAAGCGTCAATGAAGGGATTCACTTCGCGACGCCAACAAGTTTACGAGGTGTAAAAAATATTACGACCGCTGAATTGGTTGCCGGCATCAAAGAAGATAAATACGTGCTGATCGATGCTAGCAATCTAGTCCTCGACAATGGCAAGACCATCCCCAGTGCTCATGTAATCGACTGGATCGGCGTCGCCTATGCGACAAAATCAGATGCAATCGGAGCGGATACTTATTCTGTAGCGGCGCTCGAAGGCGTCATGAACAGCCTAGCACCAGCAAAGGATCAAGCCATCGTGGTGTTTTGCACCTCACCGGAATGCTGGCTTAGCGTCAATGGTCTGATGCGCTTGCGCAGCCTTGGATATACAAATCTATACTGGTATCGTGGTGGCCTCGATGTCTGGCGCTCTTCAGATCTGCCCATGGTCAAACAAGTTCCGTATGCGAGTGTGCGCTACTACGAATCTTCTCAAACAAAAGCGCCAATCAAAGCAAATTGAAAATCTTCAACTCGCATGAAGAGTTCAAGCTTGTTAGGTGTGGCATGCAAAGCACAGCCACTCCACAAAGTAAGTAATATGCACTAAGCTGTCCTGATTCGCACTCTCGTGCGACTCAGGAGCAGCGATGGAACTTCGGCTTAAGCGTCTCGAAGCTGTGCAAGCAATGGTGCTCGAAATCGGGCGCCTGTCGTCTCGCACTTCTGACATACGCGAGTTCATCCAAGCGATCCACCTCGCCTTGTCGCGTATCATGTACGCGGCAAACTTCTACATTGCGCTTTACGACAAAGACTTACAAGCGGTTCAGTTTGTGTATTTCGTCGACGAAGTCGATGATGCGCCAGATCCCCAAGAGCACTTCAAGCTTGACGAACCAGGCTATGCCTATACCAAATGGGTCATTCACAATAAGAAGGAAATGATCCTGACTGCGGAAGAGGATCAAAAGCTGGTCGCCCATCCGGAATTGAGCGCAGCAACTGGTACCACTTCAGAGCATTGGATGGGTTATCCCCTGCTAGATCACCAAAAAGACTGCCTCGGTGCGATGGTGATCCAAAGCTATGATGCACGTTACCTTTACACCGATGAAGACCAAGCGCTCTTCGAGCTGATCGCCGGACACGTTAGCAACGCTCTGCAACAATTTCAAAGTGTCGATAGACTCGAAAAGGCTGTTTCAGAACGGACCGCTTTACTCAAACACGAGATTAGTGAACGCAAGCGTTCTGAACAAATTCAAAAAGCCTTGTATTCGATTGCCGAGCTTTCTTTTTCCGTGGATGATGCTGACGAACTGTATGGCAATATCCACGCCATCGTCGACAGTCTTATCACGGCAAAAAACTTCATGGTCGCACTCTATCATGACGACACCGAAGAAATCAGCGTGCAATACTTTGTTGATGAAAAAGACGAACTGCCGGCGATGCACCGATTTCCGCTCGGTATGGGCATGACATCGTTTGTTATCCATAGCGGCAAAGCACAACTAATCGACCAAGCGCGTCTGCAAAAACTGATTGCTCAGGGTGACATCAAACAAGTATTGGGCGGCGCTGACACACAAAGCTGGATTGGTGTGCCGATACTGATTAATGACAAGATCTACGGCGTGATTATTGTGCAAAGTTACGATACGAATAATCGCTACACCGAACACGATATGGAGTTGTTAGTCTATGTGGCTAGCCACATCGCTGTCGCCATTGATCGCTTAAACTCTGAAAAAAATCTCTTACTGGCAAAAGCCGATCTCGAACAACAAAACACCGCCCTCAACAACGCCCTACAAGCACTACGTGAAGCGCAATCAGAACTAGTGCGCAAAGAGAAAATGGCCTCACTCGGTGGCTTGGTTGCTGGCGTCGCGCATGAAATCAATACCCCTTTGGGAATCTGCGTCACGGCCACGACTCACCTCATCGAAGAACTTAAGCTGACCAAGCGCGACATCGATGCTGGGCAATTTGGCGAAATGCAGCGGGATCAATTTCTTGATGTGATCGACCAATCGCTACGCATCCTAAACGCCAATACCAAACGTGCTGCCGCTTTAGTACGAAGCTTTAAGCAAGTCGCGGTCGATCAAACTTCGGATGAGAAACGTGCCTTCTTCATGGCAGCATACCTTGATGAGATTTTGGTTTCTTTGCAGCCCAAACTGAAAGGCAAACAAATCACTATCCAGATCGATTGCCCTGACAAGCTACGGATCTTGAGTCACCCAGGAGCACTTTCGCAAATCGTCACAAATTTTGTGGTCAATTCCATCAATCACGGATTTGAACAGAACACTGAAGGACGGATCACCATTACGGTAAAACATGACGCGGAAAACAATATGCTCAGCTTCGAATACGCTGATGATGGGCGTGGCATGGAAGCGGCCGAGCTAGAAAAATTATTTGATCCTTTTTACACCACCAAACGCGGACAAGGTGGCAGCGGGCTGGGCGCCCACATCGTCTACAACTTGGTCACAGGAATTTTGAATGGCCAAATTCGTGCAAGCAGTGAGCTAGGCGATGGGCTGCATTACCATCTGCGCTTTCCTGCACAACTCGCCTGAGCGGTGTTTCTAGGTTCAGCCGATCAAACCCTAGTCAGGGAAACGTTCATTAATTGAGACAGCACGATCGACGTTCGCGATCAATAAATCGACAAACTGCGGATCAAGATGCGAGCCGCTCACACTCTTTAGATGGGCGATTACTTGATCGACTGGCCATGCCGGTTTGTAGACGCGACTATGCATCAATGCATCAAACACGTCTGCCACTGCCACAATCCGTGCATAAACATGAATTTCTTCGCCCTGCAAACCACGTGGATAACCGCTACCGTCATACTTTTCGTGATGTTGGTGCGCGATGATCGAAGCTGCTCGCAGTATCGGGCGATGTGAACCGTCCAAGATAGACATCCCCACCTCGGGGTGCATGCGCATGATGTCCCATTCACTTGCATCTAACTTGCCAGGCTTCAGCAACACAGCATCAGGTGTCGCAATCTTACCAATATCATGCATCGGTGCAGCCTGCTTCAAGATCGCTGCCTCATCGGGATCCATGCCCCATGCTATCGCCAACAGATGGCAAACTTCTGCCATACGCCGAACATGATTGCCTGCCTCAGGAGAACGTGATTCGACCACATCACCGAGCCGCATAATCAATTCACCTTGGGTATCACTGATCTCTTGATTCAATAGAATATTGTCAAATGCGATCGCCACCCCCGAAGAAAAAACTTCAAGCAATTTGGCGTCGATCTCGCTGACATTTTCAACGCCCTGCAAAACCAACAAAGAAGCTTTACCGCTCTCATTGGGGAAATACCCAACATAGGTATCGCCATGCAAGCGCGAAATTCGATTCACTGCCGCGTCTTCTAGTTTAAGCAAAAGATCTTGATTGATTAGTTGATCATCGTCGTCAAAATTACCAATTTTGGCCAAGACCTCATAAGAATTCTCACCTGACACGCCACTCGCACCACGCAGTCGAAGCAGCATACTCTTTTCTAGGCGAAGCAAAGCCACCACTTGTTGCAATAGTCCATTCGCAAAATCATGCAAATTACGTTGTTGATGGATATGTGCAGAAGCCTCAATGACTCGCTCTAAGCCTTCACGATACGTCACTTGAAATCGACGCGCTTCTTCGACGGTGAAGATGTCACGATAGGCGCGTAAGGCGGCGAAAGTCGTAGTGAATAATTTAGTACGATCAAGTTCGGTCTTTTCTTTGTAGTCGTTAATGTCGTAATCAACGATGACACTCTCTTCCGGGGCTTGTCCAGGCTGCCCCGTGCGCAAAACGATGCGCGTGAATTGATTTTTCAAATCTTGGCGCATCCAACGTGCCACTTCCAATCCCGCGTCTTCTGTTTCCATGACGACGTCGAGGAAGACCAAGGCGATATCAGGTTCGCGGCTCAGAATTTCTTTAGCTTGGGGGGCGTTATACGCGTCAAAGAATTGCAAGCCTCGCCCATCGAGTTGAAACCTGTGAAGGGTCAACTTGGTGACGTCATGAATGTCGGGCTCGTCATCGACAAGCAGGATCTTCCATGGCGAAGAGCGAAACGAACTCGACATAACAGCTTTATTGGTCATAACGAAACTTCCATGTTTTACAGGGTAAACCGGAACGCAACGGCAAACAAATACAGCTCAAGCATGACATACAACATCAACCAAACCATCTTACACCGATGCAATGATGCCTGTGTGAAATTCTCATTCCTTAGAGATTGGAATGTGGGGATTTTGCTGTGAATACAGCGGATAAAGCAGAAAAAGTCATTGGATAGCAAATTTTTCATGCCACTTCCACGTAAAATTTTTTGCTTGAAGTGCTCAAATTAACACGATAGTCGAGATGAAATTCTAGGCAAGTGATTTCGCATTGTGGTATAAAGTAGAGAATTATTGCATTGCACCATCCATATTATGAAAAACGAAGCCACCGCTAACGATAAAACCTCGATTCAAGTCATCGAGCGCATGGTCTCTTTGCTTGATGTGCTTTCGCGCTATCATGATCCAGTTTCACTCAAAGATCTTGCTCATGAAACGGGCTTACATCCGTCAACAGCTCATCGCATCTTGAACGATCTCGTAATGACGCGTTTCGTCGACCGCGCCGACACGGGTACTTATCGTTTGGGTATGCGCCTGCTCGAATTAGGTAATATCGTTAAGAGCCGCTTGGACGTTCGTGAGGCAGCACTCGAATTTATGCGCAATCTGCACCGCATCACCAACCAAACCATCAACTTATCGGTGAGGCAAGGCGATGAGATCGTCTATATCGATCGTGCATTCTCAGAACGTTCGGGCATGCAAGTGGTTCGTGCGATTGGTGGTCGTGCACCATTACACCTAACCTCAACTGGCAAATTGTTCTTATCTATCGACGAACCAAAGGCACTCCGTGCGTACATCACTCGCACTGGCCTTGCGGGTCACAATAAGAATTCCATCACCGATGTCGCCAAACTGGAACGCGAGTTAGCCGCGGTGCGCGCCAACGGCTATGCCCGTGACAATGAAGAATTAGAACTTGGCGTACGTTGTATGGCAGCTGGCATCCACGACGACACCGGTAAAATGATCGCGGGCCTTTCGATCTCTGCGCCAGCTGATCGCTTGCAAGAAGCTTGGTTGGGCGACTTGATCGCCACTGCAGAACATATTTCTGCGGCACTTGGTTATGTTCCGAAAGTAAAAGCGAAGTAGATTTTTACTTGTCTTGCTAGTTTTAAATAGCACATAAAAAAAGCTGGCGCTAGGCCAGCTTTTTTGTCATTGAGTCGTTAGTTCTTAAACGCCGCACCATTACTGTTGAGCCACCTTCGCTCCAATACGTTCAAAGCGTGGCATGTAGTGATTCTCATAGTCCAAAGAGAACATCAAACGGCTCACGCGGCCAGTTATCAGTTCACGTTTTACGAAATGGAAATAGCGAGAGTCACGGCTATTATCACGGTTATCGCCAAGCATCACGTACTGTCCTTCTGGAATTTGTACTGGTCCAAAAGATTGAATCGACTGATAGGCTTCGGGCATGACGATGATATTGTGATGTAAATCGCCCAAACTTTCTGTGAAGACGCGCTGACTCATCTCATAGTGCGGAGTCAAATATTCACGCGGCACATCGGCAACCTCTTGGTAGTTGGCCTCTTCACCGTTAATGATCAAACGACGATCACGCATTTCTATCGTATCGCCAGGCAAACCAATGACGCGCTTGACCAAGCGTGTGCCATCTTCAGGTGAGAAAAAGGTCACAATATCGCCGCGCTGCGGGTTACCTACTTGTTTGACGACGATGTTGGTAAAGGGGATGCGAATAACATAAGCCACTCGATTCGCAATCACACGATCGCCTTCGAGCAAATGTGGGTACATGGAACTCGACGGTACCACGTACCAATCTGCCAAAGCACTACGCATAAAGATCATGCCAAAGACCACAAACAAGAAGCCCTTATTCTCGCGCACCACTTTGCGTAATTGATTCATTGTCAGCGTCATAATTTCCTTCTCAATACAGTATACGGTTCAATAGCATTCTGGATATGGCGCAGTTTAACGCAAAATCAAGCACCCAATCCACAGCTCGAATAGTCCTTCGACCACAAAAAAGCCCCGAAGTTCGGGGCTTTTTTTTCGAGCGAACGGAAAATACAGTCTTGAGAACGTAGCGCGAGGCGCCGATCCTACAACATCGGCAGCAATACACGAGTATTGCAAGGACAAGCAACAACGCTTTGCACCTCTCCCAACAGCGTTCGGCACCTGAAAATTCAATTTTGGGGATGCAGCGCTAGGCGCAAAGCACAGCCATACTCAAGTATGGCGCGCATTTGCAACAACGCGATGCGCCCCACAATTGGATTTTCTTATTTTGCGCTCATGAGGGCTACTGTCGTATCCAACATACGATTCGAGAAACCCCACTCATTGTCATACCAGCTAGATACTTTCACCAAACGACCATTCACTTTGGTCAATGTTTCGTCGTAAGTGGAAGATGCTGGGTTGTGGTTGAAGTCAACAGAGACCAATGGTGCTTTGTTGTAGTCCAAGATGCCTTTCAAGGCACCTTCAGAGGCTTCTTTCAAGACTTTGTTGATTTCTTCAACTGTCGTGTCGCGCTTAGCGATGAAAGTCAAATCCACAACAGAAACGTTGATGGTTGGAACGCGCATTGCGTAGCCGTCCAACTTGCCGTTCAACTCTGGCAAGACCAAACCAACTGCCGCCGCTGCACCAGTTTTAGTTGGGATCATGCTCATCGTTGCAGAACGTGCACGGCGTAAATCTTCGTGCATCACGTCTGTCAACACTTGGTCATTGGTGTAAGCGTGGATGGTCGTCATCAAGCCGCTTTCGATACCGATAGCGTCGTTCAATGGTTTTGCCAATGGTGCCAAGCAGTTGGTTGTGCAAGATGCGTTAGAGATGACTGTATCAGTCGCTTTCAATACGCCGTGGTTCACGCCGTACACCACTGTCGCGTCAACGTCTTTACCGCCCGGTGCAGAGATGATGACTTTCTTTGCGCCACCAGCCAAGTGAGCCGATGCTTTTTCTTTAGTTGTGAAGAAGCCTGTGCATTCCAACACCACGTCAACATTCAATTCACCCCAAGGAATGTTTGCTGGATTACGTTCTGCGAAAACTTTGATTTTGTCGCCATTGACGATCATCGTATCGCCTTCAACACTGACTGTGCCTGGGAATTTACCGTGGGCTGTGTCATAGCGTGTCAAGTGGGCATTCGATTCCGCATTACCGAGATCATTGATCGCAACGATCTGAATTTGATCTTTAAACTTACCACCTTCGTAGTGAGCACGCAGGATATTACGGCCGATACGGCCATAGCCGTTAATTGCAACGCGAATCGTCATGGTTCAATCTCCAAAAAGACAAACAGCAATAAAAAATAAAACAAAAAAAATCTAGACTCTAAATCCCTACACTAAAACCGACTTTGTACGCGGTTTATATGCTATTGCATGGCACGTGGAAAAGGCATCGCATCCGCCGACGCCAACAACACATTCAAATCATCCCATCCGTAGCCGACTTCGGTGAGATCCAAACCGTCCCAACTGAAATCCTGCTCGATCAAAATCTGGCCACCGAGTTCTTCATAAAAATTGCGAGCAACTGAGTTCCCATCGATGACCCAGATCACGCAAGAGCCGCAACCCATCTCTTGTAAAGAACGCGCGGCTTTGTGCATCATGCGTTTGCCGATGCCACAACGTTGCCACTGCGGACGAATGTAAATCGCATTGATTTCACCATCTTTGTCCAACTTCGGCTCGACCAATTTCACCATCGAAATGAAGCCGATGATTTCGTCACCGCTGACCGCCACGTAGACACGCAGATTCTGCTCATTCGTCGGCAAGGCTTGCAGAATCGTGTGCCATTGCTCGACGTTTTCTTCCAACGACATGGTATCCAAATACGAGTCAGGAATCATGCCGCGATAAGAAGTTTGCCAACCCTCAATGCGGATTGCTGCAATCGCCTCTGCATCCGCGACTACCGCTCTACGCAATTGAATTTCTTTAATCTTACTCATCTTTAAAGTTTCTCGTTTTGGCAAATCTCAAATACTCTTCACGCTCAAAGCTAAGCTTCAAGCCAAAACCGCTTTCGCTTTAGCGACCACGTTGTCGACTGTGAAGCCGAAATGCTTGAACAAAACACCTGCAGGAGCGGATTCACCGAAAGTATCGATACCCACGACAGCGCCTTCCAATCCTACGTATTTATGCCAGAACGCGGTGACACCGGCTTCGATGGCAACACGTGGCAAGCCCTTGCCCAAGACGCTTAATTTGTACGCTTGATCTTGACGATCGAATACATCGGTTGATGGCATAGAAACGACACGCGCCGCAATACCGTCTGCAGCCAATGCATCAGCCGCCTTCAAAGCCAATTCAACTTCAGAACCGGTTGCGATCAAGACTACTTTGACATCAGCTGCATCACGCAAGATATAGCCACCGCGCGCAATTGCCGCCACTTGTGCCGCATCACGTTCGACGAATGGCAAATTCTGACGCGAGAAAATTAAGGTCGATGGACCGTCTGTGCGTTTGATTGCTTCCGCCCATGCCACGGTGGATTCTGTAGTGTCACATGGACGCCAGTTGTCCAAATTCGGGATCAAGCGCATGGAAGAAATGTGTTCAACGGATTGATGCGTTGGTCCATCTTCACCGAGACCGATCGAATCATGCGTAAAGACGAACAAGCTGCGAATCTTCATCAACGCTGCCATGCGAATGGCATTGCGGCTGTAGTCGGAGAAGGTCAAGAAAGTAGCTCCGAACGGCAAGTAACCACCGTGCAAAGCGATACCATTCATGATCGCGCTCATACCAAATTCGCGCACACCGTAGTTGATGTGATTACCAGCTTGATTTGCACGCACAGCGACACATTCTTTCCAGTTAGTCAGGTTGGATCCTGTCAAATCGGCAGAACCACCCAAGAACTCAGGCAAGCTTGGGGCAAATGCTTGAATCGCATTTTGGCTCGCCTTACGTGTTGCGATCGTTTCTTTCTTCGCGATGACATTGTCGATCGCAGCCTTCACAACTTCATCAAAATTCGCTGGCAAAGCATTGTTCATACGGCGTGTAAAGTCCGCCGCTTTCACTGGATGTGCTGCGCTGTAGGCTGCAAATGCGGCATTCCATTCTGCTTCTGCTTTTGCACCGTCGGCTTTCGCGTCCCAAGCGCTATAGACGTCCGCTGGCACTTCAAACGGTGGGTAGTTCCAATCGATGTGCGCACGCACCGCTGCCACTTCTTTTTCGCCCAATGCTGCACCGTGCACATTGTGTGTGCCTTCCATATTCGGAGAGCCTTTACCAATCACAGTGCGGCAGCAGATCAAAGTCGGCTTGTCAGAAGCTTTCGCTGCAACAATCGCTGCATTGACTGCATCGACATTGTGACCATCAACGCCGCGGATCACGTTCCAGCCGTAGGACTCAAAACGCGCAGGTGTATCGTCAGTGAACCAGCCTTCAACATGGCCGTCAATTGAAATGCCGTTGTCATCCCAGAAGGCTGTTAACTTATTGAGTTTCCATGTACCAGCCAAAGAGCAAGCTTCATGCGAAATGCCTTCCATCAAGCAGCCATCGCCCATGAATACCCACGTGCGATGATCAACGATATTTGCGCCATCAACATTGAATTCCGCCGCGAGTAATTTTTCTGCCAAAGCCATGCCGACTGCGTTGGTAATACCTTGTCCCAATGGTCCGGTCGTGGTCTCAACGCCTGGCGTGATATGCACTTCTGGGTGACCCGCTGTTTTCGAATGCAATTGGCGGAAATTGCTGATTTCCGACATGGGCAAATCGTAGCCAGTCAAATGCAAGAGTGAGTAGTGCAACATCGAGCCGTGGCCATTCGACAAAACGAAACGATCACGATTCACCCACTTTGGATTAGTTGGATTGTGGCGATAGTGACCGGCCCACAAAGCAACTGCAATTTCCGCCATACCCATAGGCGCACCTGGGTGACCAGAATTAGCTTTTTGTACGGCGTCCATGGACAAAGCACGAATTGCGTTGGCCATTTTGGAAGTGATTGCAGGCGTATATGTGGAAGTCATAGGAACACTTGGAAAAGTTAGAAGAATTGCGGCAGCATCAGATGAAGAATCGAGCAAAGCATCGAATGTTGCTCAAATTCATCACAATTTTCTGCAAAGTCCGTTATTTTACCAGAGCAGCGTCGCGCAGAATACAATTGCGACTTTCACATCATTATTGCTGAGCCCATGGAAGGTTTACACCTCACTGCAGACTGCTTTGATTGTCTATGCCCAATCGAACTCCTGTTGTCGCCTGCCCCACTACAACAACTACTCACTGAGCTTACTCAAGAAGCTGGATTAAAGGTGGTTGGCGACCGTTTTTTCCCGTTCACACATGAGGATGGCAGCGCTGCAGGCGTCACTGGAACACTCCTTTTAGCAGAATCTCACTTAGCGATTCACACTTGGCCCGAGCGTCGAGCAGTGACACTCGACCTCTATGTTTGCAATTTCAACAACGATAATAGTGACAAGGCCCGTTACATCGTCGACAAACTTCTCGCCGTTTTTCAAGCACAGGATGTATGTCGCCAAGAGCTCCATCGCGGCGTTCCGAACGATCATCATTCCCGCCCGCTCTACCAGCTAGAAGAACATTTAAGTGCAGGCAGTTCTGCGCGTTTCGGTGCGGAACGTCTCGTGGCACAAGAGCGAAGCCCCTTCCAAGAGATTCAAATCTTCGAAACCTCTGACTTCGGAAAAGCGATGCGCATCGATGGTGCCATGATGACGACTGAAAAAGACGAGTTCCTGTATCACGAAGCCTTAGTCCACCCTGCCGCCATCAGTCTTAAGCATCTCAAAAACGTCTTGATTATCGGAGGTGGTAAGGGTGGTTCTAGCGAAGAAATTTTGAAGTATCGCAGCGTGGAGCAAGTGACACTCTGTGAGATCGATCCTGCCGTCATTGCACTTGCGCGTGCCCATCTTTCGAGTATCCATCACGATGTATTTGAAGACCGTCGCATTCAAATTCAGCACGCCGACGGTTTCGCCTTCATCAAAGACTGTGAAGCCATGTACGACCTGGTTCTACTCGACCTCACTGATCCTATTGCGCCGAATGGCTCAAATCTAGCGCAGTCATGCATGAGTTTGGAATTCTTCCAAGATTGCTACCGCGCACTCAAACCACAAGGCGCGGTCGTGCTGCATCTTGGCAGTCGGTTTTATCATGCCGAGCGATATCACGAGACGCTGACAAGGCTGAACAAGGTATTCGATCGTGTGCGCCCTTTCGCGAACTTCATACCGTCCTATGGAGCACTTTGGAGTTTTGCTGTTGCGTTGAAGGGACAAAGTTTGATCGATAAGATCGATACATTCGACGAAATCGATCCCTATTTACAAAACGAGACAAGCATCAACGAAAGCCTTCATGAGAAGGGCATACAAGGTTTACAATACTACGATGGTGCCCGCCACATCGCGATGTTTCGTATTTGAGATTGGGAAAAGGACGAATCGGCGCGGACACCAACAACGGTAAAAGTAATAATCGAAGACCAATGATGCTTCAGTTTTGCAGGCGTAGAATCGAGCACCTCTAAAACGAAAACAAGATAGAAAGAGTCTAGACATGGACAACAAAGAAAAAAAACGTCGTTCCTGCAAAACTTTACCCTTAATGCTCGTCACTTCAGCGGCTGTGGTGAATCTCAGTGGATGCGGCGACGATGATCCAAACGCGAATCTCGCAACGGTGCGTGATGAATACAAAAGCCTTGAAGAATGTATCGAAGATTGGGGTAGCAAAGAACCGTGCGAACCGCAGAAAGCGCCTCCAGGTAGTAGTTCCTTCGCAAACACCGGCAATACCAGTGGCGGCCACATGTACACAGGACATTATTTCGGACCTAGCTATTACGATGGTCAACGCGAGATGGCACAGCGTAGCTTCTTGGGAAACCGCGTCAATCCCAATGGCACAGCGCATTTTTCCGATCACTCGGTCAGTCGAAGTGTCACCCGCAGTGTGAGCCGCGGCGGCTTCGGCTCTAGCTCACGTGGTTTTTCGAGCGGGGGTTGAGCATGATACGTGAGTCAAAGAAGGTTCGAACGGGATGGCAACAACAGTTCGAAGATCTCGGCTTTAGCTATCATTCCATCGATGGGCTGTATTGGGATGAACGCTATGCTTATCGATTTACGGCAGAACAAATCGACACGCTCGAACAAGCAACCATAGACTTGCATCAAATGTGTTTGCAAGCCGTTGATCACATTGTCAAACACGGCATGATCGAGCATTTCGCTATTCCTCGTAACTTTTGGAGTGAAGTCGAAGAGAGTTGGAAAGAGCGTGAATTCTCGCTCTATGGGCGTTTCGACTTGAGTTGGAATGGTAGTGGGCCGCCCAAGATGTTGGAATACAATGCCGACACGCCTACCGGCTTAGTTGAATCTTCAGTAGCACAATGGTATTGGCTGCAAGACGTACACCCCGATGCCGATCAGTTCAATTCCTTACATGAAAAATTGATTGAGCAATGGAAAAAGTTCGATGCCAAAGGTGTGTTGCATTTCGTCTCTGCTGATAGCGAAGAAGATATCGGCAATCTCTCCTACTTGCGTGACACCGCCATTCAAGCTGGCTTTGCCACGAAACAGTGTTTGATTAGCGGCCTGGGTTGGGACGAGGCCAATGCAGAGCTGGTCGACGATCAAGACGTAAAGGTCGACAATCTGTTCAAACTCTATCCTTGGGAATGGCTGTGTCGGGAGCAGTTTTCCGAACATTTACTGAGTCGCCCGGCGCGGATTATCGAACCTGCTTGGAAAATGCTGTTATCGAACAAAGCGATATTACCCATCTTGTGGGAGTTATTTCCAAACCATCCGAATCTCTTGCCGGCCTTCCGGGAATCGTGGCGCATTAGCGGTAACTTTGTGAAGAAACCTTTGTTGTCACGTGAAGGCGAAAACATTTCCATTTATGCCGATGGCGAAGTCATGCACACGCCCGGGGAGTACGGTGAAGAAGGTTTTGTTTATCAAGCCTACGCGCCACAACCGAAGTTCGATGATGGCATTACACCTGCCTACACCTCCATCGGTTCATGGGTCGTTGGTGATGAAGCTGCTGGCATCGGCATTCGCGAAGATGAAACCCTGATCACTAAGAACACCAGTCGATTCATTCCCCATTATTTTGTCGATTAAACGCAAAGGAACATCACTATGAACATGCAATTTTTCTCTGAGGGTTTGATCGCATTTGCGAGTCATTTTGCCTCTGCGCTCGCCTTTCTATTTGTTTTTATCGCCGTCTACGTGCGAGTGACACCGTATAAAGAAATTAGCCTGATTCGTGCAGGAAACACGGCTGCGGCAGCGAGCCTATCTGGCGCCGTGCTAGGTTATTGCATCGCCCTCGCCTCCTCAGTCGCTCACAGCATTGACTTACTCGACATGTTAATTTGGGGCAGTATTGGATTAGTCATACAAATCATCGCATTCTTCGCAACACGTTTAATGCTGCCTGATCTGATTGAAGACGTACCCAACAACAAGCTTTCTTCAGGCATATTTCTTGGTGCGATTAGTTTAGGCATGGGCATCTTGAATGCCGCTTGCCAAACCTACTAGTCCTCAAGAATACTTCCATTAAATCATTCAATCGTTTTTTATGCCGCGCTTTTATTGTCCTTGCCCACTCAAAGTTGGCGACATTATTGATTTACCAAACGAGACGGCGCACCACGTTTTCGTATTACGCCTTCAAGTCGGTGATCATATTGAAATTTTCAACGGTGAAGGTGGCGCCTATGTCGCAACACTCGTCGATATTTCAAAACGACAAGCAAGCGCGGAAATCAAACTACATCAGAGCGTAGAAAATGAACTGCCATTCGGTCTCACGCTTGCACAAGCTTTACCCGAAGGCTCCAAGATGGATTGGATTATCGAGAAATCGGTGGAGCTTGGCGTGAGTAGCATACA
>CAYWNE010000088.1:0-15756 GCA_964459555.1 uncultured Burkholderiaceae bacterium | reverse complement strand
CTGCCGGGTAGTATCGATGAGCCTCTGCCTTTCTTAGCCTATGCAACCAACGCTTATCTCGGCCGCATGGTCGATCTGATTTTGAATCAAACGCGCGAGACTTTAAACCTCGATAAATGCTACGAAACCGACATGGCCGAGGGCTTAAAAATGATGGCGCTTGAAGGTGGTGGAGTGGCCTTCTTGCCTGAGTCGGCGGTGGTACGCGAGCTCAAACAGAAACAACTTGCGCGGGCCGATGGTGGCTCCAATGCATGGGAAGTGAGCATGGAGATTCGTTTGTATCGCGAACGCCCCTCTGAACAGAAACCGGGTAAAGCGATCGTCGCGCAATTGTGGGATTACTTAGCGCAAAAGGCGAATGTGTCCGGTAAATCGAAATTGACGCGTTCGCAGCGC
Source organism: uncultured Burkholderiaceae bacterium (assembly GCA_964459555.1). GTDB lineage: Bacteria > Pseudomonadota > Gammaproteobacteria > Burkholderiales > Burkholderiaceae_D > Undibacterium. The sequence continues at coordinate 15,357 of CAYWNE010000088.1, read as the reverse complement.
TAGTTGTAATCAATGTGTGAGTTTTAGTCAGCGCAAGAATCTACGTAGGAGTGCAACTTGGCTAGTAGCAACGAGGCTTTGCTCAAGATTTTGGAACAACGTTTTATCAAGCATCAAGCCCGCCACCCGCAATTGTCTTGGCCTGGAGTAGAGAAGCGCTTGCTGGCGCAGCCAAAGAAGCTATTGATTTTGCAGGCCATGGAAGACAGTGGCGGTGAGCCTGACGTCGTTGCTCAAGATCCGAATACGCATGAGTTCGTGTTCTGTGATTGCAGCGCCGAGAGCCCTGCGGCGCGTCGCAGCTTATGTTATGACCGTGCAGCGCTCGATGCACGCAAAGAGAATAAGCCGCGCGGTAATGCGATCGAACTGGCGCGGGAAATCGGCGCTGAGATCTTGAACGAGCAGGAATACCGCTATCTACAAACTTTGGGCGAGTTCGATAAGAAAACTTCGAGTTGGATCATGACTCCCGATTCAGTGCGCAAACTCGGCGGTGCGCTATTCTGTGATCGCCGTTACGATCAGGTTTTTGTTTACCACAATGGTGCTGAGTCGTATTATGCTGCTCGTGGTTTTCGGACGAAGCTCGGGGTGTGACCGATGATGTTTGGCCTGTGATTGCCAAAGTGCAGCTTCGATTTTTTCTTATTTGATTGGGGATGGATATGGATATTCATAAGCAAGTTGCAGCTTGGTTGGCAATTGTCACCGGTGTCTTGAGTCTGTTACTAGTACTGGTAGTGTTCTTGTTTTTGGGCGGTGTTGCTGCACTTGCGGGCGATGCAAAAGTAGCTGGAATTTTTGCCGTTCTTGGCAGTTTTATTTTTGTGTTTTTCGGTTTGTTTGCGATCATCAATATCATTGCGGGTATCAGTTACTTGCGTGGTTCCTCGATCGCTAAAGTATGGCTAATCATTTCAAATATTTTGTCTTTGTTCGGATTCCCAGTGGGTACCTTGATTGGTGCTTACTCGCTGTGGGCGATCTTGAAAGAAGACCCTCCGAAGGTGCAGGCGGAAGTCGTTGTTGATCCTTATTCGAAAAATTAAATCGACAGGCGCTTGAAAGACAGCGCTGCAATGCGGATTCCCGCCGTGTTGATAAAGAACAGGCTTTTCAGGTGACTGATCAGCCTGTTTTTTTGTGCGTGGTTTTGGGACTCTGCGTATTATCCTCGCGGCGCCAGCAATACCAGTTTGATCCACCTCAAGCAGCGCAGGTTTGCGAGACGCCGTGCGCACTTTTGCCATTTGCTTGGCATGACTCTCATTCCTCCCTCGAAAAAAGCCCTATTTCATTGATTTTTGGAAACTATGCGTTTGATGCATAGATAAATGCAAACAAAGCATTGGAGGCGGCGATACCACTTGCCTTAAGATGCGCTGCCTTTTGCTGGATCGTGCACATCGCACAGTTTGGCGAAAACAAAATTGATAAAGAGAGCTTGTGGCGCGAATGAAAAGACTGCAAGACATCTCAAAAAATACTCACCAAGAAACCTCTTGAAAAGAAAGAAGCGAGACTGACCATGTCTAGTAATCACCAAATCCCGTCCTACCTTACACCACACGCGACGGGTCCATGGAATGTGTATCTGGAACAAATTGATCGTGTAACCCCTTACCTCGGTAGCTTGTCACGCTGGGTTGAAACTTTGAAGCGCCCTAAGCGTATCCTGGTGGTCGACGTGCCTATCGAACGTGATGACGGCACCATCGCTCACTTCGAAGGCTATCGCGTACAGCACAATACATCCCGTGGCCCAGGTAAGGGCGGCGTGCGTTTTCACCAAGACGTGACTTTGTCTGAAGTGATGGCTTTGTCTGCTTGGATGACGATCAAAAACTCCGCAGTCAACGTTCCTTACGGTGGAGCTAAAGGCGGTATCCGTGTTGATCCTAAGACCTTGTCACGCGGCGAATTGATGCGTATGACACGTCGTTACACTTCTGAGATCGGTATCATCATTGGCCCAGACAAAGATATTCCAGCACCAGACGTTAACACTAACGAACAAACGATGGCGTGGATGATGGACACCTACTCCATGAACGAAGGCCGTACTGCGACTGGTGTGGTGACAGGTAAGCCAATCTCTTTAGGTGGTAGCTTGGGTCGCCGTGAAGCGACCGGTCGTGGCGTCTTCGTGGTTGGTTGCGAAGCCGCTGCGAAAAAAGGCGTGACGATTGCTGGCGCTAAAATTGCCGTGCAAGGTTTCGGTAACGTCGGCGGTATCGCTGCACGCTTGTTCGCAGAAGCAGGCTCCAAAGTCGTGGCTGTGCAAGACCACGGCGGCACGATTTTCCACTCCAACGGCCTCGATGTGCCGAAGTTGCTCGACCACGTTGCAGCCAACGGTAGCGTTGCGGGTTTCCCAGGCGCAGAAGCCGTCTTGCCAAACGAAGACTTCTGGAAAGTACAGTGCGACATCTTGATTCCAGCGGCATTGGAACAACAAATCACCGAAGCCAACGCTAACCACATCACTGCCAAGATTATTCTCGAAGGCGCGAATGGTCCTACGACACCAGAAGCCGATGATATCTTGCGTGACCGCGGTGTCTTGGTCGTGCCAGACGTGATCGCCAATGCCGGTGGTGTAACCGTTTCTTACTTCGAATGGGTACAAGATTTCTCCAGCTATTTCTGGACTGAAGAAGAAATCAATAATCGCCTTACACGCATCATGAAAGAAGCGTTCAATTCAGTGTGGCACGTGACTGAAGATAAGAATGTGTCTTTGCGTACTGCGGCGTTTATTATTGCTTGTACGCGGGTATTACAAGCGCGTGAAGTGCGTGGCCTCTACCCATAATAAATCCGATTCTCGGTAAATCCGATTCTCGGGCGCTGTGCGTTGTTGCTTGTCCTCGCAATACTCGTGTATTGCTGCGGGAAGCGCCTAGCACAGCATCCCGATAATCGAATTTCTTTAGAGCACTGAAATCAGTGGAGTAGGGCGCATTTCGGCGTTGCAAATGCTCGCAATATCGACATATTGCTCCGCCGCTTTTGTCTCCCCGGCCTTGAACTGCATCCCGATAATCGAATTTCTCTTGGCTCAATGTAAATCCGATTCTCGGGCGCTGTGCGTTGTTGCTTGTCCTCGCAATACTCGTGTATTGCTGCGGGAAGCGCCTAGCACAGCATCCCGATAATCGAATTTCTCTTGGCTCAATTTACAGCCGATTCTCCGGTGCTCTGCTTCAAATCCGCATCGTTTAAGTTATGTCGCTCCTGCGAAGGCAGGAGCCCAGTGGCTTTGTCTCTAGCACCACAGTGTGCGTTGTTGCTTGTCCTCGCAATACTCGTGTATTGCTGTGACTCATTTGAAGAGGCGGCCTAGCACAGCATCCCGATAATCGAATTTCTCTTGGCTCAATGTAAGTCCGATTTCTGGGTGCTGTGCTTCAGATCCGTATCCTTTAAGTCATGTCGCTCCTGCGAAGGCAGGAGCCCAGCGACTTTGTTTCTAGCCACACAGCGAAAAAGTACCTAGCACCGCTCCTTCCCCTTCAAGGGGACGGCTGGGATGGGGATGGGTTATCCGCTCGTTCTCGCACTCTCTGGCTTCTAAAAAAAAGCCATCACCTCATCGTCAGCCGCACGAATCGCACTTTCCCCTCATTGTTTGAATCCGATTTAGACCCTGTTGCGTATAACTCACTGAACGCCTTTTTTCTGGTGATTTCTTGCGGCATGGTGTGGAGTTTTCTTTGTATCTAGTTAAGCAGTGATACATTCATTCAATCGTGCTACATGAAATCGAAGTCAATTTCTTGATTGGAGATTCAGTGACAACCATCAAAACCTCAGATCCAGCGCAGCTGCATCTATTACTTGTAGCGGTATCGAATAAGGATGCCAAAGCCTTTCGCACGCTGTACGAAAGCTGCTCGCCTAAATTATTTGGCTTTGTTTTGCGCGTTTTGCAAAACCGTGAACTCGCGGAAGAAGTATTACAGGAAAGCTTCGTCAATATTTGGAATAATGCGGGCAGTTATCAAACGAGCTTGGCTGCACCGATGACGTGGATGATTACGATTGTTCGTAATAAAGCTTTCGATCTCCTGCGTAAACTTAATAGCGGCCAAGTCTACGAAGTCGCGCTCGATGGCGAATTGTTTGATAGCGAATTGCTCGCGGCCATGGAAAGCGAAGAGGCGAATCCCATGGATGCGCTGGATTTGAGTCAGAACGCCGAATCGTTGGCCTTGTGTATGTCGAAGTTAGTGGCCATGCATAGACAAGCGATGGCGCTAGCTTTTTATCATGATCTTTCTTACAGTGAAGTTGCGGATCACCTTTCTCAACCGCTCGGCACCGTGAAGACGTGGATACGTCGTGGCCTTGAGCAATTGCGTTTGTGTTTGTCGACGAGGAGCGCGACATGAATATTCAACAGAATCGACGCTTACAAGAAAAACTGGCAGCCGAGTATGTATTGGGCACACTACGTGGTGCAGCGCGTCGCCGCTTTCAGACGTGGTTGCAAACCGACGCCCATTTGCAGCAGCTAGTGCGTGATTGGGAGGGAAGACTGATGCCTATGGTCGAATTTGCGAAAGCCAGTCCGGTACGAGATACCGTCTGGCAGGCAATTGCACAACGGATTCAAACAGTGCGTGTGCAGCGTAGCGCTCTGCGTACATTCATCGACAGTCTAGGGCTGTGGCGCAGCATTAGTGCCATCGCCACTGCAGCGGTGCTGATCTTGGCGGTGATGGTGCAAAACAACCGAGACACCGGCAACCTTGCGAATAATTATGTAGCCACTTTATCCGATGAAAAAGCGCAAGCAGTAGCCGTGGTGTCGAGCGATGTGAAAGCCAAACAAATTGTGCTGCGCTTTGTGAAATCGCCATTCGCAGATGTGCCGAAAGATAAGAGCTTAGAGCTGTGGTCGATCGCGAAGAATGGCAAGATTCGCTCATTAGGTTTGCTCGCAGCCGATGAAAAAGCAGGCGTGTTAAGAATCAGTTTGCCTGCTGAAGTCGAGCTGGATACGCCCGACTTATTGGCGATCAGTTTGGAACCAAAAGGTGGTTCTGGAAATCCTGAGAAACCAAGCGGTCCTATTTTGTTTAAAGGGAACTGGCTCAAACTCACTTAAGTAAGCCGTGATGTTTTTTGGTAAATAGATTTAATTTTTTGAACTTTCTCAAAAATTTTCAAAAAAAGTGAATCCGATTCGGACTTCACTTCGTATAAGACTCCAAGGGCAAGCAGATTCAAGCTCAACACTGAATCTGCTTGTGGTCTTTTAACAAAGATGCCATGGCGAACTGCGGCTTTCAAAAGCATCTGACTTTGGAGTACTTATGCAAATTTACACAAAAAAGAATGGCCTCGTCGTCGCTGGTCTTGTCGGCGTGATGATGCTGACGCAGTCCGCGTCGGCGCAAGATTCCTCTCTACCAGACATGGGTAAGTTGAACGCGACGGGTGGCGTTAGCCAAGTCGAAGGCGCTGGCGGTGGTGGTCTCACACCTTGGGCTTTGATCACTGGTTACGGCAGCAAAGATAGTTATGGCGCCAACGCCCACTATACCCAAGTCAGCACTCAAGACTATCGCTTGAAGACCTATGGTGTAGCGGTCGGCATCGCTGATGAATTCGAATTCTCTTTCGCAAAACAGGAATTCACAGGCAGCTTGGCACCACTCAATATGCTCAATTTGAAGCAAGACATCTTCGGCGTGAAATATCGCCTTGCAGGTGAGGCCGTGTATGATCAAACTGGTTGGATGCCACAAATCGCTGTCGGCGCGCAGTATAAGCGCGACGCCAGTATTGGCGGCCTCGGCGCCTTGGGGATCACCAATGTCAAACAGCTCGGTGCCAAAGACGATAAGGGTACGGATTTCTATGTGTCCGCGACCAAGATTTATTTAGCACAGAGCCTGCTGGTCAATGGCACTTTGCGCATGACCAAAGCCAATCAAATGGGTTTGCTCGGATTTGGTGGCGATCTCGAAAACAAATATCAGCCGCAGTTAGAAGGCTCGATTGCTTACCTTGTTAATCGTAAGCTCGTGGTTGGTGCGGAATACCGTATGAAGCCACGGAATCTCGGTGTCGATAAAGAAAAAGATTACTCCGATATCTTTGTCGCCTATTTCCCTACCAAAAATTTCTCAGTCACAGCTGCCTATGCTCAGCTCGGTGACATCACAGTCTTCAATCCTAAAACGCAGCGTGGCTGGTATTTGTCATTGCAAGCTGGTTTCTAAGATTGTTCCAAGACTGCTCTTAACCCATTTATAGAAGGTTCTCATTATGCAAACTCCATTCAAACACACTGCATTGCGCACACGTCTCTTCCTAATGATTTCATTTTTGGTGTTGGCCTTATCAGGTGCGACATCGGCATTCGCTCAGGAGATGAAGAAAGACGATAGCTTGTATCAAGATCTCGGACAGCGTGAAGGCATCGCCAAAATCGTCGCTGACTTTGTGCCGATGTTATTGGACGATGTGCGTATCAAACAGTTCTTTACCAAGGTGAAGAAAGAAGAATTCAGCGAGCACCTCACCAATCAGTTCTGCGAATTGGCGGGTGGCCCTTGCCGTTACACCGGTAAGGATATGTACGAGGCCCACGAAGGCATGAAAATCGGTAACGCCCAATTCAATGCAGTCGCAGAAGACTTGCAAATGGCGATGGAAAAAAACAATGTGGCTTCAAGTGTCGCCAATCGCTTAGTGGCCAAGCTCGCGCCTATGCAAAGACCTATCGTGAGTAAGTAAGCAGGAATACTCAGGGCGGATCTTGCGTGTAAAGACCAACAGCCAACTTCACTACTCCGCCAATGCTAGAGATAAGTTCTTGCTGGCGGAGTCGGAGTGAGTTCGTGTGCGGATAAAAAATGATGAATATAGACTTTACCGAAAAAATAATTGAGTCATCTTCAATCGAAGCGCAATTGTGCGCCTTGCGGCCACAGTTGCTGCGCTTCGCAATGCAGAAGATTCATAATCTCGCGGTCGCAGAAGACCTAGTGCAAGAGGCCTTATTGGCGGTACTGGAAAGTCCAAGGCGATACTCAGGATTGTCCAGCTTTTCGACCTATGTCATTGGTATATTGAAGTACAAGTTGTTCGATCACTTTCGTTACGAGAGGCGATCTCTTAAGCCGCGTGATCCGTGTGACAACCCATATGATTATTGTGCGGACGAAGAGCAGTTGGAACAATTGCTTTACGCTGTCGATAGTGATGAACTCAATTATGGGGGTGATCCTGAAGTGATACTTGAGCAGAAACGCACCATGAATGACTTGGAGCGAGCTCTTCATAAACTGCCTGAACGCAGTGCTCGTGTTTTGACCTTGTTTGATGGCTGGGGTTACGAAACGGATGAGATCTGTGAAGAACTGTCTTTGACTCGGAATAATTTGATGGTGATTCTCCATCGAGCTCGGCATATCGTGCGACAGGCGATACCCCATCCTTGTTTTGCAATCGCCTAAAGGCATTTTTTGTTCTTGCCTTCGAGAAGGGTAAGGTTCACTGCGATTCCGCCATCAGTCGTCACTGGTTTGGCAGTTTTCGGATTGAGGGTTTGGAATTCATTTCGGCCAATCACAGGAGGTAAAGCGCGTTCGAAGGCCGCTAAAACGCGGTAAAATACGGCTTTTCCTTCCTATTCGCTTTGCAAAAATAGCAAAGTCGACCTGAATCCTGAAGACCATGAACTCAGCTATCCAAGAATTAACGATTACCCGCCCAGACGACTGGCATTTGCATTTGCGTGACGGCGATGCCTTGAAAACGGTTTTGCCGCACACCGCAGCACAATTCGCGCGGGCGATCGTGATGCCGAATCTCAAGCCGCCTGTGACGACGACAGAGCAAGCAGCCGCATATCGCCAACGTATCATGGCCGCGCTGCCAGAGGGTATGCAGTTTGAACCCTTGATGACTTTGTATTTGACCGATAACACGCCGCCGGACGAAATTCGTCGTGCCAAAGATAGCGGCTTTGTGCATGCGGTGAAATTGTATCCAGCGGGCGCAACCACGAATTCTGATGCCGGTGTAACCGATCTGCGTAAATGCTATAAAACGCTGGAAGTGATGCAAGAAGTCGGCATGCCATTTTTGGTACACGGTGAAGTGACCAGTCCAGAAATCGATCTGTTTGATCGCGAAGCGGTGTTCATTGATACGGTGATGAAACCTTTGCGCGCTGATATGCCAGAGTTGCGTGTCGTGTTCGAACATATCACAACGGCTGATGCCGCGGCGTATGTAGCCGAGGCAGAAGGACCGATTGCTGCGACGATTACGGCACATCATTTACTGTACAACCGCAATGAAATTTTCAAAGGTGGTATTCGTCCGCATTATTATTGTTTACCCGTTCTGAAACGCGAGACGCATCGCCAAGCTTTAGTCAAAGCAGCGACCTCGGGTAGTTCACGTTTCTTCCTCGGGACGGATTCAGCACCACACGCCAAAGGTTTGAAAGAGCATGCTTGTGGTTGCGCAGGTTGTTACACTGCGATGCACGCGATGGAGCTATATGCGCAAGCCTTTGATCAAGTTGGCGCTCTGGATAAGTTAGAAGGTTTTGCGAGTTTCCACGGCCCTGATTTCTATCGTTTGCCACGCAATGCAGGCCGTCTGCAATTGAAGCGCGAAACTTGGACTATTCCTAACGAACTGACTTACCTCGATGGCAGTTTAGTGCCGCTCAATGCTGGTGAAGCGATGCAATGGAAAGTGACTGCCTAAGGTTTGAATATAGAGTGAGTTAGCGATCAGAAATCCATAGGGTAGGCCAGTGTAATGAGTCGTTTTTTCGCCGATATCGATTGGACTCGGGCTTGGTACGCCTCCGTCTTTGAGGCTGCCCAAGCCGTGATTGCTGCACCAGCGTGGCGGGATGCATTGAATCAAGAAGCCAACGCTCGGGGTTTGCGGAACTTTCGTGACCTCCCTTTGCACTTCATTCCACAAGAGGCTTTACCGGAAGGTATGGCTTATGAGGCGCACATTGGTGCTACTGGTGGCGTGCCAACCCGCGAAAATCTGCACGACTTTTTCAACGCGCTGGTCTGGTTGAGTTTTCCTAAAATTAAACGACAATTGAACGCCTTGCAAGCGGCGCAAATCGATTTGCTCGGCATCGGCAAGTCGCGTGGCCCTGCTCGTGATGCGGCCACGATCTTCGATGAGAATGCGGCCCTGTTAGTGTTGGAAGACTCTCTCAGTGGACATGAGATGCTTGAACTCCTGCAACAGCATCAATGGCTTGAAGCTTTACACTGGCGAGCCAAGCAGTTTCAAGAAAAGGTTCAGGTCTGGACTTTTGGCCATGCATTGATGGAAAAGTTGGTGCAGCCCTATAAAGGTATCACCGCTCATAGTTGGGTTGTGTGGGTCCCATCAGAATATTTTGAATGGAAAAGGCAAGAGCAGGCTCGCTGGCTGGACGAAAAAGTCAGTCAGCAATTACGTGAACATAGTTTGACGACGGCGGACTATACACCGCTACCGGTTGCGGGTGTGCCGAATTGGGTTGCGCATCAAGACGCTGATTTTTATCTCGATAAGTCGGTGTTCCGCGAGAAGCGGGTTCGAAGTTAGGTCGACCGCATCGGTTCTGTGTTGCAACTCAAGCAACGAAGTGACCGTGAGCTTGTATTCTTGAAAATCTGAGCGTGAAAAAACAAAAGGTGAGATTCTAAGAATCTCACCTTTTTTGATGCCGAATCTCAATCTTCGAGCGTAGCGTGCGGCTCGACAAGGTTGTGTTTACGCACTCGCTGTTTGTAAGATCTGGAAGAGCTGATCTTTCAAATTAATACGAATTTTTTTCAAATTTTCCAAGGCTGCATCGGCTAGATGTTCAACGCCATTTTCTGCGCGAAGAACAGCCTTGTCAGCGTCGTGGTATTCGTCGAACAATTTGGCGAAATGTGCATTGGTCATTTTCAATGCATGAATCTTTTCTTTGAATTCTGGAAATTCAGCAGCGAGTGGATGATGTTCAACTTGCATGAGTGCTCCTTAGTAGTAGTTTGTGAGTAGATCATAAGCGGTTTGTGAAAAACACTTAATGATCTACATCAAAACTACGCGAAGCACGGACGAGCTGGGATTATGAACGGCGATTGAGCAGTTGTTGATTGTGGTGGACCCACGGCATCAAGAACTGATCCATCTCGCTGCGCTCTTCAGTGGCAAGTTTGGTCTGATAGGCGACTGCGTTACACAGAGCTTCGATCAGACACAAAGCTGCACCATCAGAACTCGCTGCACTTGAACTTTGCGTTTGCCCATACAAAGTTAAATTCGCTAATTGTGCAACGGGCGAACTTGGTACATCGGTCAACGCGATAATTGGCACATGATTCTCTCTTACTTGACGTAGAAGTGTGATGGTATCGCTGGCGTATTGCGGGAACGAGATGCCGATGACTAGATCGTTCTCCGTGTATTTAAACAACTGGCTCGCGATATGACCGGCACCACCTGAGCCCAAGTTGTAATGCACGCTCTTACATAAAGGCGCAAGAGCATGCCCCATCAATCCACCAAGGAAAGAACTGGCACCATAGCCGATGATGAAAATGCGTTCCGCATTCAAAATCATCTTCACTGCGCGCTCGCAATTTTCAGGATTCAAAATGCGACGTGTGGCTTCGAGATTGCTGACACCTTCCTCGATACATCGCGCAAAAATATCGGCACAGGTTGGCGGTCGATCTGGCGCGAATTCCAGCTTTTCAGCTGGTGCCATCATCGACTCGAACCCATGCACGAGTTCTGCACGAAATTGTGGATAGCCATCGAAGCCTAATGCGCGCGCGAAGCGGTTTGCGGTGGCATTAGAGATGCCTACCGCATGCGCGAGTTCATCGATGGACATTGTTGCAGCGCGAAAAGCATTGGCGACGACATAGTCGACTGTCTTTTTGTGATACTTTGACAGTGAGCTATAGACGCGACCTATCCTTTCGTTAATAGACCCCCCCCGGGCCGGACTTTGGATTTGTCTCATTTTTTTATTGAATTGTCAGATCTAAAGAATGCCCATGTTCTATGTCATTTAGGGCAGCTTGCCATAGTTACTTGAGATGGCGTGATTCACGCTTCTTTGTCGCAAATGAACGCACATCTTGATGTTTTCTGGATATTATTTCTTGGCAACATCAACCTTAACATAACGATGTTTTTTCAGCAATGACAAACAAAACAGATTGTTTTTATTGCAAAAACTTTTACACCTGTGGGACATTTTACATGTAAAAAGACGGAACTGGTATCTTAGGTGAAAATGAACGAAGTTCGCGCGCGAATAACAAAAAATCGAAGTGGTATCTAGAACTTAGAAAGTTTCTTCTATTTTTTAAAGGGGCTTTGAAGCGTCACATTTATGTCACATCGTTTGGTTACATTCTCGGCTTTTAGTCCACCAGGAATGAAACAAATGAAAACAAATAAACGCGATAAGCTCCTACTAGCAGTCATGGCTGCCGCCGTCGGATTGGCACTGGTAGGATGTGGAAAAAGTGACAAGGTTGCCGACACTCCAGCGGTGACACCAGTCGATCCTCCTAAGAATGTTATCTTCTTCTTGGGCGATGGCATGGGCATGACCACCATGACCGCCGCCCGTATCTATGCCGTTGGTGAAGATGGCGAATTGACCGTCGATACCTTGCCTGAAACAGCCTTCGTTAAAACCTTCTCCAATGACGCTCAAGTGACCGATAGTGCGCCATCGATGGCTGCCTACATGACAGGCGTTAAGATGAATAATGAAGTCATCTCGATGTCGTCTGACACGATTGCGAAAGACCCAGGTGTTGATGCGAATGGCAATAAACTCGCGAACAATTGTGGCACGAACAATGGCACTGCTGCTCCGACATTGTTGGAAGCTGCAAAAGCAAAAGGCTTGTCTGCAGGCGTGGTAACGACGACTCGCGTCACGCATGCGACGCCAGCTGCAACTTACTCGCACATCTGCCATCGCGATTTAGAGAACGACATCGCTGCAGCAGCGGTGCCGGGTGGAGGAGGTTATAACGCTGCTTTGGGAACGACGGGTTTGGACGTCTTGCTCGGTGGCGGCAAACAATTCTTCATTCCATTCAAAGATGGCGGCAAACGTGCAGACGGCCGTGACTTGGTCGCTGAAATGAAAGCGAAAAACTACACCTACGCTAGCACGCAAGCGGAGTTGGCTGCGGTTGATGCGAGCAAAACGGATCGTTTGTTTGGCTTGTTCACATCCAGCCACATGAGCTACGACTTAGATCGCGATCCAAGCAAAGAGCCAAGCTTGGCAGAGATGACGACCAAGGCGATGGAAGCGTTGTCGAAAAATAGCAAAGGCTATTTCTTGATGGTTGAAGGCGGTCGTATCGATCATGCCTTGCACGAAACAACCGCGAAGAAAGCCTTGCAAGATATGGTGGCCTTCGACAACGCCATCAAAGCAGCGATCGCTAAAGCAAAGCTTGCTGATCCTGATTTGAAAAATACTTTGATCGTCGTCACAGCGGATCATGATCACACTCTGGTCTTGAATGGTTACGCAAAACGCACAGGTAAGACTTCAAGCACGAATCCTGGCGTTCTCGGTGTCGTGAAAAACTATGTCACTGGCACCCCAGACAAAGATATGGACGGCGTGCCTTACTCCATCATCGGTTTTGGTAATGGTGAAAACCGCACGCAAGGACCACGTTCTATCTTGGTCGGTTTCGATGAAACCATGACGAGCGCCAATACCTATCACCAAGAAGCAGTGATTCGGGTTGGCGCTGGTAGCGAAACACACGGTGGTACCGACGTCTTCCTCGGTGCGATCGGTAAAGGTGCTGACACCTTCATGGGCACGATCGATAACACCAAAGTGTATAGCTTGGTAAAAGCCGCAGTGGGTCTGTAAGCAGATCGCGCACACCAAAGTTCCCCTACATAACGAATCAAGACGGATTAAATATGAAACGTATTCTCTTAGCAGCAGTGATTGCCAGCGCTTTTGTAAGCGGCATGGCGCAAGCGCAAGGTACTGCAAAAAATGTCATCTTCTTCCTTGGCGATGGCATGGGGCCATCAACGATCACAGCGTCGCGCATCTACAAATATGGCGAAGATGGCAGCTTGACGATGGATAAGCTAGAACGCACAGCGCGTATCAAGACTTATTCTTATGACGCGCAAACGACAGATAGTGCGCCATCGATGGCCGCCTATATGACGGGCGTCAAAATGAACAATGAAGTCTTGTCGATGAGCTCCGATACGATTGCGACGCCACCAGGCAAAGATGCTAACGGAAACCTCGGTGTCAATAACTGTGCAGCGACTGGCAATGGCACTTCCGTTCCAACTATCTTGGAATTGGCCAAAGCAAAAGGCAAAGCAGTTGGTGCGATCACGACCACTGAATTGACACACGCCACACCAGCCGCGACCTACTCGCATATCTGTAATCGCAATGCGGCTTACCATATCGCCGCGCAAGCGGTTCCAGGCGGTGCTGGTTATAACACTGCGCTTGGTGATGGCGTGGATGTCTTGATGGGTGGCGGTCGCAATCACTTCACACCATTTAACGCGACGACGAATAAAACAGGTCGTGCTGATGGTCGTGATTTGTTAGCCGAATTGGCCGCCAAAGGTTACACCGTTGCCGCTACGAAAGCAGAAATGGCAGCAGCACCAAACGGCAAGAAATTCATCGGCCTTTTCAGCAGCAAGAGTCACTTGGAATATGAACTTGATCGCACCGCAAATCCACCAGTTGGCGAAGGCGCGAACCAGCCAAGCTTGGCCGAGATGACCGTTAAAGCGATGGATATTTTGTCTCAAAACGCTAATGGTTATTTCTTGATGGTCGAGGGTGGTCGTATCGATCACGCTTTGCACGGCACTAATGCAAAACGTGCCTTGGCCGATACGATTGCATTTGACGATGCAATCAAAGCGGCTTTGGACAAAGCAAAATTGACGGACCCAACTTTGGCGAATACTTTGATCGTTGTCACCGCAGACCATGATCACACTTTAGCCTTCAACGGCTACGGCAAACGCGGCAATCCTATCCTCGACATCAATCGTGATTACAAGACAGGCCTGCCTTCTAAAGATGCCGACGGCAATACTTACACCACGTTAGTGTTTGGTAATGGTCCGAACCGTCCTAACATTCGTGCCAGCCTTGATAGTACAACTGTGTTGGCGGATAACTATCTGCAAGAAACGGGCGTGCGTTTGTCGAGCGAAACACATGGCGGTGGCGACGTGAAGTTGTTCGCTACAGGTAATAACGCCAAGTTATTCAAAGGCACGATCGATAACACCAAAGTGTTTTCTTTGTTGAAAACAGCCTTCGGTTTCTAAGTATCGAATCTGTAGTCAAATACATTGAGTAAGACATGGCCGATGTGATGCATTGCATGACATCGGCTTCCTCTTGAATGAGTCCATGATGAATGTAAGTCGTTTAGTAAAAGTGCAGTGCTTGGCATTGATGATGTCGGTCCTTACAGGTGCACAAGCTGTGGCAGGAAATAGTGCCGGCAATTCCACCAACAGCGCTCCAGATCTCGACCTGCGCATTAGCTATTACAGTAAAGTCGTGACCGCTGAAGGCGTCACACGCGAAGCGCGTTATCAAGACAAGATGCTGCGTCGCCAAGCGCATGTGTGGTTGGAACGCGTGGTCGCCAATAAGTCAGCCGCTCATGAAGCGCATGATCACAAAGTCGAAGTTAAGAAAGTCAGCAATCCTAAGGCAGCGCAATCATTGACCGAACATAAGCACTTCAATCCAGTTCTAATTCCACGCCATATCCAATTGGTCGCAGGTAAAACAGAAATTGAATTTATCGATGCGCAAGAAAAAATGCGTGTCAGCGTTCCGTCTGCCGAATATAACAACGTTAATTTTGATGGCTCGTGGAATAACACCTACTACTTGCTTGATCCCGCGATGTTGAAAGAGATGAAGCTCAGTAGCATCAAATCCAATATGGAGGATGCAGTGTGGTATGAACGCGAAAAGAACGGCATCTTTCAAAAAGTATTGTGGCATAGCAAGAAGCAGATCCCTTTGATCGTCGAGAGTGGCGATAAGGCAGGCCAGTTCTATCAACGCGTTGAAGTGCAAATCGCGGATAAAACACAAGTGCAATTACCGTGGACAAACCTCAAGGGCTATATCCAGAAAGAGTATGCTGATTTCCTCGATTAAGTTCGATGGCTGAGGCACGATTTTCCTCTTGTCGAAATGCCTATCTTCGGCAATACTTGCTCACCTAAGACTCGGGCGTCGATTGGCAAACGAGTCTCATCTTTCCCCACAGAATCGAGGAGCGGTATATGGGC
>CAYWNE010000087.1:0-16028 GCA_964459555.1 uncultured Burkholderiaceae bacterium | reverse complement strand
GAGCTTCTGGTCGAGCGGTTCGAAGAGGGCGCGTGGTTTGGTGATCAAAGCGCGCGCCATGGCCACGCGTTGTTTCTGTCCACCTGATAGTTGATGCGGAAGATGGCGCGCCACGGCTGTGAGTTCAAACTGTTGCAGACACCGTTCGATGGCTTCGTTGCGTTCTGCTTTTGCAGGATTACGCAAGCCTTGCTGGAGTCCGAAAGCGATATTCTGCGTGACGTTGAGATGCGGGAAGAGGGCGTAGTCTTGGAACACATAACCAAATCGTCGCGCTTGTGGCGTGAGGTTGATGCTGGCGTTCTTGGTACCAGCGTTGTCACCACTAAACAAAGTTTCACCTTCAAAGCGTAGATGCCCGCGGTCGACGTCAATGAGGCCGGCGATCGCTTGTAAGCACAAACTTTTGCCCGCGCCAGAAGGGCCAAACAAGACCATCCGTTTTTGATCGCATTGCACTTTGATGTCGAGCGAAAATGCCTCACTCGAAGTGCTGGCAAACTGTTTTTGAAAATGGAAATCGAAAATCATTTTGTTCATCTCGCCACTCCCGTCGACGTCCGATAGTGCGGCGCGATTTTGTTCGAGACGAGCAGGATCACAATGCAGACGAGCGATGCCATCACGACCATGGTGTTCGCCAAGGTATCGTCACCTGCTTGTACGGCTTCATAGATCGCGATCGACAGCGTTTGCGTTTTACCAGGAATGCTACCGGCCACCATCAGCGTGGCGCCAAATTCGCCGAGCGCGCGTGCAAATCCGAGTAAGAGACCGCCGAGGATGCCGCGCCAAGCCAGCGGGAAACTGACGCGAAAGAAAATCGCCGCATTTGAAAGCCCGAGTGTGCGCGCCGCTTGTTCGAGCTGTGGGTCGAAGCTTTCAAAGGCACTGCGCGCCGGTTTGTAGACCAAAGGCAGGGCGACGATGGCCGCGGCAATGGTCGCGGCTTGCCAGGTGAAAACCAATTGTATGCCGAATTGATTGTAGAGGAATTGACCAAATGCCGATTTCTTACCAAGTAACACCAGCAAGTAATAGCCCAATACCGTCGGTGGCATCACCATCGGCAAACTTAGAAAACTATCGAGCACCTCGCGCCCCCAAAAACGTTTGCGAGCAAACAGGTAGGCGATGGCGACGCCTAGAACGAGATTGATCAAGGTCGCGAAGCCAGCGACTTTGAGTGAGAGAAGGAGCGCAGTCCAGGCTAGTTCCATAGGTAGGTTTCTGTTTCTTTGTGGGACTAAATTTTCTTGAAGCCGTATTTCAGCAAGATTGCTTGTGCCTCAGCCGACAGTAAAAATTGCACAAAGCTTTTGGCTTCTTTGAGTTTGTTGGCATCTTTTTGTAGCTCTTTGCTGATGGCGACCGGGTAGAGCAAGTCTTCGCTCAAAGGCACCATAAAGCTGACCTTCACTTTGTCGCTCATGATGGCGGCATCGCTGGCGTAAACAAAGCCGGCTTCGACTTCTTCGCGAGCCACGTAGTCGAGCGCTTGTCTGACGTTGAGTGTGTTGATAAATTTTGGCGCGAGGGTCGCATCCAACTTGGCTTGGGTCAATGCATGCATGGCGTAACGCCCGGCGGGAACGCTAGCAGGATTGCCAATCGCGATACGCTTGATGCTTGATTGCGTCAGCCCCTCGAGCGAATTCAAAGGAATTGTCGAGGACTTGGCTTGCACGACGACGAGAGCGTTACGAATGAAGTTCTTTCGTTCGGCTTGAATGATTAGTTCTTGCTTCGTTGCCGCATCCATGGTCTCTTGATCGGCGGTCGCTAAAACATCGATCGGTGCACCTTTTGCCAATTGCTGCAGCAATGCGCCTGATGCACCAAAATTGAGTTGAATTTTGGTGGCAGGGTTGAGTTGTTCGTAGCGTTGGGCGATGTCTTTGAACGCATTGCTCAGGCTTGAGGCAGCCGAGACTTGAAGCTCGCTTGCATGGCTCAGTTTGCTCGTACAAGCGAAAGCTAAAAAGGCAAATCCTAAGCTTAGACTCAGAAGAAGTTGGCGTGACGAGGTGGCGCGCATAGTAAGCTGGTTCCTGCAATGAGAATCATTTTCAAGGTGAATTATGCGTAATATACCCCAGTATATAACGGTGTGCCAGAGTAATCGAAAGGTAAGAGTGAACTCTTGATTTGGATCAGGATGCAGGGAGAGTCGCACCATGCTTGAACATGGCGCGATTTGGATGGGTGTTAAGTCGGTAGGTGTAGTTGTGGCGAGTTCAGTGCTGATGTTCAGCGCTAGGTTTGGCTTCAACTTCCAGTACAGGTGCCGGAGCGCGTAGGCTAGAGCGTGTTTGCCCTTCGGCTGGGATTTCTACCCAGTCCCAACGTCCTTTTTCGCACAATTGCGTGACTTTGAAATAGAGCTTGCCTGGCGTGTCAGTGAGTTTGACTTGAATCGAAAACTCGTCGTAGTAGGCGTCCGGCAAATTACCGCCGCTCCAGGTCACCTCACGAACGTAGCTATCGATTTTTTTGCCGTGGGAAGTGTAGGGATTACTCAAAGCCGCGCTTGTGGTGCTCAATTGCCATCCGGCTTTGGGCATGGGTTTGCCACCCATCGCGCCCTCAGGCAATTCGACTTTGATGGTGTGCGTGGCACTACCATCACAGCCGTGGCCGACCTTGAATGTGAGTTTGTGATAGCTGCCTGCTTGCGCTTTGGTCTGCTCGAGACCGACATGAGCCTTGGCCTGCGCACTAAATGCCGCGAGTATTAGCGCAGCGCCTAAGCTAGAAATCGTTTTGTTCATGGTTGAGTCCCTTTCGAACGAGTTTGGGAAGGAGAGTTTGTGTTCGCATTGGCATTGATAGCGACCAGCTCAATCTTGACCGTTTCTACGCGCGGACGGGGCTCGTTGATGCGTTGGTAGTAGAAATTGAACGCGTGCCAAATCGACAAAGAGACGATCGCTGCTACCGAGAAACTTGTGGCGATGGAGCGGAAATAGTTATGACTGATTCGCATGATGTGTGCCTCACATTTTGTGATCGCCATGCGCATTTGGCGCTGCTTTGTTCATCGCTTTAGCGACGGCTTTGACCTTGATGGTTTCGCGTTTTTTGTCTTTGTTTTCGACGATCAGGCTGAGGTCGACCACATCACCGTCTTTGACTGGGTTCTTCAGATCAAACAGCATGATGTGAAAGCTACCTGGCTTGAGCTCTACGGTTTTATTTGCTGGTAAATCAAGGCTAGGTATTTCACGCATTTTCATGACGTCTTTGTCCATTTCCATGGTGTGAATTTCGACGCGACCTGCCACATCGGCCTGTGCCGACACGAGTTTGCTATCGCTGCTGGATGTGATTTGCATGAAAGCGCCAGTCACTTTTTGTGGGCCAACTGTCGCGCGTACCCATGCATCGTTGACCTTTACTTGTGCGAAGCTGGCGGCGCTGACGGTCAAGCCGAGGATCGCCAGGCTGATGCTTAAAACGCTGTTGCGAATTGATGTAGGTGATTTCATGATGTGCTCCTAAAAGGTTCGTTAAGTAGTGGAACTATCTGATCTATGGTTTTGATTTCTTAATTGAGGCGGTCACTCCGCCATCAGTTTGCGGATGTCTTCGAGGTATTGCTGCGCCGTATGTTCATGCCGCATCGCCAAACGAATGTTGCCTTTAGGGTCGAACAAATAGCTCAGGGTCGAATGGTCCATGGTGTAGTCGCTGCCGGTTTTGACTTTGGCATAAAACACTTTGAATTCGTCGGCAACGATTTTGGTTTCCTGTACGCTGCCACGCAGGCCGATAAAACTAGGGTCGAAGGCTTGCGTGTAAGCTGCCATGAGCTCTGGCGTATCGCGCTCAGGGTCGATGCTGATGAAAATAACTTGCAGTTTGTCAGCATCTTTCCCGAGTTGCTGTTTCAGTGCCGCTGCCCGCGCCAAGGCGGTTGGGCAAATGGCAGGGCATTGCGTGAAGCCGAAGAAGACTAAGACATACTTGCCAGAGAAATCCTTGAGGCTACGCACTTTGCCTTGGCTATCTTGCAGTTGAAATCCGCGATAGGCTTCAGCACCAGTGATGTCGATGCTGTTATAAGTTGGTGGTAGCTTGTTGCAGGCCGTAATACTCAGCATTAAAAAGGACGCGACTGTGAGAATCACTCGCCTGAAGCGTGGATTCTGAAGCTGATGGTTTGCATTCATGACTTCCCCTTTCAGTGCTGTAGAACACTTGCACTGCATCGTGGATCGAAAAGCAAATCGCACCATTTTTTTGCATAGCACGATTTGCCCTTCACTCGATTGTTGGCTGTTCAAATCAATAGTCGAACTTCAACTCAGCAACCAAACTACGTTGCGTGTAAGGGTGGAAAGCCCAGTACTTTTTGTTGTTGAGATTATCAATGCCAAATGCCGCGGTCCATTGTTTATCAATCTTATAGCGTACGCGGAGATCCGCTACCAAGAAGCTGGAGAAGCCGAGGTAGGTGAAAGCGTTGACATCGCTATTGTCGAGCGAACCGTATTGGCGACCGCTGTAGCGAATGCCCAATGTGGTTGACAATTTTTCATCGCTACGATAGGTGGCGACGAAGTTCGCACGCCATTTCGGTACACGTGGCTGCCATTTGCCGACGCTGGCTTTGAACTTGTCGTTCTTGGTGATGATGGAATCAGCGTAAGTCAGGCTGGAAGCGATATCGAGGCCCGAGATGAATACATCACCGTCTTGAAAGGCGATCTCTAAACCATTGGTGCGAATCTTATCGACGTTTTGGATATTGGTGATATTCGGTGTCACCAAAGTATTGGTTTGCGAATACAAAGCGTCGCTGGTGTCTTCGTGGAAGAAGGTGGTGCGCAACAAGCCTTTGCCATTGTGCAGGGACTGTTCAGCACTCCATTCGCTAGTCCAAGACTTTTCTGCCTTCAAGTTAGGATCGTTGTTGACGATGGTCTGTGTCGAGACCGTGCCTTGATACAGTTCAGAAACGGTTGGATTGCGCACTGCACGGCCAATTGAGGCTTTCAGCGTCAAGTCATCATTGGCGCGATAGGCGAGGGCCGCTTTCGGTGAGAAGTAGTTCTCATCACGTTTAACGAATGGCAAAGTGGTGGTGGCGTTAGACAATGCGCCATCATGTGCTGACCATTTTTCGAAACGACCACCGATGATGGTTTTCCATTCTGGATTGATGCGCCATGCGTCTTGTGCGTAAAAGCTCGAGAGCTCAGAATTACCTTGGAAAGCGGAGAAGCGCGTGGTCGGTGCGCCAAAGATCCAATCCGTGGTGTTTGATACCAAGGTACGCAGTTTGTAGGCTTCGCGTTGATAACCGAATTCGGCTGTGTGTTCGGTGTTCGGACGCCAAATGCCTTTCAACGCCAAAGTGTTCCAGCCGGTGCCGCTACCATCGGTGATACGTCCAGCGCCGCCGGTGTCCGCAGTTGGAATGGCGACGGTCGGTGCACGGGCGATGTCTTTTTGGTAGTCGTAGATGCTGCCAGCGACTTCCCAATCGAATGCGCCTTTGGTATTGCTCTTCACGCTCAAGCCATGGGTGACGTGTTGTAAGTCGTTTTTGCTGTTGGCGATATCAGTCGGGTTAATCGTGAATTTACGACCAGAGATGTTGACGTCACCGCTATACACGGTAGCGCCATTCGCATCGCGCAAATAGCTTTCAGCGCCGCTGTTCATATCATTGCGCCACACGCCATAGGTATAGCTGGCTTTGATAGTCGGCGTAATTTCGTAGGCGAGTTTGATTTTGGCGTGATCTTGGATCGTGTGATATTGGGTCGTTGCGCCGATCAACCACCAATCAAGGCCTTGTGGATTGCGGCCCGCTACGGCGCCGGTGACGGGTTTGCCTGCCGTGCTGACCGTGCCTGCAGTGAGCAGCTTATTCGTGAAGACCAAAGGATGGCTGTCACTGTCCATGCGATTCAGGTTCACCCACCAAGAGAACGCGCCTTGCTTGTTACCGAGGCTAGCGCTCAATTGATGACCGCTATAGCGTTTGTCAGTTGCGACTTCATTGAAGTTTTCAGTAAAGCCCGCGAGTTTGATATGCGCTTCAAATTTCTCTGGCATACGCGTCACATAGTCGACCACGGCGCCAACCGAGTTACCTGCATAGGCGGCAGAGAAGGGACCATACAAAACATCAACCCTCTGAATTTCTTCGGGAGTGACTAAGCCCCAACGCGGCGTGAAGCTGGCACCATTGCCGAGCAAGTTGGAGAGCAAAATGCCATCCGCATAGACCATGGAGCGGGCGCTATTGCCAGTGCCAGATGCGCGGGTCGCTAAGACCGCATGGTTGTAGTCGCCGTCGTAGCGCTTACGGACCAACAAGCTTGGTAAGTATTTCAATGCGTCTTCAGCATCGAGGGCATTGATAGTAGTTTCGATCGCTTTGGCATTGATGCCTTCGATCGTGGTTGGAATTTCAGTTGGCAGGGTGGTCGGCTTGTCGCCTTTGATTACCACACGTTCTGCTTTGGCTTTCTGTGCATCTTGCTCATTACCATTATTGTTATTGTTGTCGTCGGCAAAAGCGGGGAAGGCTGCGGACAAAGCGATGATTAAAACACTGCGGCGAAAAATAGTAGGTGTAGAAGATTTCATATTGTTCTCATTGCAAACAGAGCTCGGTGTCAGTACACGCGGGTCACGCCATGGCTTACAGAATGGCGAGAGATAGCTCATGGTTTTTGTTTGATGCTGATAAAACTCTGCTGGAACGAATCGAAGAGCTCGATGTGTGGGTGGCATGACCAAAGCAATGATTGGCGCATGGAATTGCACGCATTACGGGCGCTAACGATAGCAAGCAGAGAAAAACGAATCGCCCGACTCAGTCAAGAAACTTGAAGCGAGGCAGTTTAGATTGCAATGAGAGCGGGTGGGCCGCGCGGGGGAAGTGGTGCAGAAACGATTGCTGCTAAGCGGGCAGCGGGAATACTTTGGGTGGCGTAGGCCAGAGTGTGGACGATGGGTACGACATCGTGCGGGGGTAAATCAGGCGTGATAGCCGTCGGCATACAGAAGGAGCAGTCCAGAGTATGCGTCATTGGTTTGCCATCAATGATTTTGCCTGAGGCGTTAATAAATTTGATGCCGGTGCTGGTACACAGCATGGTCACGCCTTCTCCCTTGCCTGCATTGATCATCGGCGCAGCAGTGGCGACACCCAGTACCATCCCATAAAGGAAGAGTACGGCGAGGACCATACGGCGCGTTAATCGGAAGAAGGAAGACTTATGCATAGGCTGGCATTCTAGCACAAAGCAAAATAGGAAAAACGGCGACGATTTGACCGATGTTAAGCCTTATGTACCAAAGTAAGCTATGCTGCTTTTTAAACCCAGTATTTTGTCTTAAAGGATAATAGACATGCGACTACAAAAATTGATTGGCGTGATGATGTTTATGAGCTGTGGCTTATTCGGGATCAATGCGCAAGCACAAAAGGTAGGCAGTGTTGATACCGCTTTTATTTTGATTGGTCCGGATCATAAAATCGTTGTGGAAGCTTATGATGATCCAAAAGTGAAGGGCGTGACCTGCTATGTTTCGCGTGCTAAAACCGGTGGCATCAAGGGCGGACTTGGTTTAGCAGAAGACAAAGCCGAGGCCTCGATCGCTTGTCGCCAGGTGGGGCCGATCACTTTTGAAAAACCAATCAAGCAGCAAGAAGAAGTGTTTAATCAAAGCCTGTCGATCTTGTTCAAAAAGCTGCGCATCGTACGCATGGTGGATGTCGAACGTAATACCCTAGTGTATTTGACCTACTCAGACAAATTGATTGATGGCTCTCCGCAAAATAGCGTGACGGCTGTGCCTGTTGATAGGGCGACGCCGATCCCTATCAAATAGAACTTCGATTTGTGATTTTTCAGTACCGGTCGCTGAGCTCGCCGGTACGACGCTTCGGTAGTTGTTGGGAGAGTGTTGGGAGGGTGTTGTGCTCATGTTTATTGATGCAAATTCAACTCAAATCTGCAACCTCATTGGGCGTTGAATTGATTTCCATGTGGAAATAATGTCTAATATCGCTTATTCCCAAGACATCGTTGTTCGCAGCCGCTGATGGAGGTTCTTTGAAGTGTGCTGCGAGGCTTTTTCACGCGCAAGTCTTATTCAACCGCATTCACATGATCCAACAAGTTAAACAAGTAGTGGCCGATACAAAATCGCTCGACAACTTGGTCAGCACGATTCGTACTCCCCCTCGACCAAGTCTATTGGTCGAGATGCAAAAAGAATTAAACAAAGACGATCCGAACCCTCGCCACTTAGCACGCATCATTGCCAATGATGTGGCGATGGCGGCGTCATTAATGAAATTAGCCAACTCCTCTTTCTTCGGTTTGCGCTTGAAGGCGCAATCAGTGGATCATGCGGTCGATCTATTGGGGATGCGCCAAACAGAGATGGTCATGACTGGCATCATTGCGCGCCAAACCTTCGCCACCCAAGCGAATACCATGCGGAAATTTTGGGACATCTCCTCTAAACGTGCGCAAGCATTGAGTTCGATGGTGAAACGATTACCCGTTGTCAGCTCCGATGTGGCACATACCTTCGGCTTGTTCTGTGATATTGGCGTGCCGATTTTGATTGATCGTTTTCCTGCCTATGCGGAAACGTGGAAGAAAGCGAACGCGTCGTTTGAACGTGGTTTAACCGAAATCGAAGACGAAGTACATATGACGAATCACGCTTCCATCGGTTCTCTCATGGCGCGCACTTGGGGCTTACCTGAACAAGTCTCGATAGCGATTTTGCTACATCACGATTACAGCAGTTTGGAAGACACTGCAACTGAGGAATCGGTGCGCGGATTAGTGGCTTTGACGGCATTAGCCGAGTATGCCATCCACAAATACGAGGGGCAGGAAAACTCGTCTGAGTGGTATAAAGCCAGTGAAAAAGTGCGTCAGTTTTTAGGAATTGGTGTGCACGACGCCGAAGATTGGTGTGAGGAGTTACAGGACTTATTTAATCAGCCGCATTAGGGCGCTGGTAGTGCGCTGGAACTGTTTAGGCGCAACTTACTGCGCTTAGCGCTTACTGCCAAGAGCACGTGCAGGCAGCATCACGATGGCTCGCAAAAGTTCGAATACACCATCAACCGCAATACCGAGAAGTCGGAAAGGCAAGCAAATGAGCCAAACGACAGGGTAGAGCACGATAGCGAGCAATGCTAATGGCCAGCACACGATGAAAAGTAAGATCCAGAGTAAGAAAGTCAACATCGTCTTTCCTATCAGAAAAGTACAACACCGATCAAAACTAAGCAAAGCGCAGACACGACGCCACTCATGATGGCGAGATCAAGGTGCAACATGCGTGATGGTTTCATAAAGAGGTCCTCCAACAATTCAGTACCACGATTGAATATGTTGCTACTTTACGCAAGTGGTTTCGCTGGCGCGACCGCTTTGCGATGAAATGACGAAATTGGGGGATGAACCTAGCCTGTGAGCTCAATTTTCAGTCATTTGATCGACCACTTGCCACCCAGTTAATTAACTCATCGAGCACCGGGCGCCCGCGGCTGGCGGCGCCATCTGGCGTATTGATGAAGGCGACGATGATCCAATCGGTTTGACTGGTATCGCGCACAAAACCGGCGACCGCGATGGAATTGCGTAAGGTTCCGGTTTTGATGCGGGCACGAGCTTCTGCATTACCGGCTTTCAGCCTATTTTTCATTGTTCCATCAAGCCCAGCGATCGGCAGGCTAGAAGCAAATTCGGGATACCATAGGCTGCCAGCGCCGACGCGCAAAACGCTAGCCATTTGATTTGCACTAATGCGCTCAGTACGCGACAGGCCAGAACCGTTTTCCATCACAATCCCTTCAGCACTTAAGCCATTGCGGGCAAACCAATTGCGTACTTCGGCAAACGCCGCTTGTTTGGTGTCGCTGAAATTTTTTGCGGCGAGCGATTCGGCGCCCAAGGTCAAATACAAGATGCGCGCCATGGCATTATCGGAATTCTTATTCACGATACGCAGCGTGTCTGCCAAAGTTTCGGAAGCACGTTCGTGTAGCAAGCTGGCGTTGAAGGGTGTGGCGCCATCGTAGACATTTCCTTGCCAATTGCCACCCAATTCTTTCCATAAACCGCGAAACAAACTCGCGATGTAGGCATTACGTTCGATCACATTGAGGTAGGCTAGCGTCTGACAATTTTTAGGGAAGCTGCCGCTCAAGGTAATTTCGATTTGCCCTTGCTCATTGACCACCGTTTGTGGGCTTTGCCATTGTGATTTCCAATCGGCGCAGGGGCGATTGTTGAGTGTCAATTGATTGCGCAAAAGCAGATTGTCGTTCGGCGTTTGCACTTGAACAGTAATCGGATTCTCGTTCTTGTCTTTGTTTTCGCTGTTGATGGCAAAGGCCGTGATATTGCTATGGATGAGCAGAGCATCGGGAATCACGTTGTAATACGCGTCCGGGCTTTCATCAAAGGCAGGCGCGCCGATTTCAGGACGAGCAGGTTGAAAGAAACTACGATCGAGAATCAGGTCGCCTTGAATCTCACGAATACCGAGCTGGCGTAGAGCGCGTAGCATGAGGGCGAACTTATCGTAACTCAAGTTCGGATCACCGCCGCCGCGCAGATACAAATTACCGTTCAACACACCATCACGAATCACGGCGTCGCTCAGGAATTGGGTTTTCCATTTGTAGTTGGGACCGAGTCTATCGAGTGCAATAAAACTCGTAATCAGTTTGATGCTAGAGCCCGGCGCGAATGAGCGATCCGCCTGATGACTAAGCACAGCGCGATCGCCTTGCGCTGGCAAGACCACTACGCTCAATGCACTGGAAGGGAGCTCCAACTTCTTCAATTGTGCTTCCACGGTGCGGGGCAGTTTGAAGCTATCGCTGGTGGCACTCAATGTTGTACTAGCTTTGCTGGCGTCAGTGATTGCGCCCAGCAATGCGAAGCAACAAATACTAAGGAAACGGAGAGATGTGAACTTCATAGATTGGCTTGCTAATCCTTGCAAAATGGGGGGGCTGAGTGTGGGCAAATCTGCGTTGAGGATGTTCCGTGTAACGCTTGTTTGCCGCTAAGCTCAGTGAATCGACAGTATGCCATGCTCGAGCTATGAAGCGTAGACAGAAAATTATGATCAGAAAGGAACTCAAAAGCGCAATGCTGGTCATAGATATAGCTTAATATATTAAATTCGCGGTGTGTCGACGATAAGAATCCGCAGGCTCGACCACTGCATACAGTTCTTTATCTCAATTTCTTAGCCCATTTTGATCCTCTGAGGTCGCTTTACAATTTGTTTGGAAAACCAGATGAAACCATATCGCTTTTCACGCAAGAAAATCCTCCTCGCCATCGCTTTGGCTCTCAGTAGCACTGGTGTTTTTGCACAATCGACCAATGCCGCAACGCCTCAAACAAGCGATACCTCATTGCCGCCTTCATCAAAGCCGACCGCATTTACCATGAGTTCGGGCACGGATCGCACGGCTGAACAATTGGCGGTCAGTTTTGAGCATGCAGATTTAAGTTTGAAAATTGATCCCGCAACACGTAGCATCGAAGGTAAAGCGATCCTGAGTCTGAAAGCAAAGTCAACTCTGAATAAGGTCGTGTTAGAGCTTGATAAAAATTTGCCGATTGACGGTGTGAAGGTCAATGGTCAAGTTTTGGCGGAGAGTGCTATTCGTAATCCCGAAGGGCGTCTCAGTCTGCAGCTGCCAACTGCGATTAAAGCGGGAGATATCGCTGAAGTCGAGATTCGCTACCACGGCGTGCCGCGTATCGCTGAGCGCGCACCGTGGGATGGTGGCTTTGTCTGGACTAAAACCCCAAGTGGCGAACCGTGGATTGCTTCAGCCGTGCAAGGGGAGGGCTGTGATTTACTCTGGCCTTGTATTGACCACCCTATGGGGAAACCGAATTCGATGAGCTTGCACTTTAGCGTGCCAGCGCCACTGGTGGTTGCCGGTAATGGTGTGAGCTTGGGCATGGATGAAAAAGATGGATGGCGTACCTATCATTGGAAAGCACGGATGCCGAGTACCTACGGTATTTCAGTCAATGTGGGACCTTACGCCTTGATGGAAGGTGAATACAAGAGCCGTTTCGGCAATACGATTCCCTTGAAGATGTGGTACCTGCCAGCGAATAAAGAAAAGGCGGAACAGTTGTTCGCTGAGTTTGCACCGATGCTCGATTTCTTCGAGAGTAAATTCGGACCTTATCCTTTTGGTGACGAGAAAATGGGTGTAGTTGAAACACCGCATTTGGGGATGGAGCATCAAACGGTGAATGCCTATGGCAATGAGTACATCAAGTCACCGCATGGCTATGATTGGTTATTGCATCATGAGTTTTCGCATGAATGGTTCGGTAATCAAATGACCAATGAAAACTGGGATGACTTCTGGTTACATGAAGGCTTTGCTTCGTATATGCAACCGCTGTATTTGCAATACTTGCGAGGGGAACGCGATTTCCAAGTTGGTCTGTTTGAGCAGCGCAATCGCATCGTGAATAAATTTCCTGTAGTGACCGGCCACTCTATGAGCGAACATGATGTTTCGAATGGTCCGGGAAATGATGTGTACTTCAAAGGTTCGCTGATGCTTCATACCTTGCGTTCGCAAATTGGCGATGAGCTGTTCTTTAAGTCGGTCCGACGCTTGCTGTATGGTCGCGATGATCCTAAGCCGGGCAATTTCCAACCACGCTATAGCACCACCAAAGAATACATACAAATCGTCAACCAATTGACGGGTAAAGATTGGTCGTGGTTTTTCAAAGCCTATTTGATGAACGCAAAATTGCCGCGTCTTGAGAGCAAAGTGGAATCAGGACGTTTGCGTCTGCAATGGCAAGTGGCTGATGGCACGGTATTTCCTTTGCCGGTCGAGGTCAATGTCAACGGCAAACTCCATCGCGTTAACATGAACGCTGGTAAAGGCGAAATTGTCTTGCCTGCCAAGGCAACTTTCACGATTGATCCCGGCTCTAAAATCTTGCGTGATGAAGCGCGAGTGGAACAATGGATCAGTGATATGTTGGCGCGTCGTAAAGCACGTCGCTAAGGAGTGAAGGCGAATGCCTGATGGCATAGTAATTTGCCAATCTGAATTGTTAAATTTAGTTTTGTTTTGCCACAGCTGTGGCAAAACATTGCCTAAAAGCAAAAAATAGATTGACACCAAAAGCGCGCGCAAAGATACTGAATTCTCCTAGGTTCTGCTCGACAGAACTCTTGTTTTCCCAAGCATCGCGCCGTGAAGACTATACGCCTTAAACTCTTTTTGCCATTGGCTGTCGGAGTCTTGGTTTTGTTACCAGCGCTCCTGATTACCTGGTTTTCCTACCGAGCTGCGCAGCAGACTGCGGTGGAAGCGGCACATGGCGTCATGATTCAGGCGAGCCTACGCGCGAGTGATGCCGCCGATGCGGATCTGGCCGAGCCTAGTCGCCTCATGGATTTCTTTTCCAGTTACGGCGATGCGGTTGGTGGCGAACCCGACCCGCGTAACTTCACTTCATTAGATCGATTCGAAGAAGTCGCTTGGGGCGCCATGCGCGGCATGCGGTTGGTCAAGTTTATTTCGTACGCACCGATTAGTGGTGGCTATCGAGCTATCGATGTGTATGAGGAGGAAGCACTACCTCAAGTCTTGGTGCAAAACCCAAATGAATCGCGTCGTACGCATTATCGCAGCACCAAACCCTTTGATCGTCGCCAAAATGATGGCACCGATAAATCAGAGTACATTCCGCATAATCGGCCTTGGTTTGCTGCCGCTTTGGCGGCCGCTGATCCCGATGGCCGTGGCTTGGATCGCCGCGCGTGGACTGATGTTTATCCTTCCTTCTCGCGCAACCAGCTACAAATTGGTCATACCATCGTCGTGCGCAATGATAAGCGGGAGATCGCTGGGGTCTTAGCACTCGATGTCTCCTTCCGTTCTTTGAGTGAGTCACTGCAAAATTTACAAATTAGTCCGAATGCGATTGCGTTTATCGTCGACAAGAACGGGGCTTTGGTTGCCTCTTCAACCAAAGAAGACATCGTAGGTTCTATCGACGTGCCTCGGGTCTTAGCAGAAAATGCGAAGACAGCCTTGATCCGCGACGCCATGCACAACTTACCTGCGACGCTGCGCCTTTCACGTAAGGAAGCCGAGGCTGCTCAAGCGAAGTTAGCACTAGGCGCACGTAGAGTTGACAAGCGCTGCCAAGCGCAAAGTGGCTGCGTCAATTTTGATTTTATGCAAGGTGATCAATTGATCCTGGCTCATGCTCTGCGACTCAATCAAAGTCAGTTGCAGGGAGCAAGTAATCGTCGCGCCGATGTTAATTTTCCAGATTGGCGTCTGGTGATTGCTGCGCCGGCTGAAGATTTTAGTGTAGTGATCCGTGAACGAAGCCAACGTACTGTGGTGCTGGCAATTGTATTGGCCGCGGTTGCTTCGGTATCTGCCATTTGGTTTGCGCGACGCCTCAATTCAAGTATTGGTGCTATTGCGGAAGCAACCGTGCGGCTAGGGAAAGGTGATCTACAAAGAGATTTTTTGAAGACAAATTTCTCTGAGTTCCGGCAGATAAGCAATGAATTGGAAGCTACCGCAGAAGTATTGCAGCAAGCACGTAATGATTTGTTGGCTCAGAATGCCTTGCTTGAAGAACGTGTCTCCGAACGCACGCGCGATCTAGAGCATCAAACTGAACAAGCACTACAGGCTGCTAATGCGAAAGCGGCTTTCTTAGCGACCATGAGTCATGAAATTCGTACGCCGATGAATGGTGTGATAGGCATGACGGATTTACTCAGTGGTACTGAGTTGAGCCTCGAGCAACGCGACTATGTTGACACAATACGTAGTTCAGGCGATGCACTCCTCACCATCATTAACGACATACTCGATTTCTCGAAAATTGAATCGGGCAAGATGAGTTTGGAGCGCGAACCTCTGTCGGTGCAGAATGTGATCGAAGAGAGTTTCGCCTTGGTTGCACGCAGTGCAAACCAAAAGGATTTGGAATTATTGTATGAACTCGCGCCCGACGTACCACGTTTGATTTTGGGCGATGTAACGCGGGTGCGGCAAATTGTTTTAAACCTTGTCAGTAACGCGGTCAAATTTACCGAACGTGGTCAGGTGATGGTGAGCGTGCGTTTGAGTCAGCAAATAGGCCGACCTCAACTTCTAATTGAAGTCAGCGACACGGGTATCGGCATTCCTGCTGATCGTATCCAAAGTTTGTTTGCAGCGTTCACGCAAATCGATGCAGCGACCACACGCAAATACGGCGGTACCGGCCTCGGTCTTGCGATCAGCAAGCGTTTGGCGGGCATGATGGGGGGCGATATTCAATTGCAGAGCGAGCTCGGCAAGGGCACTTGTTTCACGGTAAGTATTGATGTTCATGCCGTCAGTGAAGATGAATCGAATACCACCAGCTTGATCGATAAACTACGCGACAAACGTGTATTGCTGATTGATGATCATGCTGAGGCTTTACGTATTTATCGTCAAAGACTGATGGCTTGGGGGATGCAAGTGAGCGCTGTGCAACAGATGCCGGAGCTCGATCATATTTTGCAGAGTGGAGTCGCGTTCGATGTCGTGATGATTGATTCGCATATGCCTGCGATTGACGGACATGTGCTTGCTGCGCGTTTAAAACAGTTCGCCCGATTGCAGGCTGCGCCCTTTATCATGTGTGGTAAGCATATCGATAGTCGCGAACAGAGCCAGCAGCAGGTGTTCGACCACTACATATTGAAACCAGTGAAAGAACAAAGTTTAATCGATGCTTTGTATGCATTGCTCGTGAAAGATCAAGCTGACTTATTGGAAACGCAAGCCGGAAAAGCCAAAGACACGGATCAAGTGCAAAGCTTGGGACAACGCTATCCGCAAAAGATGTTGATCGTCGACGATAATCCGACTAATCGCAAAGTTGCGAGCATGATGTTAGATCGACTTGGTTATCAAGCAAAAACCGTCAACGACGGCCGCGAGGCGGTTGATGCTGTAATGGCAG
>CAYWNE010000086.1:0-16034 GCA_964459555.1 uncultured Burkholderiaceae bacterium | reverse complement strand
GCCAAGTGGCGGTGGTCGTGAATGAAGGTCAGCTCGGCAAAGGCCAGATCGCTGACGTCTTCCAGCCCGGCATGTATGAGCTCAATACGCAGAACATGCCTATCCTCAGCACGCTGAAGGGTTGGAAATATGGTTTTGATAGCCCCTTCAAAGCGGAAGTCTATTTCTTCAATACCACGCGCTTTACGAATTTAAAATGGGGCACGGCTGGTCCGGCGACCATGCGTGACCCTGAGTTCGGCGTGGTACGCGTGACCGCCTTCGGTATCTATACCTTGCGGATTCAAGACGCTAAGACCATGTTGATTGAGTTGGTTGGTACTAAGGCCGACTTTACGACTGAAGACATCGAAGAAAATTTACGCGGCAAGATCGGCCTGCGCATAAAAGAAGTGATGCCAGAGATTGGTGTGCCCGTCATTGATCTAGAAGGTAAAGTCACGCTTGTCGGCGAGCGCATTTGCGAACGTATCGCCGTCGACTTTACTAAGTACGGTTTGGAACTGTGCGAAGTTCAAGTGCAAGATATCGGCTTGCCAGAAGAAGTGGAACGCGCGATTGATCAACAAGGTGCCATGCGCGTGATCGGCAATATGAATCAGTTCGCGCAATACCAAGGCGCACAAGCTTTGCGTGATGCAGCGAATAATCCTGGTATGGCGGGCAGTATGATGGGCGTTGGTGTTGGTGGCATGCTGACACAAAGCATGGGGAATTTGTTCCAGAATCAAGCTGTGCCAGCCGCCACAGCAGGAGGTGCTATGCCACCACCGTTGCCCACTGCAGCGGCTTATTTCGTCGCCCACCAAGGCGCGCAAACCGGACCATTCGATATGGCTGCGCTGCAAGCGCAAGTTGCGGGCGGTACTTTGCAGCGCGATACTCTGGTGTGGAAGCAAGGCATGTCGGGCTGGGCTAAAGCGGCTGAACAAGCTGATTTGGCGGGTTTATTTGCAGCGATGCCACCGCCATTGCCACCACAAGCATAAGGCTGTGAAAGCTTAAAGGCGCCACGGATTTTCCGAGGCGCCATTTTCTTTTTTCTCCCTTTTTTAGTCTCGAGAAATCAGTGAGTACAAAAACTTTTCCCTGTTCGCAATGTGGCGCAAAATTAGAATTTTCCCCCGGACAATCTGCACTTAAATGTCCGTACTGCGGTCACCAGAATGCGATTGAAGTCGATCACGAAGCGACGGCAGCGGCGGTCGAGGAACTTGACTACAATGCTTATCTCGCTGAGAAAGCCGGTAATGAACCCAGCCTCGCTGCGCAAACTGTTAAATGTAAAGCTTGTGGCGCGCAGTCTCAGTTTGCCGCCAATATTGTGTCTGATCGTTGCCCCTTCTGTGCCGCGCCTTTGATTGCCGCCGAAGCCTATGCGCAACGCATCATTCAACCAAAAGCAATCGCCGCCTTCGATATCAAAGAAAACGAAGCGCGCCAAAAGTTCACTGATTGGATTGGTGGACTGTGGTTTGCACCTAATGCGCTCAAGCAAGCCTACCGCGCTGAGCGTGGCTTGAAAGGCGTGTATACACCGTATTGGACGTATGATGCGGTGACTGATACGCCATATGTCGGTCAGCGCGGTGTTGATTACACCGAGACCGAAACTTACCGTGAAAATGGAGAAACCAAAACCCGAAGTGTGACACGCACGGCTTGGTATCCGGCGTCGGGACAGGTCCACGTGGATTTCGATGATGTCTTAATTCTGGGTTCGCGCTCTTTGCCGCATGACAAGGCCGATAGTCTCGGTCCATGGCGTTTAGATAAGCTGCAAGCCTATCGGGATGATTATGTGTCAGGTTTTACGGTCGAAGCCTATCAAGTGGGACTGGAACCGGGTTTCACTGAAGCCCGTGGCGTGATGGAAAACGAAATTCGTGGTGCCATCTGCTCTGATATCGGCGGCGATCATCAACGCATTCTGCAAATGAGCCCGCGTTATAGTGACATCCATTTCAAACATATCTTGCTGCCAATTTGGATTTCGTCGTATCGTTACAGTGATAAAGTCTACCGTTTCCTCGTCAACGGTCAGACCGGCAAAGTGCAGGGTGAACGCCCTTATTCTGTGTGGAAGATTATCGGTGCCATTGCTTTGGGTTTGATCGTGGTTGGTGGATTGATTTGGGCGTCGAAACATAAATGAATCGAATCCAAATGAAAACAGGTTTGAAGGCTAGAGTATGAACAAGAAACTCGCGATTTTGGGATTAGCGATAGGTGTCACCGTTCTGTTTTTGCTCGGCGTTTATTACCTTTCAGGGGTGGTCATTCAGTACTTTTTTTCACTACCTTCAGAAGAAAAAGTGTGGTGGCGAGGAGCGCCGACGCTGTTGATGCTCGGATTGTGGTGGTTTTTTTATTCGCGATTGTGGCGCAACACAGGTCGTAACAAACAATGATTTTCAAATGCTTCACGTCGATAGGAGAAATCTCTTTGGCTCGCCAGCTTAATGTGCAACAACAAAACGAGATTGTCTTTTCTCAGATGATTAGAACGGCAAAGTACTACAGGCAATATGGCGTTGCGAGTGGTATTTCAAATTTCTTTGAGAGTCACGGGATCGCGACCGAGAGAGCGGTATTTGTTGAGGTTGTTGTCGATGGATGGATGATGGGTTTTCAATATGGTTTCGGTGGATTGCTGGTGACGGGGGATGCGAGGCTTTACGCATTCGAACTCGAAACTGATCTATCTCTTAATATCATAAAGTATGTGCATGAATTTGAAGATGTAACCGATCAGATGAATTTGTCGACACAGAACAAGGGAGTTGGGAAGTCTCGCGGCGCAATAGCAATCGAAGTATTGCGAGAGTTAAATCGTGATAGTTGACTGAAAAAAAGGACATGATATGAAAGCAAATCCCGTCGGTTGGTTTGAAATCTATGTGCAAGACATGCCACGCGCTAAGGCATTTTATGAGGCGGTATTTCAAACGAAGTTAGAGCAGTTAGAGAACCCTGATCCCATCGAATTCGGTGAAATGGAAATGTGGACTTTTCCCATGTCGATGGAGAATTATGGAGCCTCAGGTGCTCTAATAAAGATGCCAGGTTGCCCGTCCGGCGGTAGCACCTTGGTTTATTTCGCATGCGATGATTGTGCGGTAGAACTGGAACGCGCCGTGCAATCCGGTGGCACAGTATTCAAAGGGAAGAAGGCGATTGGTGTGAACGGTTATATTGCGATGGTGGTTGATACCGAAGGCAATATGATAGGTTTGCATTCCATGCAGTGAGGCAGATCAGAGAATCAGAGGGCGCAAGTGCGTCCTTTCTTTATATGTGTTTCAGATTGCAACAATAAGAACTTCGTATCACAAAACGAGATGTTCGCAAATCTCGTTCGATACTGTTTATTCACCATAGCAGCAAAGAGCCGAGCGCAAAAAGTCATAAAGGAAGAGCGCGATAAAGTAAATTGTTGTTTGATAGCTTATGTGTCGGTTCAACTTCGCAAGCCTATCAAAAAGGGCTTCAACTTTCAGACCTACTTTGATAACCCATCCGAGATACAAGCCATTCGTGCCATGAACAAAGGCACAGTCCCTGGTGTGTATTGAAGATGTCAAGGGCGCGGTGACGTGGAGAGTTGGGTATCTCAATAAGTTGATTGGTGAGTTAGTGAAAGACAGAGCGAGGGAAAGGATACTGCGCATCTAGAGCGAAGACTCGGGAGCGAGTATGGAGTTGCTTGGACTCTTCTAGTTTTCGTCTAACCAATAGAGCCCACGCAAAGTTGAGATCTTGCAGTGTGTTCTGTGCTGCATTCCATTTTGATCTACATAGCGTACACGATAGCATCGATCATCGTCATCGAATAGATTGTCGAAGAATGACCATTCAATCCGCACTTTTTGCCATCCTCTTTTGCGCGCTGAAGCACGAATATTTCCTATGTCGTCATAGTGGAAGAAAACGCCGACGATGAAAATTGCTGCAACAAGGCAAGCTATAAAGACGTATTCCATGATGAGTTAAATGGTAGTTCATTTGCCGCTATTGTAGCGGCAAAGTTTTCGATTCCTCACGTCAAATTCTCATGGCGATTACCGATCTGCCCTTTATCAGAGCGTCGATAAGAAGGCCTCCAACTTATCAAACGATCCCGTCCAACCCATAGTCATGCCGCGACGTTCCTTGATAAAGGCTTGCAACTCTTCCTCTTTGACATCGCCGACAGCTTCCCAAGTCACCGTAACGCGCGTGCGGTTCTCACCCTCGGTGGTGAACTCAACTGTGGTCTGCATGGTTTCTGGCCAAGTCGGTGCCATCGGATGACGCGAGATGTTTTCGTGTTCATCACAGAATTGTTGCGTGTACACGAGGCGATCAGGGCGCTTCATTTCTAAGTAAAAAGCACGGCCATACATGGTGACATTGCTACCATTGCTCATTTTGTAGAAAGAACTGCCACCTTCATGGAGATCGGCGCGCATGAATTCCATGGTGAAGCCGGTAGGTGGCAACCATTTCGAAAAGTGCTCGGCCTTGGTCCATACGTCGTACATGGTCTCAATCGAGGTGTCGAAGCTGCGATTGATGACGAAGCGCTGTTTGCTCTCTGTTTGCTCGGCAAGGTATTCGGCAAAGCGATCCCAGGTCGATTCACCGCCAGCTTGTTTAATGAACTGACGGGTTTGCGCCGCTGCTTCGGGAGTCGCCAATGCCATCGTCATTTCCATCAGTGTTTTTTTGCCGATGGCTGTGAAGAACACTGTCACGCGAAACAGTGCAGGCGTGTCGTCGGTGGCACCATGGTCGTACACCAGTTTTTGATGTTCTTCTATTTCGAAATAGGTGGCGATGTTCGGGTAGTCCGTGCCATCAGGGCCATGCATGGTGTAACGCCATTGGCCGCCAACACTGAGACTCTTGCTGTGCGTGGTTAAGGTGAAACCACGCGGCCCCCACCAATGCGCAGCCTGCGCTGGATCAATCCATGCATTCCACACGGCTTCGACCGGCGCATCATAGAGGCGCTCGAGATAAATCTCATTTGGCTTTGCTGCTACTTTTTTTGTTGGTGCGGACATGCTTTTTACCTTTCTTTTCAGTGGTGACGGTTTTGAGGTAGAGCTCAAGGCGATCAAAACTTTCTTCCCAAAATGCGCGATATTGATCGACCCAATCAGCGGCGAGTTTCAGATTCTCGCCATTCAGTTTGCAAGGGCGACATTGCGCATCGCGCGTCTTGGTAATGAGGCCCGCATTCTCCAGCACCTTCAAATGCTTCGTCACCGCAGGCAGACTCATATCGTTCAAGAATGGTCGCGCCAGATCGGAGACGTTAGCCTCACCGCGCGACAGCTGCGCCAGAATTGCTCGTCGTGTGGGATCGGCGAGTGCAGAAAACGTGAGACTGAGTTGATCTTCCATAATCTACCGATTGGTTAATTAACTGAATGGTTTAATAATAACTTTGGAGTTTAGCAATCGTCAAGCAATGAATTTGTTTTTCTACTTCATCGATCGAATAGGATTTCTACCCGACCAATTTCATTGAAAAGATCTTAAGTAATTTACTATTTTTCAATTATTATTATGCTTTCGAATAAACCCTTGCGCTGTCGGATGGGTTATTGCAGGTTCTAAAGGATAGGTGTTGATATGGTTAAGTTCTTGAATTGGACGGGCATTCTTCTTTGCTTGGTGTTGCCAGCCATCGCCTTCATTGGGATTGGTTCAATGTCCTTCATGCCCACTTGCACTGGAGGATCAAGTGGGCCTGCATCAGGTTGCTACCTCTTCGGGACTATCAATCTCAATTGGCTGGTCCAGCTGGGGACCTTTGCTTTTGTGGGAAGTTTTCTCACGGTTCCAGTCGGTGTTGTGGTACTGCTGCTAGCGGGAATAGTTGGAGCTTTCTCAAAGCAAGAGGAGGAATGAAATCAATTTGATTGGGAAGTGTTCTTCCTAAGAGCCCCAAGTTGGGTTAAAGCTCTATTTTCAAGAGGCGTTCAAGCACGTCTGCAAAAGACGAAGAGGTCTCAAGTAATTGAATAATCTCAGGACGAGGTTCGGCATAGCGGAGTTCTAGAAAGCGTTCACCAGCATGTCGCGGCGAAAATGGAAGACACTCAATTGGAGGTGAGAAACGTGAGTCTAAATTAGCTTTTAACCCCCTTGGGTCGAGACGATACCAGCCAGAAGAGCGAAGAAACACTGCATTCAGACCATGCCAATAGTAACGATCCTTCTCTTCACCAAAAGCGATACGTTGATAAACCAAGGCGCAAGGAATCTGATTGGCGCGTAGTAGAGCTGCCAGCAAATGGCTCTTGGCAAAACAAAAGCCTGTTCCTTCTCGCAAAACATCCGAAGCGCGGCAAGTGACGGGATTGAGCTGGTAGTCTAAGCTGTGTTTGATTTTATCGCGCACAAACTCAAAGCTGGCACGGATAATTTGTTCTTCATGCTCATGGCCATGAGCGAGTTTGGCGGCAAGTGTACGAACAGCATCATGATCGGCGTCGATGTACTCGGAAGTGGCGATAAATTCTTGCATGAAGAATGTCGGACTGGAGTTGGTTTGGAAATGGCGATGTCATCATTTACTGCGATACTGAAGTCGTATTGTACGATGCACGGAGAACTGAAGCCATTGCGCGAAACGCATTCGGGAACCTTATCCCGTTTTTCTGACTCAGAGCATCTATTCGAAGTTAAACTGAAAGAGTGAGTCGCCATAATTATCGTGAAAGGAGGGAGCTATGCATCAGATACTATGCCATTGCGGGCAGGTCCACGGACATGTGTTGCCTGGCGCACCAAGTAGCCGAGTGAAATGCTACTGCAGTGATTGCCAAGCCTTTGGGCGGTATTTCGGTGAAGAAGCCCAAGTACTCGATGCACAAGGTGGTACTGAGCTTGTTCAAGTGTGCCAGTCGCGCTTGCGATTCGAAAAAGGCATCGAGCACTTGGCCATTTTGCGTTTGACAGAAAAAGGCATGCTGCGTTGGTATGCGCAGTGTTGTCGGACGCCGATCGGGAACACCATGTCTGATCGCAAAATGAGTTTCATCGGCTTGATCCATACATGCCTCGACAAAAGTGCAATCGATACCGACTTCGGAAAACAAATGGCCATGTTCAGTACCGCTGAAGCCACAGGTGAACCCAAGCCGCAACAACGCGGTGTGTTCACAACGATCTTACGCTTTTTGCGATTGGTGCTCATGTCGCGCCTTCTGGGACGCTATAAGAAGTCACCACTGTTTCGCGAGAGTGGTGCGCCGATCACGATCCCGTGCGTGTTATCGGCTGATGAACTTCGCTTGCTCAAGAAAACTTGAGGCTCGTTGAAGTCATTCGATTCGTGAACATTGAGAGTTTGAAAAGGTGTGAAAAGATGATCGCAGTGCCATCTTCAGTAGTAGAAATCCGAGTAGCGCAAGCCAGCGATGCTGAAGCTATTGCCCAGTTACATGCGCAGAGTTGGCGTTACGCCTATCGCGGTGCGCTCAGTGATAGCTATCTGGCGGGTGATATTGATACCGATAGGCTCAATCTGTGGATGCAACGTCTCGAAACACCCGTTTCGAATCAACGCGTTTTGGTCGCATACAAGCACGATCATTTGCTCGCTTTTGCATGCGCTTATATCGATCAATCAACAGAATTTGGAAGTTTGCTCGACAATATTCATGTTCACCCCGCGCATCATGGGAAGGGCATTGGAGCAAGGCTACTGGCGGCAATTTCGGATGAGGTTAAAAAGCAGGCTCCAGCAAGCGATCTCTATCTATGGGTTTTGCAGAATAATCTCTCCGCCCAACAGTTTTATACTCGGCATGGTGCAATCAATGTTGGTCGCGATATTTGGAACGCGCCTGGCGGTACCAAAGTGCCGCGCTTTCGTTTTGCGTGGAAGGCGGGAAGTCTGCCATCATCGCGATGAAATTTTCTGTTGCAGGTAAGATCTTATGAGTCGAATTCCACAAAATCTGCGTGATCTTGCTGCGCAGTTTCAAACACAAGAATTGAAGAAGCTTGCTGGGTGCAGTTATAGTGAGTTGGCAAGTCTACCCCAGCGAACAGAGTTGCGTGCCACGGGGGAGCTCGTGAATGAGAAATTCTGTATCCGAAAGAAAGAGGGCAGTCGCGGCTCACTGGAAATTTCGGTGTTGCACTATGACGACGGAAGCTATTTTGTAGTGCCAGATTATTTGAAGCAAATTTGCGGAGATATTTCCATCGGAGAAGGCGGTCGTAGTGTATGGTTTGATATCTCGCCGAGTGGTGTCATCGAATGGCCGGATCTATCGATTGATGGAAGCGACTAATTAGCGCTTGAGTGCGGTCTTACACTTTTTCCATGGACGATAGACATCAGGTTATACCCTTCTAAAAAAACATCAGGAAAGATCAAATGTTTATATGAAGCAAAGAGCACATCGATCGCAACTGATCGCGGCGATTAAGGAAAAATTCCCAGAGTTACGCGAGGCAATCAATCAAGAGAGAGGCCTTTTGACCTATGAAATGAAGGTTTTCATGCAGTTTGTGCAGACCCAAATTGACCTTGGTCAGCAGCTTAAAGTAAGCGAAGCATATCAACTATTGAGTGAATACTATCTCAACGGAAACAAGGCACTCGCCAATGTTATTCGCAATGCGATTGCCGAAGATCTAGTCCTAGCCGACACAAAGAAAGTGAACCGAGCATGGGCCTTTCATGCGCTGCCGGAACCACTCAAAGCTGAGAGACGGGCCTGGTTCACATTTATGGAATATCCAAGCGAGTGAAACTGCGTGATGGCAGCCGGCCAAGTATCGTGGAGCTTCAAGGAGATGCAATAGAGTGTTGCAGGTCCAATCCCCACCCTCTGGCGCGATGGCAGGTGATCGATCTATCTAAAGTTAGTCAAACCAACCAAGATCCTTTGAGTCTGGCATCTTGAAAGGCTTGGCGAAAAAATCGTGAATGATGTCATTGAACTGTTGAGACTTTTCCCATGGCCACATATGCGTCACACCATTGCCGATCGCCAGTTGTGATTGAGGAATGCCATGGAATATTTGCAGCGTGTGTTCGTCGCGAATGACATCGCGGTCTCCCGCCATCACCAGAGTGGGGGCCTGAATTTTCTTCAAATCACTAACAGGAATATGCGGTTGATTGCCGAGTAAATCGAGTAGTTGCAATTGCAAATCCCAATCTTGTGAACGATCGCCGGATTGTTTCATTGCTGTGATTTTGGCGACCGTGGTTTTGATGCCATCGAGTGCCCATGGATAAGCAGCTTCCGGCACGAGATTGGCGCCCATCACGGCGAGACGCGACACTTTATCGGGATGATGAATCGCCAGCAGCAGACCCAAGATACCGCCGTCGCTCCAGCCAAGAACCTTCACTTGCTTCAGATTGAGATGCTGCAATAAGGCATTGCTGTCTTCCATCATTAATTCGTAGGTTAGCTTGGCGCCACCGAGCTCAGATTTGCCCTGACCGCGACTGTCCATTGCAATCACACGATAGTGCTTGGCGAAGTAAGGAATCTGATTCTTGAAGTGCTCGATCGAACCACCATTGCCGTGTAACAGCAAGAGCGGTTCGCCTTTGCCATAAATTTCGTAATAAATCTTGGCACCGTTGAATTCAAAACGATGTCCAGCAGTAGGATTATTGCCATAGGCGACCGTTCGGGTGGCTTTGCTCTGTGGGCTTTTGGGTGTCGCTTCAGCAGTTTTAGCCTGTGATGTCATCGTAGTGCACAACATCGTCACGATAGCAAGGCTACACAATAGCGACTGTCGGACAAAACCTAAGCGTGATTTCATATGCCCCTCAAACTGATATTGAAAGAGTAGAGACTAACCAAGCTTTAGCAAAGACACAATGTTTTGAGGCTTTTTTGATTCGCCGGGGAAAACACGTTACCCTAGAGGTATGGTTGTAGGTTCAGAATTTTTTTCAAGACTTAGCACGTCAATTCAAAGTTTAATCAGCGCGGAGGAACTTCAAGATGAGTCATTCAATTCGTACCTGCCTATGGTTTCGCGATGGACGAGGAAAAGAAGCTGCCGAGTTCTATTGCTCGCTGATCCCGAATAGTCGTGTCGACAAAGTCTTTATAGGCGATAACGGCTACGGCACTTTCACTGTTGTTGACTTCAACCTCGGCGATGTGCCTTACCAAATTCTCGACGCAGGACCGATGTTCAGCCTCAGCGAAGCGGTGTCGATCTCGGTCGCCACAGATGACCAAGCCGAAACCGATAGGCTGTGGTATGCGTTGACCAGCGACGGCGGCGAGGAAAGTGTCTGTGGTTGGCTTAAAGATCGCTTTGGTGTCTCGTGGCAGATTTATCCGAAACGCCTCGGCGAGTTGACCATGAATACTGATAAGTCGATTGCGAGCAAAGCAATGGCAGCGATGATGAAACAAAAG
The DNA here is from genome assembly GCA_964459555.1 of uncultured Burkholderiaceae bacterium. Classification (GTDB taxonomy): domain Bacteria; phylum Pseudomonadota; class Gammaproteobacteria; order Burkholderiales; family Burkholderiaceae_D; genus Undibacterium. The sequence goes on along the minus strand of CAYWNE010000086.1, from coordinate 5,628 downwards.
AAGATCGAGATCGCCGAGATTGAAGCAGCAGTACGAGCTGAACTGTGAACGGTACAAAGTAAGTTTAACAACGAGAGGTCGAGATGAAATTGCTAGCGATGGTGTTGACTGCCGTACTGATGAACGTCAGTGTGCAAGCGATGGCCGATGATTTTTCTGATGGCGTTGTGCTCTATGAGCAAAAAGATTTCCGTGCTGCCGCTGCCGCCTTTAAGAAAGCCGCTGATAAGGGTAAGTCTGATGCGCAATTCAACTTGGGCCTGATGTATCTCAAAGGGGAAGGTGTACCGCAAGACTACGCAGAAGCCATGGCTTTGTTTGAAAAAGCGGCCGAGCAAGATAATGTGCGGGCACAAGTGAATCTAGGGCGTATGTACGCTAAGGCTAAAGGTGTGGCACCTAATTATGGCAAAGCTGTGTATTGGTTCAATAAGGCCGCAGATTTGGGTTATGCCGATGCGCAGTATAGTTTGGGCGTATTGTATGTTAGCGGCATTGGAGCCCCTCGCGATTACGGTAAGGCGCGTGATTTGTTCACCAAAGCGGCAGAGCAAAAAAACGCCAGCGCGCAATATCAACTTGGTTTGATCTACTTTAAGGGCAAAGGCGTTGCGGTTGATAAAGTGCAAGCCTTGAAGTGGCTGATTCTCGCTGGCGACTATGATGATGCAGTCACGTATAGAAAATATGCTGAGTCGCAGATGAGTAAAGATGAGATTGAGGAAGCGAAGGCGGAGGCAATGAAATCTAAGTAGATTAGCATGACGAAGTTGGGGATACAGTGTTCAACACACTCATGCAAGAGTTATCGGTGTCAACTCAACGGAATACCTAGTCTTGCGCCTGCGAGCACAGGCACGTATTCCATTGATTTGGATGATCTTTCCCATCACCGCAATCTAATCAAAACACCCGAATCCATAAGTTGGAACTTTTTCGATATCGAATCATAATGAAAAACTGCTTGATCTCCGCTATTTTTTTCACGCTACTTTGCGCCTGTAACCAGAAACTTCCTGTTTCGAAGAGCATCCGCATGCTTGGCGTCAATACTATATCCATTCAAGATCAGTCGATCATTCAAAAGAGGCTTGGTGCGAGTAGCTCACTTGCTACGCCAACGCAGTTTAATCAGTCCGAAGGGGATGTCACGATCGAGACGAAACTCGATATCGACAATGCTGACCTTGAATTTCTCCTTACCCATCAGGGCAACTTTCGAGTGGCTTCGGAGGGCGGTCTCCCTTGGTTTAAGCAAAAAGATATTTTGGAGACGGCTGTTAGTTTTGATGATAAGCAAAGAACGGTACTGCGAGTATCGTTGACAGGAGAAGCAGCGCGGCGTGTTGCACGGCTCTCTGCTTCCACTGAAGAAACGGTCATTTTGGTTACTTTGGATGACGAAATATTGTCTACAGCACGAGTAACTTCCCCCATCCCCAATGGTGTTTTACAAATGACGATCGATAAGACGCCTCACGAAGCTATGCTGATAACTAAGCTTATCGAGAGTGGACCGCTCTCCTTCCAAGCAAAAGTCCTTCAAATCAAATGAACAAGGTATCTTAGTGAGGGCGACCGGGCAGGCTCATTGATGTAGTGCCTAAAGCAGCTCACGATCGCCATGAGTCGGAGGCGTGGCGCCTGAGACAAACTATTGATCGCCGGGTTGCGAGGCAATCGAATTGTGGCATTGCTCTCGCTGCTCGGTCTGGCGGAAATGCTATACGCCAGTACGGTTGCTGTGACCTTGAGGAATGGAATGAGAATGTATCATCGCTTATAGCAAGCCTAAAAGGCGCAACAGCTGAGCCTTTATCTGAAATGTTCTGGAGGAAAGGGCAGTGAGAGTATTGTTCAGAGAATTCTCTAAGTGCGGTAGTCCCGCCAGCTCCTTTACCAAGGACGACCTTGCATGAGAGCGGATGACTTGCCGCATTCAGAAACGAAACTCTCGTTTGTATTCGAAAGATCAATCATTTTTATCATTTACGAATTTAGATGTCCCATCTCTTTATCATCGGATTCTTTCTGGCGCTCTTTAATTGGGTTCCAATCTTAAGCTTGTTGTCTGGCTTGGGATCTGAGTTCAATCCTAGACCGCTACGTATTCTTTGCGGACTCAGCATTGTATTCGCACTGTATGAAGGGTTCATGAGCTTTGTCTGGGCGCCATCGGTAGTCGCGCCAATTCGGCTTGACATCTTCTTGCTGATGATACCTGCCAGTCTGGTTTATTTGGGATACGGCATTGCTTACTATGTTTACGCAAGTAGTCTTCGCTTTACGGAGCCAGAGAAGAGAAAAATCAGAGCCATCGCGATTTGTTGTTTGGCAGTACCGATCTTATGTGGTGCCGGCCTGTTCGGCATGTCTGGTGATAGTCGCCAATTAAATCATTCATTCGATCAGGGACGACGTTACCGCTTTGAGGCCCGCTTGCGCGACGAAAAAACGCAGGAACGCTTTTTCGGCGATGTGAAAAGTAAAGAAAATTCGCTCGCCGGTTTCTACGTCGGAGATGGAAAAGACGACCGATTTGCGAAACTCATTGTTAATGAAAATCTCGATGTTTGGTTGTTTGACTCCGCACTGTATGAGAACCATGGCGTTCTTAAGCACCTTGATGATGGCAGCTATGAATGGCAGAACGAAAAAAATGCCGTAACCATGCTGAAGGGAAAAATACAGCGTCTTGACGCGGATACGCTCAGTTTTTCTGGCGGTTTTGGCACCAACCCAGAAATTCGAACGACGGTGTTCACAAAGGCGGCAACACCGCAATTTCCGGTTGATGCGAAAAGCAATAACGAGGTTGAGTTTCTCGGCGTGTTTAGCACCGTTTTCGATGACAATGGAAAATATTTTGGTGTACTTCAGGTTTGGCTGTGGCGCGCCGGAAATAAGATTTGGGGGCAACACTATCGAGTGAACACAGCGCGAGGGAATATGGTCGACTTTATTTCAGCCACAGATATTGAGCCCTACTGTATGCGAAGTTGCGATGGTTATGACCTGAGGTTTCAGATCGATCACAGCCGATATCAGCTGAAAAGAACTTCACCTGACTCTTGGACCTTAAAAGAGTTGGAAAGATCAAATAGCGCGAGTTATCAGTTAAAGCGCGGTGTGATCGTCCCGGGCTTTCTATTTGATTTAGCACCGCTTCATAGTGCTGAAGAAAACAAGAATTGGTTGGCTGCGGTGAAAGCTGGTGAATTTATAAAGTGGCAGGTACCTGAACACATCGACTTGGTCAGTATCGAAACACGATGATGCGTGAACAGAAGCCAGTGTCGCATGTTGAAAACAGGCTATAGTGCCTTCTTACACAAATTCTGATGTGGTCGACCGGCTCAGCGCTACAATAATGTGCGTGAAATGAACGACGAAAACTATGCGAACTTCAGAAAGAAAAGAGCGAGAGACGGCTGCACCTATCGAGCCAGATACTCCCGATGAAAATGGCCAGCTTAGACGCATCTGGGGGCGCATTGGCTGGGCGGCATTTACCTTGCTCGCGCTGATTGGTTTGGGGACAATCGGTTTCTATTTGATCGGCGACCAGCAAAGCTGGGAAAACGCCATCTATATGACCTTAATTACGATCTCTACCGTCGGTTATGGTGAGGGCGTTCCACTAACAACATTCACCGCAAAAGTTTTTGCGGGCGTGATGAGTATTGCTGGTCTTGGCGTATTAACCTTTTTGTTCACCAGCCTCACAGTATTTTTCTTAGAAAAAGATTTGGATTATTCCTTGCGGAGAAGAAGGATGGAAAAGCGTATCAAAAAATTGCGCCAGCATTTCATTGTGTGCGGTTTCGGTCGGGTGGGGCGCAACGTCGCGCATGAGTTGCAAAAGACTGGACGTCCCTTCGTCGCGATCGATCCTGATCAAGTCAATTTCGATGAGTACATTGAGAAATTCCCAAACCTTTTGTATTTGCATGGAGATGCATCGGACGACGATTTATTATCCGATGCCGACATCAGGGATGCACAAGGTTTGTTTGCAGTGACGGGCGATGATTCCCGCAACTTGATGATTATCATTACAGCTAAACAGTTGAACCCCAAACTGCGCATCGTGGCACGTGCACACGAAATTCGAAACGTAGAAAAAATGCGTAAGGCTGGCGCCGATGAAGTGATCAGCCCTGACTTCACTGGCGGCATGCGCATGGCTTCAGCCATGGTGCGCCCACACGTTGTCAGCTTCTTAGACGAGATGCTGAAGTCAGAAAAAAATCTACGCGTCGAAGAAGTCGTCGCCCCAGCCAACTTCCCCGCCACAGCAATGGGCAAACTACGTCTACGCAGCCCCGACTACATCCTCATTGCCGTCCGTGCCAATGGCGATTGGACCTTCAACCCCGACGATCAATACATGCTACGCGCCGGTGATGTCATTGTAGCGATGACTAGCACCGAAGGACGCGCTGAGATTGAGCGGCACTTGTTGGATATGATTTGAGCCTGCTCGCCGGTGTCTTCTGCGGATTCATCGATGCTAAATTCGTTCGCTCTCGCATGGCTATGAATGCAATAACGTAGTAGCTGCGATTAGCGCAGCGTAATCGCACGCATGAAGCAAAGGCTAGCTGCGCACTCCTGAAAAGCGCTCGCTCACTGCATCTTAATCATTTACTAAAAATTCCCTTGTGGCGAATTTGGTCGGGTAGTACACTCTCAATCGTTATTGAAATGTCAATAATATTTTGAACTACTTGATGAAAGGATTCCATTGTGATCTCCCCTCGACTTTTATTGCTCACTGGTTCGTTTCTTGTATCTTTGCCGATCTTCGCTGAAGTATTCCGTGGCTGGCAATTTGCAGATTTGGGTAAGTTTGTTGTCGCTGCAAATGGTTCACTTACTTACCCGGAACCACCTGTGGTGTGGTATTCGCTGGCAGCGTGCATTGGCGCGTCGCTCATTATGCTTGGTGTTTTCTTAGGAATGAAAAAGTAAAGTATGGCGGGTGAAACCCGCGCGGTAGTTGGGCCGATCAAGTTTGAAGATTTTTTAGACGGCGCGGGTTGCACCCGCCCTACAAGGCTGAGTGATAGTTTCTTTTTCTGGATTACATTTTCGACAGATATTAAGGCCGCGAAAAATGTCATTAAATTTACCTTCCCCATCTGAATTACGTCTCATAACTCAGTCACTGGCAATGCTTGATGCCATTCTTTGTCCAGAATGGGAATATCGCTATTTCAGTTTTAATGGTCATTGGGGGCCAGGTGAAGAAATGGCATCAATGAGAAATGGTGAAGGTGATGAATGGTTTATCTTGTTTGATGCGACTGGTGTCGCCTTGAAGGGATATGCACATGAACTTGCAACTGATCGAGATTTCCCTCAAAACGTACAAGAGCAAGTGCCGTCAGAATTCTCGAGTTTCCTCAATGAACCCGCATTTTCGATGCAACATGCAACTTTCTGTTTCTGGTGTCGAAATATTGATTGCGCGTGGAATAAAGTAAGCAGTGTCGTGCTTGAGGATGGAGCGAACGAGATGCTCGCTTTACTCCTAGCGGGTCCGAGTGCTTACCAGTCTTGGTCTGAGGATTACTATGAAGTTTCGATCTCAAACGACGCGGTTCAAGCTCTATTTTCGCATGA
>CAYWNE010000085.1:0-16079 GCA_964459555.1 uncultured Burkholderiaceae bacterium | reverse complement strand
ATCTCGTTGTACGCGTGGAGGATCACTGCTTCATCCAAACCAAGTGACTCAACGATGTACTGGTATGCATGCGTATGGATCGCTTCTTCGAACGCTTGACGCAATAAATATTGACGACATTCCGGCGCGGTGATGTGACGATAGGTGCCGAGAACAATGTTATTGGCGGCTAAAGAATCTGCGGTCACGAAGAAGCCGAGGTTACGTTTTACCAAACGACGCTCGTCTTCACTCAAGCCATTTGGATTTTTCCAGAGCTCGATATCACGCTGCATGTTGATCTCTTGCGGCATCCAGTGATTCGCGCAACCCGCTAAATATTTATCCCAAGCCCATTTATATTTGAAAGGCACCAATTGGTTAACGTCGGTTTGTCCATTGATGATGCGCTTGTCGGCTGCATTCACACGGCGCGCCATATCATCAGCGCTGACGGCGACAGGTTTGGTCACAAGTGCTGGATTGAGTGCAACGTCTTGTGTCTGCAAACGTGTCGCATCAAAAGCGCTTGGCGCTGCAGGTGCTGGACGCGCTGCGGGTGCTGCTGGAGTGACTTCATCGTCCCAAGAGAGCATAGTAATTCCTTTTCGTTTCTAGTTTGCGATGAAGCCTAGACCTCAATGGCAGCGGCAATTCACAAACAGGGTTTGAGGTGTTCGAAACCACCTCGCTAATTGTTAACTTTTCTTAAATCGCTTCAGAGATCAAACTCTGTATGCGTTGGATCGTGTCGACGAGATTATCGTAGGTTTGAGACTCGGTGCGCTTGCGTCATATCAAACACCGAGCCTCAGCACAAGCACCTTATTGGCAAGCTTCACATTCCTCAAAGCCCGGGTCACCTGGACGCAAATAGCAAGCAGCACCTTCCACGATTGCTGGCGCCGCCGCAACCGGCACTGCCGCTTCGGCAGCTGCAACGTAGCCACCAGCTCCGCCATCGACGGAGACGGCATTCAATGCGCCAGTCTTAGTAGTCGACTTTTCGGTATGTGTAGCGCCGATCGTGCGCAAGTAGTAAGTCGTCTTCAAGCCACGCAACCACGCCAATTTGTAAGTCTCATCCAACTTCTTACCAGACGCACCGGCCATATAGATGTTCAAAGACTGAGCTTGATCGATCCATTTTTGACGACGTGATGCCGCTTCTACCAACCAAGTTGGACTGATTTCAAACGCAGTGGCATACAACTGACGCAGGTCATCTGGGATACGATCGATCTTGGCTAAGCTGCCGTCAAAGTACTTGAGATCCGAAATCATCACGTCGTCCCAGAGGCCGCGCTCTTTCAAGTCACGGACCAAGTACTCATTGATTTCGGTGAACTCACCAGACAAGTTAGACTTCACATACAAGTTTTGGTAAGTCGGCTCGATACATGCAGAAACACCAATAATATTAGAGATGGTTGCGGTCGGCGCGATGGCGACGCAGTTCGAGTTACGCATACCGTACTGTTTAATACGATCGCGAACAATAGACCAATCCATGGTTTCAGAACTATCGACTTCCAAATAGCCGCCACGTTCTTCGGCCAACAGCTTCACAGAATCTTGAGGCAAGATGCCACGATCCCACAAGGAACCCGTGTAAGAACTATAACGACCGCGCTCCTGCGCCAGTTCTGTCGATGCCAAATAAGCGTAATAGCAGACTGCTTCCATCGATGTATCAGCGAAGCTCACGGCCTCTTGACTTGCATATGGTACGCGCATTATGTGCAAGCAATCTTGGAAGCCCATGATGCCCAAGCCAACTGGACGGTGACGCAAGTTCGAATCACGGGCCTTCTTCACAGCGTAGTAGTTAATATCGATAACGTTATCGAGCATACGCATTGCCGTTGTGATGGTGCGCTTAAGTTTATCGTGATCGAGTTTGCCGTCTTTCATGTGCGCTGGCAAATTCACCGAACCCAAGTTACACACCGCGATTTCGCTGTCATTCGTGTTCAATGTAATTTCTGTACACAAATTAGAGCTATGCACTACGCCGACATGTTGCTGCGGCGAGCGGATGTTGCAAGGATCTTTGAATGTGATCCATGGGTGACCTGTTTCAAACAACATCGACAACATCTTGCGCCACAAATCCAGCGCTGGCACTTTCTTGAACAATTTGAGCTCGCCACGCGCTGCCTTTTCTTCGTATGCTGTGTAAGCTTCTTCGAAAGACTTACCAAACTTATCGTGCAAATCGGGGACATCAGATGGTGAGAACAAAGTCCAATCACCCTTCTCCATCACACGTTTCATGAACAGGTCAGGAATCCAGTTGGAGGTATTCATATCATGCGTACGACGACGATCGTCACCAGTATTCTTACGCAATTCCAAAAATTCTTCGACGTCCATGTGCCAAGTTTCGAGGTATGCACAGACCGCGCCTTTGCGCTTACCACCTTGATTGACCGCCACTGCCGTGTCATTCACGACCTTCAGGAACGGCACCACACCTTGCGACTTGCCGTTTGTGCCCTTGATATGCGCGCCCAAAGAACGTACTGGCGTCCAGTCATTACCTAAACCACCGGCGTATTTCGCCAACAAAGCATTTTCCTTAATCGCTTCATAAATACCATCGAGGTCATCGGCGACGGTAGTCAAATAGCAAGAGGATAATTGCGAGCGTTGTGTACCACTATTAAATAGGGTTGGTGTTGAGCTCATGAAGTCGAAAGTCGACAACAAATTGTAGAACTCAATCGCCCGTGCTTCACGGTCAATTTCATTTAGGGCCAAGCCCATCGCTACACGCATATAGAAGGCTTGAGGCATTTCGATACGCACGTCACGAATATGCAAGAAATAACGGTCGTACAGAGTTTGCAAACCGAGGTAACCAAATTGCAAATCACGATCACTGACCAAAGCATTCGCCAGTTTTTTCAAGTCGTACTGACCCAAACGGGAGTCAAGCAAACCGGCTTCGATACCCTTCTTCACGAATTTCGGGAAGTACTCGACGTATTCTGCTGCTGCATCTTGTTGCGCTACTTCGCGACCGAACACTTCTTTACGTACTGTATGCAACAACAGACGCGCAGTCACTTGGCTGTAGGCTGGCTCTTTTTCCATCATCGCACGAGCCGCCAAAATCGCAGACTTGTGGAGTTCTTCAACGGGAACGCCGTCGTACAGATTCTTCAGTGTCTCCACCAAAATCGCTTCAGCATCCACCAATTTTTCCAATCCCACGCACGCGGCGTTGATCATGGAGCGCACTTGACCGACGTTCAATAATTGTGGGTGGCCGTCAACGATGACGTGGATTTGTGGAACTGATGCATCTTGTTTGCCTGCAGCTTGTGCCTCTAACTGCTGACGACGCTCTTCCATACGCTTGGCACGATACAGAACATAAGCACGGGCCACATCGTGTTCGCCGGAACGCATCAAAGCCAATTCAACCTGATCTTGAATATCTTCGATATGGAAAGTGCCACCGGCTGGTTGACGACGCATCAAAGCGTTCACAACACTTGCCGTCAATTGTTCAACTAACTCACGAATGCGCGCCGACGCCGCACCCTGACCACCATTCACCGCCAAGAAAGCCTTGGTCACTGCAATCGCGATTTTAGATGGCTCGAAGCCAACCACCGCGCCATTTCGGCGAATTACACGGTAATCACTATAACTAGCCATCGGAGTAGGTGCTTGGCTAGACAAACTAGCGAAGGCGGCGGCTGGGTCATAGGCTTGAGTTAATGTTGTATCGATAGAAGAGTGCATTTCGCCTCCAAGTTCAGGGTCTTATTAATATGACTGTGTTGCGATGTTTGTGCTGCGTTTGAAGCCTGCCTGCCGCTAGAGAAGTGCATTTCTCATTCGACCAACACGGCGGTCCTACAGTTTGCTACACCTCTCGCAAGCGAGAAATGCGGCGGTAAATCATCACTTCAACAACGAGAATTGGCTACTTCATTGCAAGTACTCCGACTGTCATTCGAGCCAAACATTAGAGCTCATGAAAAGTCGAAGCAAGCAAAATAAGCAGCAAAAAAATAACCGCGAGAAACTTTCTCAAACCACTATATCTAGTGCGTTTATTTTCATTTGCACTAATTCTAGTGCCCCCTTCAGATCATGGCAACCGCTTTTTATGTGTACGAATCGACTTTTTTTGAATCGCAAACAGAGGAATGATTTGACTTTGCAAAGGCCGCAAAAGCATGGGAACGAGCATGTGAGCAGGCACTCACATGGACTGCCTAATTCGTATGCAAATCAAATAGAAATCGCATTTTGAGGTGGGAATTTTTGTCGCAAATACGACACTAGATATAGGCAAAAGCAGACAAATTTATGAACCAAAACACTAGATCTAGTGTTCTGCGCACTACCAATGTAAACCCAAGGACTTCTCGAACAGCAGTCGAAGCTGAGCTCAGCGGCTCCCGCCAAATGCAAATAGACTCCCACTCACAAGAACCGATCAACTATCCTGATCTGCAATCTTGAGCTTCTGAATCGAGTACCTCAATTGGCGAAAACTAACCCCTAACAATTCAGCGGCTTGGGTTCGATTATTGTCAGTCTGTTTAAGAGCAGCACGGATTAAATCACGCTCTACCAACTCTAGATACTCAGGTAAGCTAAACGGGAATTCGGGCTTAATAAAAACCTCGGATTCAATGTTTTCATCTGTTGATGACACAACATCCGACGATAAATCATAGCTCTTGCTCTGCCTCAAACCTAAATCAATGACATCTATCATTCCCTGTTCAGCAAAAGCAGCCGCGCGCTCCAAAATATTCTCAAGCTCACGAACGTTTCCAGGGAAATCATAGGCCTTGAGCGCAGCGAGCGCAGCATCGTTTAGTCGGACAGGGTATGCTGGATTACTCAGCTTCTGCAAAATGCCGATAGACAGCTCTTCAACATCATCAAGACGCTGACGCAGAGGAGGCAAGCTGAGTTCGATCACATTCAAACGGTAATATAGATCCTGCCGAAATTTTCCAGCATTGACACAATCAGAAAGATTCTGATGAGTCGCACTCAAAATTCTGACGTCAACCGCCTCTTCATTAGTCGCACCCAGCTTTCGCACTCGCCTTTCTTGAATCGCTCTCAACAGCTTCACTTGCATTGCAAGAGGTAGGTCGGCTACTTCGTCCAACATCAAGGTGCCACCACTGGCAGCCTGAAAAAAACCATCTCTATCATCATTAGCGCCGGTGAACGCCCCCTTCCGATAACCGAAAAATTCCGCCTCCATAAGCGTTTCTGGAATAGCCCCGCAGTTCACCGCGACGAATGGTTTATCTGCGCGCGCACTATTGCGATGAATCTCGCGCGCAGCCAACTCCTTGCCACTCCCAGATTCTCCTGTGATAACAACCGGAGCCATGCTCCGCGCCAAGCGGCCAATTTGTGAGCGGACTTGTTGGATGCCTGGTGAACTACCGATGAGGAACGAAGGGCTAGAAGGTTTCGATGGTACAACCGCCACCTCAAGCGGTTTAACGCTATTCATTTGCAATGCCGATCTCACCAATTTTCGCAACTGATCGAGAGCTACTGGCTTCGATACGTAATCGAAAGCACCAGCCTTTAGAGCAACCACCGCGTTATCAGCACTTCCGAAAGCAGTTATCACCGCCACTGGAGTATTCTTATAATTCAGATTAATCAATTCGACCATTTCCAGACCTGAACCATCTGGCAATCGCATATCCGTCAAGACCAAAGAATACGAAGTTCGGGCGAGATGACCCCGTGCTTGTTCAAGAGTCTCCGCACTATCAACGGAAAGACCCATCTTGATCAAAGTGATTTCAAGTAACTCTCGAAGATGCGCCTCGTCGTCGATGACCAAAACACGCGCCTGATTTTGAGCTTCATGGTTCATTATACTTTTTCGCTAGTGGAAAAGTTAATTACGAATCGCCCTCCCAACGCCGTTTCAAATGAAGACGTCTCGTCGTTACGATATTCATAGTCGAGTACAGCGTGATTATTTAAGCATAACTCTCGCGCCATATACAAGCCAAGTCCTGTGCCTTTACTCGATGTCGTATAAAACGGCTCGAACAAGTGAGAACGTACCATGGCTGAAATTCCTGGGCCATCATCTTGAATATGGAGTTCACGTCGCCCCGTGGACGAAATCCTGATGGCCAAACGAATACTATGGCGCCTCCCACTCGCGTATCGAACGGCATTTGACAGTAGATTGTTTACCACTTCATGCAAATGATCCGGATCAAAACGAACAAAAAAATGTCCATCATCAACCAGTACTATCGTTTCCTTTGACATGCCTCGAGTCTCGACAAACTCTTGAACGATTTCCTGCAACGCTGATGCGAGAAAAATCGGCTCGAGATTAGTCTGTGCCTTACGGGACAATTTGAGAATATCTTCAATCAACTTGTTTAGACGAGCGGTATTGTCCTCAATGATTTTCAGGAGTCGACGCGTCTGCACTTCGTTTTGCAAATCTTCACTCATTAACGACGTCGCATAAGAAATAGACGAGAGCGGATTGCGTACTTCATGAGCAATACTCGCTGTCAGTCGTCCCATCGATGCGAGTTTTAGTTGTTGGGCTTGGTTTTCAATATCAGATACGTTTTGCATAAAGACGATAGTGCGAGGAGTGGCCTCAAATACTAAATCATCAATTTCATCGGCATCAATCGCGACAAACCTAAGTTTCAGGTGTGTACCATTGTCAGGTCCCTCATCGGAAATCGATTCGTCGGTACTGAAGTTACGATTCTGGTGACGCAATACCACAAACGAAGCCCCCTCATTGCGCAACCAAGCGGTCGTATTTGGGTCCTGGCCGGACTTCCATTTCTCCATCGCGTCTGCAATCGGTTTAAGATGAAAAACACTACTCAACTCAATCTGAGAGGCATTAGTTATATGTGCTGGTTCCAGTCCCAACATTCGTGTTGCAGCAGGGTTCAACTCAAAAAGTCGGCCATTTTGGTCTAATACCAACACCCCATCGTCCATGTCCGCAATGACGGTTCGGTTGATTGCCTGCTGCAATGCAAGTTCAGCACCACGTCTCCGCGCAAGCTCTTCTTGCCCAATTAAATTTCTCGCAAGCCTATTGAGGACATAAACAACGGCGAAATAGGAAGCACCGTAGAGGCCGGCCTGAGAAATGAGATGACTGTCTTCCGTCTGCAACACCTGATAAGCATTGACGAATAACAAAAAAAGAGAAACCACTGAAACAAAGCTCAGTGCTAATAGCAGAGATCCCAATATACCGGCGCCGGCCAATGGAAAAAGGTACAAGATGACCAAGCCACTCTTACTGCCGCCCGCTCCGACATATAGAACCGATATCACTAATAAGTCGAGACTAACTTGAGCAACCAATTGCAATAAGTAGCGTCGGTTCCATCGTGTCTTCAGTACAACAAACCCCACTGATAAGAAAAGGTAGATTGCGGTCACCACGAGCAAAAAAGTTTGCCCAAACTGCCAGACCTCGCGACTAGACTTAACACTCAAGTAAGTAATCAAGATGAGTGCAATCAGCACTCGAGAGACATTGAAAGTTTGCAGCGATCGCCACAAACTCGAACTGACTTCTTTGGGGAAGGCGTTTAGTTTACTCATGCGCCACGATTAGCGTGATCATCACAACAAAAGGCCTGCCCATGTCGCACGATGGCCTCACACTCAGGGATAAACACTGAGCAAACGGCACATGGCAGCATGGCCTCACCGCTACCTTGCTTCACGTCAGGTCCTTGCTCTCTCGATTGCCGAGAACGTAGCGCTTGCTTGCGCAAAGCGAGATATACCAGAACCGCCAGTGCCAACCACACCAAAATTCTCATGACAGACTCCGATGCAGGAGTACTTCAAGTACGAAGCGGCTGCCGACGTAGGCCAGCAACAAAAACAAGAAGCCGAACAGCGTCATCCGTAAAACGGCTTTGCCACGCCAGCCTCGCCATTGGCGGCCAATCAAAAGTGTGGCAAATAACAGCCAAGAGAGTAGCGACAAAACCGTCTTATGATCTAACTTAAAGGCCACGCCGAGCACTTGTTCTGAAAAGACGACGCCAGACAGCACCGTCAGTGTCAACAAAATGAAACCAACTGTCACCAAGATAAACAGTAAGGATTCCATTTTCAGCAAAGCCGGCAAGCGATCAAGCGCGCGACCCAGCCAGGTTTGCTGGGCGTTAGCTCGCATCCTGTGCAAATGTTTGTCTTGTACATACATGACCAGCGCATGAATGGCGGCGATACTTAAGGTGCTATACGCAAGCAAGGCGATTCCCACATGCCATGGGAACATAGCGGTCTTGCCATGCAGCGAAATCAAACTACCAGGGAAGAACAAATGCAGGACGATGGTCAAGGCTGCTTGCGGCAGTACTAACAGGCGCAAACCGTCTAGTGAGAAATTCCGATTCTCGACGATAAAGACCAAGACTGATACCCAGATCGCGGCCGACCACATGGTGGCAAAGCCAATCCGCAAAGCATCAGCGGCATATACGCTTCCCCCTAACACAAGACCATGCACGGCCCACGCCACCGAGGTGAGGCCAAGTGCAGTCCATTTTCGCGAACTGGGAATGAAGCTGCAGGCAAGATACAGGGCAGCGGCAAATAAGGAAAGAGGCATGAGCATGTCTTAAGTTTACACCAAGTCAGGTAAAGAATCTGATGAATAACATGATTCCACACACATTCGGTTTGAGAAAAAATAAATCCAGTAAGAAACTTTCAAGATTCCCCGAAAGAAATTTACCAACGCGATTACAACAACCGCAGCTTGATTTTCAAGCTTTCTTGACTTGACCTGATCTATCCCCTTGACGACATCGAGATCGATCTAGATACTTCGTGCACCCAAAGATCGTGCTGCCTACCAGCGCGCCGCAGCAATCAGGTGCGACGTTTCAGCAGTATCTTTGGCAGATAAAAAAGTAACTACTTCCTCTACTAAGGAAACACCATGAAAAAATCACTTTTCGCCTTGGCTGCACTGGCTACCCTCAGTACTACAGCACAAGCGGACGAAGGCATGTGGATGCCGCAACAGTTGCCGCAAATCGCAAAACAACTCAAGGCAGCGGGCCTGAAATTGGATCCCACAAGCTTAACTAAGTTAACTGAATTCCCGATGGGCGCGATTGTCAGCTTGGGCGGATGCTCGGCCTCTTTCGTTTCCCCTCAAGGCTTGGTCGCTACCAACCACCATTGCGTGTATGACAGTGTGGCCCGCGCCTCAACCCCAGAACACAATTACTTAGCCAATGGTTTCTTGGCCAAAACCTTAGCGGAAGAAGTACCAGCAGCGCCGGGCTCACGCATTTTCGTAACAACCGACGTCACCAATGTCAGCGACAAAATTATTAGCTCTGAGGTCGCCAAGTTGACAGGCAAAGCACGCGTCGATGCGATCGAGAAGAATCAGAAGACAATGATCGCAGAATGCGAAAAAGAAGCCGGTTTCCGCTGCAGCATCCCGACTTTCTATGGCGGCTTGGAGTTCTATTTGATCAAACAAATGGAAATCAAAGACGTGCGTTTGGTACATGCACCAGCTGAAGGCGTGGGTAAATTCGGTGGCGACACCGATAACTGGATGTGGCCACGTCACACAGGTGATTATGGCTTCTATCGCGCTTATGTCAGCAAAGATGGCAAACCAGCTGAATTTAGCAAAGACAATGTTCCTTACGCACCAAAACACTTCTTAAAATTAGCGAAAGATGGCTTAAAAGAAGGTGACTTCGTCATGGTCCTGGGTTACCCAGGTCGCACCAACCGCCATCGTCTACCATCAGAAATCGCTTATACGTTTGATTTCGAATATCCAAATTTCGTCAAAGGCTCGGCCGAAACTTTGGCAATTATCGCTAACGAAACCAAAGACAATAAAGACGCCTCTTTGAAATACGCTGGCATGGTCGCCAATATCAATAACTACTATAAGAACCGTCAAGGCATGCTAGACAGCTACGCTGGCAGCGACATCTTGCCACGCAAGACCAAAGAGCATGAAGAGTTGAAAGCATGGGTCAATTCGAATCCTAAGACCAAGGCAGAATTTGCAGCTGATATCGAAGAGATAGAAAAAATCTACGCCAAGCGTGATGCGACCGCGAAGAAAGAATCGTTCTTGGCTTCTTCTTATCCACGTTTCTTATCCACTGCGCGTACCCTGTATCGTTTAGCGCAAGAACGTACAAAACCGAATGCAGAACGTCGTGCAGGCTTCCAGGACCGCGACTTACCACGCTTCAAGGCTAACATCGATGGCGTTGAACGTAGCTATGACGAGAAAGTCGATAAGGCTTTGGTCCTGAACAGCTTGGTTAAATACGCAGCAGCGCCAGCCGCTGAACGCAATGCTAACTTTGATAATGCGATGGGCATCAAAGACGGCATGAGCAAGGATGAGTTGAAGGCTTTGTTGGACAGCATGTATGCAGGCAGCCAGTTTGGCGACAAAGCCTTCCGCGCCTCATGGTTGAACAAGTCTGTTGACGATTTCAAAGCCAGCAACGACAGCTTCATCAAAGCAGCAGTGGCGATGTATGACGAAGGTATGAAACGCGAAATCGCAGATCAGGAAACCGCTGGCAATATGCAAAAAGCCTACGCTAGCTACATGAAAGCGAAAATTGCCTACATGAAGAGCAAGGGTCAAGCAGTTTATCCAGACGCCAATAGCACTTTGCGTGTCACGTTCGGTAAAGTCGCGAGCCGCCCATTTGGTGCAGATGGCACAACCTGGACCGCTTTCACAACCGTTAAAGGTGTAGCAGCGAAAGCCACCGGCGCCGGCGAATTCAACGCCCCAGCGAATCAATTGGCCGCGATCAAAGCCAAGGACTTCGGCAAATATGTTGATCCTGTCTTGAAAACCGTACCGGTCAACTATTTAGCGACTTTGGATATCACAGGTGGTAACTCTGGTTCCGCGGCGTTGAATGCCAAGGGTGAATTCATTGGTTTGGCATTTGACGGCACACTCGATTCCATCATCGCTGACTGGGATTACAACAAGGCTTCTAGCCGCTCTATCCAAGTCGATTTGCGCTATATGCTGTGGCAAATGAAACATGTCGATAAAGCCGACAATCTGTTAAAAGAAATGAACGCAGAATAAGTACGACTGCACTCTCGTTTCTGATACGGGCCATCGCCTTGCACAAGGCGGTGGCCTTTTTGTTTCTTGCAACATCAAGTCCGGCAAACTCGGTGATCCGCCACTCACTTGATCCAGCTTTCAAGAGACCTCTGCACAAGCTACTGCGCGATCGAATCTTGCCTCTGCGGTGCTCGCTGTGCCCTAGCACAGGTCCGCTCCTCGAATCAAACTTCGACCGCTCGCGACCGTTGTGCAGGGGTCCCTTCAACACAGCTTTCGAACGAAACAACGGCAATCCTGCGGACAAACCGGCTCCCAGAGGGAAATTCCCCCTCCTTTTCGAGTAAAATAGCAGCTTATTGCAAGCCTTGCGATGGATCATTCCCGACTGCAGCCGACTTTGGAGAACGCTGCGCGCATTGGAAAGAAAGCCCGCAATAGCTCATCACTATTATTTTGAAGGTTCACTATGCTCGACAATCTCACCCAACGTCTCGCCAAAGTCGTTAAGACCATGCGTGGCGAGGCACGTTTGACCGAATCCAATACCGCTGAAATGTTGCGCGAAGTGCGCATGGCTTTGCTCGAGGCCGACGTTGCTCTGCCAGCCGTGCGTGAATTAATCGCCAAGGTCAAAGAAAAAGCCATGGGTGAAGAGGTCATCGGTTCTTTGACGCCAGGCCAAGCCTTGGTCGGTGTGGTGCAAAAAGAATTGGCGTCTTTGATTGGTGCCGACCTTGGTGAACAAGCCTCAGAACTAAATTTCGCCACCCAACCACCAGCAATTATTTTAATGGC
Source organism: uncultured Burkholderiaceae bacterium (assembly GCA_964459555.1). Lineage (GTDB taxonomy): Bacteria > Pseudomonadota > Gammaproteobacteria > Burkholderiales > Burkholderiaceae_D > Undibacterium. Next base: position 4,186 of record CAYWNE010000085.1, on the reverse strand, counting down.
GGGTCTACAGGGTGCTGGTAAGACCACTACCGTCGGTAAGTTGGCGCGCTTCCTGCGTGAAAACAAAAAGAAAAAAGTGTTAACCGTTTCTGCTGACGTTTACCGCCCTGCGGCGATCGGCCAGCTCGAAACAGTCACCGCACAAGCAGGTGCTGATTTCTTCCCTACCACGGTCAATGATAAACCGGTCGACATCGCACTCGCGGCACTTGATTGGGCCAAGAAACATCATCACGAAGTGTTGATCATCGATACCGCAGGTCGTCTCGGTATCGACGAAGCGATGATGAAAGAAATTGCCGAAGTTCATGCTGCGGTTAAACCGATCGAAACACTGTTCGTGGTCGACGCTATGCTCGGTCAAGACGCGGTTAACACGGCGAAGGCTTTCAACGACGCCCTGCCACTGACCGGCGTGGTCCTCACCAAGCTCGACGGTGACTCACGCGGTGGTGCCGCCCTATCGGTACGTCACGTGACTGGCAAGCCGATCAAGTTCGCCGGCGTCTCCGAAAAGCTCGATGGTCTCGAAGCCTTCGACCCTACGCGTATGGCCAATCGTATTTTGGGCATGGGCGATATCCTAGCCTTGGTCGAGTCGGCGCAAAAAGGCATGGACATCGAGGCCGCTAAAGGCTTGGCCGAGAAAATCAAAGTCGGCGGCAAGTTCGATATGAACGACTTCAAAGCCCAACTGGCGCAGATGAAAAACATGGGCAGCCTGTCGAGCTTGATGGACAAACTACCCGCGCAATTCCAACAAGCGGCGTCGGGCGCCAATATGGAAAATGCTGAGAAAAACATGCGTCGCATGGAAGGCATTATCAACTCAATGACACCGCTAGAACGCAGCAAACCAGAGCTTATCAAAGCTTCTCGCAAACGTCGTATCGCAGCTGGTGCCGGCGTGCAAATTCAAGAAGTGAATCGTATGCTAGCGCAGTTCGAACAAATGCAAAGCATGATGAAAAAACTCAAAGGCGGCGGAATGATGAAGATGTTGCGGGGCTTGAAAGGCATGATGCGCTGATCTACCTTCATAAATCCAATTTTAGGGCGCACGGCGTTATTGCCAATGCCCACAATTCGAGCATATTGCCGTATTCGACGCCTCGCGTTGCATCCCTAGAATGGAATTCCTGAAGGCAGATCGGTTTGCTTTTTTTCCTCGAAAATTCAGAACTCTTCATTTAGATCTAAGCTCTTCAGGATCCGTGAAAGGTCTACTTGCGCGGTGGCAGTAAAGTCACCAAGTTTCCACGTCCCTTCGTCGAGTCATAGAATGAGAGTCCATTTTGCCAGCCCGCATTTCGAATGTTTGGTGACTGCGTACCCTTGCTCGCATAAAAATTTGCTTGTGCTTCAACTGCCGCCATTTCTTCAGGGAGCGCGGGGCGGCCGGCACTAATCAGTACGATCGCATCGCGAAAAATTCGCGGCGCGGCGCTATACTCAGGAGTGCGTTTGCCGTATACCGCTTCTATATCGGCTGCTGTAACGAGTTTCACTTTACTAGCAGGTATCGTCTGCCCCTTCGGTAGTTTTCCCATAGCATCAATCACCCACGGCTGAGGCGGCAATTCGCTAGGCGCGATTAGGCCCATCAGGTAAAGCATCATATCGCTGTGCTTATACTGCATCTCGCCCTGATAGGATGCAAACATCCAGTTGCCGTCCGAGGTCTTTACGATACCTTCACCGCCTCCCGCAGAAATTGGATCCCAGATGATTTGGTTATACATATCGAAGTGACACGCGCATGAAGTCTGCTCAGCAAGAGGAAGTCGGGGATCATTTAACATGAAACCCCAACGATGGGTCAACTCGTGCATGAAGGGACCAGTTGTTCCTCCGGTAATTTCACTTACATGCCGGAGAACACCTGAACTCCCCCATGCACTCGAGTCATCCATCACCTGCTTCCCTATGCCAAGCACATCGTTTTTCACATCGAATGAGTACTCGCTTCCTGCAAGTGGCCCGACATTACCGGCATAAAAAAACGAAGCCTCGTCAAATGTATCTGGAAAAAATGCAAGAACACGCTTCATTGCCTCCTTACTGAAGCTTGCATTTTTGTAGTCAGAATTAAAGCGCAAAGATGTACCCCGAACTACAACATTAACCACTGACGCTGACGCGTAGACATCTGCAGCAAGCTTATTGATCACCGGTGTCTTCGCACGATCAACGACTACCATAGACATTCCGGTCTTTACCTGTCCTGCACTTGTCACGTCGTTACCAAAACTGTCAACGACATGAACGCGACCTTCATAGGCTGCGATACCCATGTATTCATATCGCGGCAATAACTCCGTCTTTAGCGAAGCGCTGAAATGATAGTCTCCGGCACGCTTATCCACTCCCATGCCATCGTCAAAAAGTTGTATATCGCGGGTAACATCTTGTTTCGTTATCGGGTCCAAACCAGTGTACGTCAGCACTACTCTATAGTTACTAGACACGGCGGCAAAAACCTCAATCATCATCGAGGTTTTCCCAATCTCATCACGAAACATGGCAGATCGATCATAGACAGCGGAATAAATCATCGGTTGTGCCGTGTTTGCTAGCTTTGGTGTTGCAATCGTGATGGTGCGATCAGCAATGACGGGTGCAGCCAACGATAACTTCGATCCAGAATAATTCACGCCCTCTGTATTCACAAAAGTAAAACTAGGATGCACTGAGATATCGAATACTGGTGTCGTTCCACTTGGTACCTTAATGCTCGCGGCACCTTGAAGCTCGCCACCTTTGTAAACCACTTTTATAAGCTCAGGAATGTTGATCGTTAGAACAAACTCTGCACCGCCAGCTGGAGTTGTATCCCCCTCCGCCTCGATGATAGGCATACCCGGGATCAAAATTTGCGCCGAAATCGTATCGCTCGCAGTCACAGTAGCAGCGATCGCCATTCCCTGAGTGATCGAATCTTCTGGCGTGTTGTAATTTAAACCGCTGTCGATTGCAAAAACACGTCCGACAGAAATCTTGTTATCGAGTAGATGTGGCACCCATGACCAGGTCGGATCATTGGCGAAACTATGAGCGGCATTCAACATTACGCCAACCATACTCGCTTTACTTCGGCCACTTTTCAATTCACTCGCCCAATACTGCACATCTTGATCTGGTGGCGCGGTATCCCCTGAGCGTCCCAGCACATTCTTGTAGATCACCCTAACAAAATCTTCATTTGTCATACTTGCGCTGTACCCAGTTTGCGTTGAGTACAATAAGGCAGCGCTATAAAAACTTTGGGCAATCACATCAAAACTCACTCCCGACTTACGTTGCGCAATCCAATAGTTCAAGCCATCTGCATCGGGCACGCGGTTAAAAAAAGCAATATACAGCTCAATCAATGTATTTAAATCAGACACGGGTATCGTTTTAGCTTGATCTGCGATCAATAGATTCACACTGACGTCATCGAAATGAATATGTGTCGCCGCACTGTTGATCACAATGCTGTTTCCCGAGCGATCGGTCACAACGAACGGACCTACATTCCTTGTGATGATGTAGTCGGCACGCTTTCCGCCAAACTTTGGTCCGTCTACAAATGGCGCTGCATAAGTGCTTGGCATAACCGCAGTGCCCACCTCGTTAGCATTTCCGCCGCAACCAGTTAGCAAAATAACTGAAATTAAAAAAAACAGCGCGATAGGTACATTTCTTTGCATATTGTGGCCTACTTTCATTACCGAGAAAGATCTTCAAAGTCGAGGTACGATGGAGGTAATGGTACCAAAAACGAAACGGTTCATTAGACCTACGTTTTTTGTGTATGAACTCTGAACATCTTGATTTCAATGTCAGACGTCACAAAAAAAGAAGCTCAGTAAGCTTAAAGGATTTAGCCCGCCAGATAAAAAAATTTAGCAAAATGCCTCTCTCAATAATCAAAAGAGACGAAAGTTCGCTTCAAAATCAACATAGAACAACCTGAAATTGTGATAAGGCTCGCGTGTCACGTCAAATCAAATAACATCAACGAGACATTCACCCTTCGCACTTTTTGATCCAATTCACTCTATTTCAAACAGGCAAAATCCAGTCGATCTATATCTACAGATACTCGCCATTTTCGGAATCGCTGCAGAAGAAAAACGACATTTTTCCCTCTGAAAACCGAATTCCCAGTGATTTCTCACAATTTTTTTGCGAAAACTAAAAA
>CAYWNE010000084.1:0-16288 GCA_964459555.1 uncultured Burkholderiaceae bacterium | reverse complement strand
TTGACCGAAGAAGAACGCATGGTGCAGGACGCTGCGCGCGCCTATTGCGAAGAAAAATTGGCTCCACGTGTGTTGGAAGCCTTCCGTCATGAGAAAACTGATCCCGCTATTTTCCGTGAGATGGGCGAGTTGGGCTTGTTGGGCTCCATGATTCCAAGTGAATACGGTGGCGCTGGTTTGAACTATGTGTGCTACGGTTTGGTCGCACGCGAAGTAGAGCGTATCGATTCTGGTTACCGCTCGATGATGAGCGTGCAATCGTCTTTGGTGATGGTGCCTATCAATGAATTTGGTAGCGAAGCGCAGAAACGTAAATATTTACCGAAACTGGCGACAGGTGAGTGGATTGGTTGCTTCGGCTTGACCGAACCAAACCACGGCTCTGATCCAGGGAGTATGGTTACGCGTGCGAAGACTGTTGACGGCGGTTACTTGTTGACTGGTTCCAAAATGTGGATCACCAATAGTCCAATCGCTGATGTCTTCGTCGTGTGGGCGAAGACTGATGATGGCCGTATTCGTGGCTTCATCCTCGAAAAAGGCTGGAAAGGCCTGACCGCTCCTGCGATTCACGGCAAAGTTGGTTTGCGCGCTTCGATCACAGGCGAAATTGTGATGGACGAAGTATTCGTGCCAGAAGAGAATTTGATGCCCGGCGTTGAGGGCTTGAAAGGTCCTTTCACTTGCTTGAATTCTGCACGTTACGGTATCGCTTGGGGTGCAATTGGTGCGGCGGAATTCTGCTGGCACACAGCGCGCCAATACACCATGGATCGTTTGCAGTTCGGTAAGCCATTGGCAGCGAATCAGTTAGTGCAGAAAAAACTAGCTGATATGCAAACAGAAATTACTTTGGCTTTGCAAGGCTGTTTGCGTCTCGGTCGTATGAAAGATGAAGGTACAGCCGCAGTGGAAATCACTTCTATCATGAAGCGCAATTCTTGCGGTAAGTCTTTGGAAATCGCCCGTACCGCACGTGACATGCTTGGTGGTAATGGTATTTCTGATGAATTTGGTATTGCTCGTCACTTGGTCAATCTTGAGGTTGTGAATACTTATGAAGGTACGCACGATATTCACGCTTTGATCTTGGGCCGCGCACAGACTGGTATTGCGGCTTTCTAAGGATTGAAGAAAGCCAGCCTGTTTTTCAGGACGGAGCATCGTTTATAATGGAGGGATGGCACTTGCCATCCCTTTTTTATTGGACTTCAGTATCGCTAGCATCGGCTTTAGGAATACAATTTGCCTAGCGTCGACAATGAGACGGTACTGAACGATATCTCTGAAATTTCTGATCGAGACTGCCGTGACCTTTATTCAAAAACTTTCCCAAGCTTGGACCACCAACAATTCTCTACTGTGTGTTGGGCTCGATCCTGACGTCAAGAAGTTTCCTGCAGAGCTCGCCAACCAAGCTGATGCGATTTATGAATTCTGCAAAGCGATTGTCGATGCGACGGCTGATCTCGCTTGTAGTTTCAAACCACAGATTGCTTACTTTGCGGCTTTGCGCGCTGAAGATCAATTGGAAGCGATTTGCCATTACATCAAACAAAACTATCCACAAATTCCGATTGTGCTTGATGCCAAACGTGGCGACATTGGTGCAACCGCTGAACAATATGCGCGTGAAGCGTTTGAGCGCTATGACGCTGATGCAGTGACGGTGAATCCGTATATGGGTTTCGATTCAGTGGCACCGTATCTGGAATGGAAAGATCGCGGCGCTATCGTTTTGTGCCGTACATCGAACGCTGGTGGTTCTGATCTTCAATTTTTGGATGTCGGCGGCAAGCCTTTGTATCAACACGTCGCTCATTTGGTAGCCGACAAGTGGAACACCAATGGCCAGTGTGCTTTGGTGGTGGGAGCCACCTTCCCGAATGAGATCGCCCAAGTGCGAGCTTTAATTGGTGACATGCCTTTGCTGATTCCCGGCGTTGGTGCGCAAGGTGGTGATGTCGAGTCCACTGTGAAAGCCGGACGCACAGCACAAGGCACTGGCATGATGATCAATTCTTCTCGTGCGATTTTGTACGCGAAACCGCAAGGCGACGAAGATTACGCAGCGGCCGCACGCCGTGTGGCTTTAGAAACGCGTGATGCGATTAATTTGTATCGTTGAACACGAGAACGTTCACCATTGAAGGATCAAAATAAAAGGGCTCTTTATTCGCAGTGCGACTAAAGAGCCTTTTCTCTTCTTACTTAGTCTAGCTTACGGCAACTTCAACTCTTCGACCAAGCGTAATAATTTCGCCATCGCATGTTCAACCGTTTGTTGTCGCACGCTATGGCGATCACCTTGAAAAACTTTACGTTCGGTATGGGTAACACCACCTACGCGCCAGCCGAAACAAACGGTGCCGACGGGTTTGCCGGGAACGGCGCCAGTTGGGCCAGCAATACCTGTCGTCGAAAGCGCGACGTGTGCTTCGGAGTGGGCAACCGCGCCTTCTGCCATGGCGGCAGCAATTTCTTCACTGACAGCACCATGTTGGGCGATTAAGGAAGCGGGTATATTCAGCATCTCGGTTTTTGATGAGTTCGAGTACGACACAAAGCCGCAATCAAACCATTCTGAAGAGCCGGGGATTTCAGTGAGCGCGCAGCAAACGCCACCGCCGGTGCAGGATTCGGCGACGCTGAGTATCAGTTTGCGGGATTTAAGTGCTTCGCCAACTTTATGGGCAAGATCTAACATGTCTGTCATGGCAGTGTCTCCTCTCTCAGTCGTCAAGTATGTGGGAGATCGATACAGGTCCTGTGTGATCTTATCCGTTCACACTAAGCTTCCTAGGCGATCCAGATTAACTTTACCACCGCCATCGGAGCTTGCGTGAAATTTTTTGTGAGCAGTGTTCGATACTGTGTCGTGTATTGCTCATACGTCGAAGGAGGCAAGGATGAGATGGCCGAGAACTAGAAACTACGCCACAGCGCAAAAGCGAGCAAGGTGAAGAAAGCGGCGACGATATCGTCAAACATCACGCCAAAACCGCCTTTAAATTTGCGGTCGAAATAGGCGATCGGTGGTGGCTTCACCATATCAAAAAAACGGAAGACGATGAAGGCGTAGAACTGCGTGATCAGTGGTGCAGGCATGATAAAAATCAGCACTAACCAGAAGGCGATAATCTCATCCCATACCATACTGCCGTGGTCAGCGACGCCGAGGTTTTTTCCAGTGACGTGGCAAGCCCAAACCCCGATTGCGTAGCCAATCACGACGATTGCACCCCAAGTCATCGGCGTGAAGATTGTTGGCCAACGCGCACTCAAAACCACATAACTCAACCATGCAAACAAGGTGCCGCTCGTGCCGGGTACAATCGGCGATAAGCCGCTGCCAAAACCTTGTGCGAGAATGTGAGCAGGGTGGCGCAGCATAAAGGAGGCGCGTGGTTTCAGAATAGGTGCTTGGATCTCGCTCATGATTTACTCCGAACGAAAATGATCGAAGCCACGGAGCTGATGCTGATAGGCTTGACCATTGTGATCGAAAAGGCGTAGGCCGGGCTCGGCTTCAATTTGCCCGACACGGGTGACGGTGGTCTGCGCTTGCTTGCCTGCTGCGATGACCGCTTCGCGGTTGCTTTCGGGCGCAGTAAAGCAGAGTTCGTAATCATCGCCGCCAGCCAGTGTAAATGCTCGGCGGAGTTCACGATCTCTTGTTGCTAAAACGGGGCCAGCCGGAAGTCGATCGATGTCGAGCCTTGCACCAACTTTGGATTTTTCCAGAATATGGCCAAGATCGCCGAGCAATCCATCTGAGATGTCGAGCGCAGCATGTGCAGTACCTAACAAAGCCTGACCCAGCGCGATGCGTGGTGTTGGTCGATGCATGCGAATCGCAGCGCGTTGATGATCGTCTTCGGTAAGTACATGTTCCTTCCAGTAGCCAGCTAGCGCTAATCGCGCATCGCCGATGTCGCCCGAAATCCAAATATCATCACCAACTTGCGCCGCATCACGACGCAAGGCTGTGCCATTTGGTAGTTCACCGAAAATAGTGATGCAAATATTCAGCGGCCCTTTGGTGGTATCGCCACCAATCAGTTTGCATTGGTGTTGGTTCGCGATCGCGAATAGTCCTTCTGCAAAGCCCGCAAGCCAAGTTGGATTGGCTTCGGGGAGAGAGAAGGCGAGCGTAAATGCGAGTGGCTTGGCACCCATCGCCGCTAAGTCGGAAAGATTGACTGCCAAACATTTATGTCCGAGGCCGACAGGGTCAGCGTCAGGAAAAAAATGACGACCCGATACCAACATGTCACTGGAAATCGCCAGTTGAAAACCAGGGCGCGGTGTGAGAATGGCACAATCGTCGCCGATGCCGAGTGCGATTTGCGCATCTTCGGTGCGGCGTTGATCGAAATAACGTTTGATGAGGTCGAATTCAGAGAGCATGTGGCATTGTACTCAATGCGCGTGTAATCGAAAATATTTTCTGAATATTCGTGTTTGTATCTAAGACTTAAGCGCGATCTGCTTTGGCTTCATGGGCAATCTGTACTTCACCGAAGGTCAAAAACATACTGACATCGGGTTTGATCATGACACGATAAGATCCTTTGGCTTGATTGAGGCGCATCGCTAAAGCAGTAAATTCCCACGCACGCTTCTCGGTACAGAGGATGCGACCCTTGCTAAGCTCGTGTGACTTTTGCTCTTTGCCGAAGGTTTTCAGCGACAGTGAATGCTGGGCGAGGGCGGGTAAAACCGATGGGTGGTGCCAAGCCCACAGAAAGCTTTCATCGCTGTGATGATAGGTGCCAATAATTTGTGCTGGCGCCAAGGCAAACGAACCATCATCAAAGGTAAGTAATAGTTGGCCGGTGTTTTGATCGAGATGCCATGACTCTTCTTCACCGAGACGCCAGGTGGAATTGTGCAACATGTTCGCGACCGTCGCATCGTCAGCGCTTGCCGCAATCAAAGATTCCAAGCTGAAATTTTCTTTGTAGATGGTGACCATAAATTTTTTTATGCATCGCCAAGTAAATATCGTGAAGCGGACACTGCCATTTGTCGATTAAATGCGCAGCTTCAAATCGCACTTCGACCTCACGCAACTCAGCTCTTGCCTTAAATGATTTCCCTCGTAGCGCGGGCTCAATTGAGCTCGCCATACGGTATTGTTTTTAGTTCTGATTGAACCGATTTTTTGTACACGAGACCATACTGGAAACATTGGCGCTTTGCAATTGAAAAGCTATATGAATTTGGCACGAGGTCGAAGAGTGTTGTAATTCTCTCCTTTTGCGAAAAATAAGCGACTGAGGTTCTTCTTCTTTACATGTAATCAATGTGGTGTTCGGCCGCTTGCTAGACATTTTCTGGAAACAAAAAACGCTCCAATTGAGGAGCGTTTGGTTTTTGAATTGGCTTGCATCACGAATCAATTTTGCTGAAGTTGTGCCATGAGTTCGGATCGAATTTTGGCGTGATTCGGCGTTATAGCAAATCCGCCGAGTTTGCCGTTGTTTAGTACAAAACGGCTGACCAGAATATTTTCCTCTCGCTGTTCCTCACACCAGCTCCCTTGCTCACGATCTTGGGCGCGAGGAGGTACAACGGCTATTGGGCAACTCGGCGTTTTGATAATGATAGGCATAGGACCGAGTTCCATTTGGTGATCAGCGATATCTGTTGCGTTAGCGAGGTTTTTTGCGATGGTACGTGCGGCCGTTAATAAAGGAGCGATGTAGGGCATGACGGTACTACTGCCATCTTTATCTAGGACATATTGAGCGCAATCGCCGAGGGCGTATACGTGAGCTGCGCTGGTTCGCCCTCTGACATCAACAAGGATGCCACGATCACATTGCAATGCTGTAGGCATGCATTGCTTTGCCAAAGAAGTGTCGGGAATTAATCCGACCGCGGATAAAACCAGATCAGCGATAAGTTCAGTGCCATCACTGAGTTGCAGCTGATAAGTTTCATCGATGCGATCAATTCTGGTCGTGCTTGTATTGAGATGAAGGTGTACGCCTTTGTTCTCTAGTTGTAGCTTAAGTTGTTCTGAAACGGCGGTGGACAACAGCGCCGCCAGCGGTCGTTGGTTGGGATCAATTAGATGAATCTCAAAGCCTGCTTGGTTGAGGTCATCGGCAAACTCGCAGCCAATTAAGCCCGCACCGAGAATCGCAACACGCGCAGGTGACCTACTATTGCTGATGGTATCGAGGCGCTGGCGGAAAGTCGCGTAGTCATTCAAGTGATTGACAGAAAGAATGTCTTCGCTCGCGGCGCCAGGGATACTTAAGCGTATCGGCTTCGCACCTGTCGCCAGCACTAAATCACGATACTCGAAATCACCCATCGAAGTCTTAATGCGTTTTGCATCGGTGTCGATTTGTTCAACACGTGTGTGATGCAAAACCGTGACCGCAAGTTGCTCGGCGATTTGCGTGGCACTCTGGGTTTTAAGCTGGATCGGCAGCTTGTTTTGTGCGAACGCATTCGAGAGCATAGGCTTTGAGTAAAAACCACCATCGTCAGCAGTCACTAGGATGATAGGCGTCTCAGTGTCAAGCTTGCGTACTTCGCGGATCAGGCTGATACCTGCCATGCCACTGCCGATTACGATGATGGGTTTCATAATTCAATTCCGTATTTGTTGTTGAGTGCGAGTGATTGCGTGCGAACGATTAGACTTCGACCATTTCAAAATCTGATTTGGCGACACCGCAGTCTGGGCACGACCATGTTTCTGGTACATCTTCCCAAGCCGTGCCAGGTGCGATGCCGTCTTCAGGCAAGCCTTTCGCTTGTTCGTAAATAAAGCCGCAGACGATGCATTGGTAAGTTTTCATAATCGATTCTTCCTTTAATGTTGTGCAGTGAGGGTTTGATTTCGTTCAGTCTGGTGCTGTCTTAGGCAGGGTTGGCGTTCAACACGTCCTGGTAGTGCTTGGCATGACGTTCCTCGACTTTGGCTAAAGCCGCAAAGCGTTTCGCTGCAATCTCCAAGGTGCGTTTAAAGTTTTCGGCATGTTCTTTGGACTCAGCGATCTGTTCGTCATACTCTGCGACTGCGGCATGATTACCTTCCTCGACCGCGAGATGGCGGAATTTTGGATACATTTCGGTGTATTCGTAAGTTTCGCCTTCAATTGCAATTTCCAAAGCGCGTTGCGGCGTCAAGGCCGTTTTTGGGTAGAGCAAATCTAAGTGACCGAAGGCATGCATGACTTCCTGTTCGGCCGTCGCTTCGAAGGCGAGGGCGATATCTTCAGCACCTGCAGCGCGCGCGATTTTGGCGAAGTAACGGTATTTGATATGCGCCATGGATTCGCCGGCGAAAGCAGCTTCTAGGTTTTGAATGGTGACGGATGGGTTTTTCATGGCATTCTCCAAGATGAAAGAGTGAATCGGTTTCAGTTCAAACTCAGCTTGTTTGGAATTTGCATGCTGCGTTTGCTTGGAATGAATCATAGGCAAAATCAATCAATAAGTAAAAGCAATTGATTTTATTGATTCAATAGATGTTTTCTATTTTGGCGTAGGGCGTTCGTTTTACGTCGAGTATTGCGCATTTGCACCAAAGTATGCAAAAAAAGCATAGCCACCGTAAAAATACGTATAAAGCAAAAGTTGCCTGTCTGCTAGAATCGAGGCACCGCAATTTTATGCTCGACGGCCAAAAGCCTATCGACGCGATCCAATCGTAATCGAAGTGCAATCTATTTGAAGTTGTCGTACAACTTCGGCGATAATGGGATAATGTAACAAGCAACAATAAGAGCACGATCCTGTTTGTGTAAAACGCCATTGCATCACGTTGTCAAAAAGAAGGACTCCCTTTATGAACACGCCAGAACAAAAAGAACTTATTCGCCAGCAACTCCGTCAGTCCGCTTTGGAATACCATGAATTACCGACCCCAGGTAAGATCAGCGTTACCCCCACCAAACAGCTCACCAATCAACGCGATTTGGCGCTCGCTTATTCTCCTGGCGTTGCAGCTCCCTGCGAGGAAATCGTGGCGGATCCCGCTGCTGCCTACAAATACACAGCACGCGGTAATTTGGTCGCGGTGATCACCAATGGTACGGCAGTACTTGGTCTCGGCAATATCGGTCCATTGGCGTCGAAGCCGGTGATGGAAGGTAAGGGCGTTTTGTTCAAAAAATTTGCGGGTATTGATGTCTTTGATATTGAGATCAATGAACCTGATCCTGATAAATTAGTCGATGTGATTGCTGCTTTGGAACCGACATTTGGCGGTATCAATTTGGAAGACATCAAAGCGCCAGAGTGCTTTTACATCGAACGCAAATTGCGTGAACGTATGAAGATTCCTGTCTTCCACGATGATCAACATGGCACCGCGATCATTGTTGGCGCAGCGATTTTGAATGGCCTGAAAGTCGTTAATAAAGACATCAAACAATGTAAATTGGTAGTGTCCGGGGCTGGTGCAGCGGCTTTGGCTTGTCTTGATTTGATCGTTGATTTGGGCTTCCCAATTGAGAACATTTATGTGACGGATTTGGCGGGTGTGGTCTATAAAGGCCGCACCGAATTGATGGATCCAGATAAGGAACGATTCGCTCAAGAGACCAATGCGCGCAGTCTGCGCGAAGTGATTGAAGGTGCAGATATCTTCTTGGGCTTGTCAGCAGGTGGCGTGTTGAAACAAGACATGGTCAAACAGATGGCAGCACGTCCTTTGATTTTGGCTTTAGCAAATCCAACGCCGGAAATTTTGCCGGAAGAAGTGAAGGCTGTGCGCGATGATGCTGTGATGGCCACAGGTCGTTCGGACTTCCCAAATCAGGTCAATAATGTCCTTTGCTTCCCATATATTTTCCGTGGTGCTTTAGATTCAGGCGCGACCACGATTACCCGCGAAATGGAAATCGCAGTCGTGCACGCCATCGCAGATTTGGCCCAAGCAGAGCAGTCCGATGTGGTGGCTTCAGCATATGGCATTTCGAATTTATCGTTTGGTCCTGAGTACCTCATCCCTAAACCTTTCGATCCACGCTTGATGATCAAGATCGCACCAGCAGTGGCAAAAGCTGCTGAAGAGTGTGGTGTGGCGCAACGCCCGATCCAGGATATGCAAGCTTATGTCGATAAGCTACAGCAATTCGTGTATCACAGCGGCACTTTCATGAAGCCCTTGTTCCAGATCGCTAAGAAAGCGCCAGCTGAGCGTAAGCGTATTGTGTTTGCGGAAGGTGAAGAAGAGCGTGTCTTGCGTGCGGTGCAGGTTGTCGTTGATGAGAATTTGGCACGCCCTATTTTGGTTGGTCGTCCGCACATTTTGGAGCAACGCATTCAAAAATTTGGTTTGCGTTTGCGTGCCGGGATTGACTTTGAAATGATCAATCCAGAGATGGATCCACGCTACCGTGACTACTGGCAGACTTATCATCAAATGACCTGCCGTCAAGGGATTACCGAGCAATATGCGAAATTAGAGATGCGTCGACGTCACACTTTGATTGGCTCGATGATGGTTCACAAAGGTGATGCTGACGGCATGATTTGCGGTACCTTTGGTATCGGTAGTTTGCATCTGTTCTACATCAATCAAGTCTTGGGTAAGCGTCCAGGCGTTAATGTTTATGCGGCGATGAACGGTTTGGTATTGCCCGATCGCCAGTTGGTTTTGGTTGATACGCACATCAACGAAAATCCCAATGCCGAACAGATTGCAGAGATCACGATCATGGCTGCCGAAGAGATGCGCCGTTTCGGCTTGGCACCGAAAGCCGCCTTGCTTTCACACTCGAACTTTGGCTCGGCCAACAGCGAGTCAGCGAAGAAGATGCGCGCAGCGCTCGACATCATTCGCCGCGATGCACCAGATCTCGAGATCGACGGTGAGATGCATGGTGATACCGCATTAGATAGCGACTATCGTGCTAAGACCATGCCATTCTCGACCTTGAAGGGGGATGCCAATCTGTTGGTGATGCCAAATATCGATGCTGCAAACATCGCCTACAACTTGTTGAAAACCGCTGCCGGTAACAATATCGCGATTGGCCCAATTTTGCTCGGCTGTGCGAAACCAGTTCATATTTTGACACCGTCAGCAACCGTCAGACGTATCGTCAACATGACGGCATTGTGCGTGGTCGACGCAGTGGCACAACGCTAGAGGACTTCGTCTGCAACAAAAAAACCGCGAGCTAGTACTCGCGGTTTTTTTTGCGCGAGAGTTCGAGGCAGGGTTTCGTTTGCAACTCATTTATTTAATTTGATCGTAAATTTTCAAAACTTTCGCATTGGAAATGCTTGTTGGCTTGAATTTTCTTCTGTGTTGTATTTTTATTTTTTACTAATAATCCTAGTAGTTTAAATAAAAATGTAATTAATACCAATACAAATAATTGAGAATTGAGCTAAGTGGCGATGGTTGGGCTTTGGGATTTGATCAATCGCCAAATTTATTTTGGTGACGCTCCCTTCGTTATTGTTTTGTTTGCTTGTCTAGTCATTTTTAGATGTTTTCATAAAAACTTTCATCTGTTTTACTTTTCCACGCCAAACAAGAATGTGCTTGAAGTCGAAAATCAAATGCATTTTTTGAAAAGAGCGTTTTTACCAAACAGCGTCGCGACGCTGCCTTCAAACGGTAAAAGAAAAATGGGGGATCTAGGCCACAAGCTTGGATCAAATCTCTCCTTAGGGAGTAGTTTGAAACAGAGGTTATAAAAAATGAAACATCCAAAAAGTATGACGAATGTCTTGCAACCAAGTTTGCTGGCATTGTTGATCGCAGCATCGTTCGACGCGACAGCTGCGGATCGTGTTGATTTGTCGAAGGTCAATGGCAACCCTACAAAGTCTTTAGTTGGTGGCGCCAGTGCCACGCACGAAGTTTTAGGTTTGGCCGTTTCTGATTTGCGCGAGTTGCGCAGCAAAGAATATCAAGGTGGTCGCGTCGTAAAACGTTATGAGCAGCTCTATCAGGGCGTACCTGTTTGGGGCGAGGCAATTGTCGAACATCTCGATACAAACAATTCAATCGCAGCAGGCGCACCGACTCGTAGCTTTCATGGTGCAATGCTCACAAATCTGGCCAGAGACTTGCCTTCCGCGAAGCCAAATTTGTCCACAACCCAAGCATTGAGTGCAGCAAAAATCGCAGCAAGAACTGTAGGCTCAACGAGCAATGAACAAGTCAAACTATTCGTCAAGCAAGATAGCGCTGGCGCTGCGAGATTAGTCTACTTTACGTCCTATGTCACAAACGTAAATGGTGCTCCAAGTCGCCCTCATTTCTTGATCGACGCGAATAGCGGCGCAGTCTTGGAAAAATGGGAAGGTATTACGCACTCATTGACTGGCACGGGTCCTGGCGGTAATGCGAAAACTGGTCAACGCGAATACGGCACAACTGCAGGTTATGGTTACCTTGATGTGACCGTTAATGGTTCAACTTGTAGTTTGAGCAGCACCAATGTGGATACCTATAACATGAATGGTGCCACTTCCGGTTCTGGAACTCTGCATTCTTTTACTTGCCCACGCAATACAGTAAAGACAATCAATGGTGGCTATGCACCAATGAATGACGCACACTATTTCGGCAACAAAGTCTTTAACATGTACCAAGATTGGCTCGGTGTACGTCCAATTAGCCAAAAACTCGTGATGAAGGTTCACTACGGCAGTAGCTACGAGAATGCTTTCTGGGATGGTTCTGCAATGAGCTATGGCGATGGTGCAACGACGTTCTATCCTTTGGTTTCATTGGATGTCACTTCGCACGAAGTAAGCCATGGCTTCACAGAACAAAATTCTGGGTTGGTGTATTCCGGCATGTCTGGCGGTATGAATGAAGCGTTTTCTGATATCGCTGGTGAGGCTGCGAAGTATTATGTATTAGGAACAAACGATTTCAAAGTTGGCGCTGATATCTTTAAAGGTTCAGGTGCTTTGCGTTACATGGACAATCCACCACAAGATGGTCGTTCAATCGATAATGCTGCGAATTACACAAGTAGTATGGACGTGCATCATACCAGCGGCGTTTTCAATAAAGCGTTCTACTTGTTAGCAACTAAAGCAGGTTGGAATACACGCAAGGCTTTCGAAGTATTCGCTGACGCAAACCGTTTGTACTGGACTGCTAACAGTACTTTCAATCAGGGCGCATGTGGCGTAGAAAAAGCTGCAGCAAATCGTAACTACACTGTCGCTGACGTCACTTCAGCCTTTTCAGGCGTGGGCGTTACCGGCGGATGTGGTACAACGCCTCCACCAGGTGGCGGTGTCTTGACTAAAGATGTTGCAGTTTCCTTTAGCGGAGCAACAGGTCAATCAGCAACGTATACTTTCGTGGTTCCAAGTGGTGCAAGTAACCTGAGCTTCAAGATGTCTGGTGGCACAGGTGATGGCGACATCTACACGAAATTGGGCTCTGCGCCGACAACAACTTCATACTTGGCGAAGTCTGATGGTTCTACGAATACGGAATCCATCCTCATCGCATCGCCAACGGCTGGAACCTACTACTTGTTGGCGAATGCCTATGCGACAGTGAGTGGTGCATCGATCGTTGCAACCTATCAGACCGGCACAAGCGGTAACGTGTTGACTAGTGGTGTACCTGTATCGATCGCACTGGCATTGAATACATCAAAAGTGTATTCGATCACTGTACCTGCTGGTAAGACAAGTTTGACCATCAAACTTAGCGGTGGCACTGGCGACGGCGATATCTACGCGAAGCTGGGAGCAACGCCAACGACGACGACTTATGATAAAAAGTCTGATGGTGCAACTAACACAGAAACAATCACTTACAGCGCTCCTGCTGCTGGCACTTACTATGTTTTGGTAAATGCTTATGCTGCTGTGTCTGGTGCAAGTTTGGTTGCGACTGTGCAGTAACCGAGGATAAATACGGCGGAAGTTTCGCCGTATCTTGATAGAAAAATGCCGCTCGAGAGCGGCATTTTTCTTGCAAAAAAACGTAATTAGCTTGCCTGTTGCGAGTGCAAACGTAGCCGCCACAACGATGTGATCTCCTTGCTACGCGCTATGTATAAAGGGTCCTCTTGATCTTGGCTTTTGCCATGACGAGGTCTTATGTCAAGTTTTCCGACGACAAAGAGTCCGGCATCTTCTATCCATTGCCATAGTTCATTGTGTTGGCGCAGTCCCAAATGCTCTGCCAGATCCGACATAATCAGCCAAGCTTCACCGCGCTCTGTAAGGTGATCTTTGAGACCGTGAAGGAAGGACTTCAGCATCTGACTATTCGGATCGTAGATAGCGTATTCGATGGCAGAACTCGGCTTTGCTGGCAACCAAGGAGGATTGCAAACAATCAGGTCTGCGCGTGATGGCGGAAAAAGGTCTTGTTTTTGCAAATCGACGCAGTGATCGAGTTTCAATGACTTGAGATTTTCTGCTGCACAGTTCAGCGCATTTTCGCTTAAGTCTGTGGCGATAATTTTACTGATACCTCGGCGCGCTAAGATCGCCGCAATAACCCCAGTTCCCGTGCCGATGTCGAAGGCGACTCCAGTACTCGGTAATGGTGCTTTAGCGACGAGGTCTAAATATTCGCCGCGTAGCGGTGAATATACGCCATAGTAGGGGTGTATCTTTGCATTGAGGGCAGCAACATCAACTCCATTTTTACGCCATTGATGAGCGCCTATAATGCCGAGCAATTCTTTGAGGCTGATTAGAAAAGCGATGCTTGAGCTAGACCCGCTATTCCCATGGCTAGCATACTGTGGCAAAGCTTGTTCAAGTGCTTCTTGTATATCAGGTGCGCGCCGCAAAGGGACGCGTAGGTCTGCTTGCACAGGAATCAGCACCATGCCGAGAATGCGGCTACGATGTACTTGATCGCGTCTGTGCAAATGGAAGAGGGCAGCCATATCCTCTTCAAGGTTTTGTGGTGTAGCTTTCTTTTCCTTGGATTTTTTGAGTTTATCCAGCCTTCTCGCCAGTGCTTGAGTAAGTTGTTTGGCGTTTTGGAAATCACCGCGCCAAATCAAGCCAATACCTTCGCAAGCATATCGATACGCTTGGTCAGCGGTCATGCGGTCGTCGGCGACAATGAGTTTTTTTGGCGTCGGCGCCTGATTTGCGGACTGCCATATCGCTGTGAAGTTTGTTTCGTTTTCTTGCCAATGCAACAAATTGGAGTGGGTGTTCATATGATTCAAGTTGCTCAAAGCAAGTGCGATTCAGAAAGACGAAGTGTAGCAAAGTTTCGAATCAAGGTTTCGGTGCTGCAAACAAAAATGGAGGCCTCGGCCTCCATTTCTTGTGTGTTGAATGTTTTTAATTCGAACGTTCTACTGACAAAATGATGATGTTTGTAACGGGAACGTCGCTGTAGCCACTGCGTGTGGTCGTTGGAACTTGTTTGATCTTATCGACAATCTCCATGCCGGATACGACTTGCCCAAATACCGCATAGCCACCGCCACTCGTATCGAGGAAAGTGTTATCGACCACGTTGATATAGAACTGAGACGTCGCCGAATCGAGGATGCTGGTGCGTGCCATGGCGATCGTTCCGCGTACATTACTGAGACCATTATTGACTTCAAGTTTGATTGGCGGGTAGGTGCTGGCCTGCACTAAATCTGTTGTGAAGCCGCCACCTTGAATCATGAAATTGCTTATCACGCGGTGAAAGATTTTGTTCGAGTAAAAGCCGACGTCAACATAGCGCAGGAAATTGGCGGATGTAATTGGCGCCTTAGTTGGATTCAATTCAATCACAATATCACCCATTGAGGTCTTCATTGTGACTTGCGGTGCCGGCGCCGCATTGCGGAGGTCGAACGTAGGGTCATTCACGCCAATAATCGATTTTGCTGCGCTAATATCAGTTGCAGTAACCGCTGCGGCAATTGCTACGCCATTGGTGATGGAGTCAGCATCAGTCAAATAGTTCAAGCCTTGTTGAACGGCAAAGTATGTGCCAACCGCGATTTTGTTGTCGAGTAGATCTGCGACGTAACCGTACTGTGCGTCACCCTTGAAACCATGAGCAGCGGCGACGATCGCTTTGATCAGAGTACCACGTGTCTCAGCACCGGCTGTTCCAGCTGGTTTTGCAAGTGCAGCTGTCCAGTAATCAAGTCCTTGTTGATCCACTTCGGTCCGACCCAAAACGTTTTTGTAGATCATCTTGACGAAGTCAGTGTTGCTCATGTCCTTCGTATAATGGGTGACATCGCTATACAACAAAGCCGTGGCATAAAAATTGTTTGCCATCGCGTCTGGTGTCATGCCTGCTTTTGATTGATCGATCCAGTAGGCAAGGCCATTGGCATCAGGTACGCGATTGAAAAAAGCGATGTACATCTCGATAATGCTGTTGAGCGTGGCGGCTGGGATTGTTTTTGACTTATCGCCGATTTGCAAGTTGACGATGAAGTCGGAGAATTGCACTGCGGTGTGAGATGATAATAAGGTCGTTGTTCCACCTGCAAATCCACGGTCGGTGAGGGTGAAGCTTGCTGCAGTACGTTTGATGGAATAATTATTGCGAGGGCCGGTCATGGTGGCGGTGTTCGCTGCTGGTGCGGCAGCCGGTGGGCCGCTAAGTGCCACTGTTGATGTTGAGCTTGTGTTGGTGTTTCCGCCGCCGCAAGATGCCAAAAGCAAACTCAGGGACAACGATGCACCAAAGATGATGCCTTGCTTGAAGAAACGACTTAAGAATGACGAAGATTTCACGGCTTACTCGCTAAACGGTTGCAAATGTAGAGTCGTGATTATAGCGAGGCTTGCTCAAGTGCGGCGACTGCGGCGACAGTGCAAACAACAAGTTATGTGAAGAATTTGTGTCGAAACGTAACAGCTGATGGAATTATTTTCCGTCTGGGAATACTGGCGCAAGAAAACTTTCCGCACTACGCACTACATGCCGCCCCACGCAGCACTAATCATGGATATCGCCGCTAAACCTGCTGTTTCTGTTCGCAAGACACGCGGTCCCATACTCAAACAAATCGCACCATGTTCTATCGCCATTTTTTCTTCAAGATCAGAAAAGCCGCCCTCCGGTCCAACCATGATGGTCACAGCTTGAGCGGGGTGATGGCGGGTCCAGTCCGCGAGCGATTGATTTCCTCTAGGCGAAAGTAAGATGCGTTTGTGTAAATCCTGTTGTGCTAACCATCTTTGCACATCGTTGAGCTCTGCCAGATGCGCGAGTCGATTTCGACCACATTGTTCACTCGCGGCGCGGATAATGCTTTGCCAATGCTGTGATTTTTTTTCTGCGCGCTCTCCGCTGAGCCTCACCACGCTTCGTTGTGCTGCGAGAGGTTGTATGCTA
>CAYWNE010000083.1:0-16460 GCA_964459555.1 uncultured Burkholderiaceae bacterium | reverse complement strand
TGGCCCATACGCTTACCTTGAGGCGCAGTCACACCAGCGATGAAACCAACCACCGGCTTCTTCATATTGTCTTTAATCCAGTAAGCAGCATTCGCTTCGTCTGGACCACCGATTTCACCGATCATGATCACAGCGTCTGTGTCTGGATCATCGTTGAACATCTTCATGACGTCGATGTGCTTCAAACCATTGATTGGATCGCCACCAATACCAACCGCGGAAGATTGACCCAAGCCGAGTGCTGTCAATTGACCAACCGCTTCGTAGGTCAAAGTACCAGAGCGGGAAACTACGCCGATACGACCTTTACGGTGGATATGACCTGGCATAATGCCGATCTTGATTTCGTCTGGTGTGATCAAACCTGGGCAGTTAGGGCCGAGCAATTTTGTTTTGCTACCGGCTTTTGCCATGCGGTCTTTCAACATCATCATGTCACGTACAGGAATGCCTTCAGTGATACAGATCGCCAAATCAAGTTCCGCTTCAACGGCTTCCCAGATCGCAGCCGCTGCACCTGCTGGTGGAACGTAGATGACAGAAACTGTTGCGCCAGTCGCGGCTTTAGCTTCAGTCACATTCGCATAAATTGGAATGCCTTCGAAGTCTTCGCCAGCTTTCTTAGGATTCACGCCTGCAACGAAACAGTTTTTGCCGTTCGCGTAGTCGCGGCACATACGTGTATGGAACTGGCCTGTTTTACCAGTGATACCTTGTGTAATGACTTTAGTGTCTTTATTAATCAGGATAGACATAGTGATTCCTTGCGATAATTAAGCGTTGGCAGCAGCGGCAACAACTTTTTGCGCTGCTTCTTCCATCGTGTCAGCGGAGATAATAGGCAAACCGGAGTCAGCCAACATTTTCTTACCGATATCTTCGTTAGTACCTTTCATGCGTACTACCAATGGTACTTGCAATGACACTGCTTTGGACGCTGTAATCACACCTTCGGCAATCACGTCGCAACGCATAATGCCGCCGAAGATGTTGACCAAGATCGCTTTCAGACCTGGATTTTTCAACATAATCTTGAAAGCTTCTGTCACTTTTTCTGCAGTCGCGCCACCACCAACGTCGAGGAAGTTTGCTGGCTCACCGCCAAACAACTTAATCGTATCCATAGTTGCCATCGCCAAACCTGCACCGTTGACCAAGCAACCGATATTGCCGTCGAGAGAGATGTAGGCCAAGTCGAATTTCGAGGCTTCGATTTCCGCTGGATCTTCTTCGTCCAAATCGCGGTAAGCCACGATTTCTGGTTGACGGAACAAAGAGTTTGCGTCGAAGTTAAATTTGGCGTCGAGCGCGATGACTTTGCCGGAGCCAGTCAAAATCAAAGGATTGATCTCTGCCAAGGATGCGTCAGTTTCCATGAAGGCTTTGTACAAACCTTGCAATTGTGCGCGTGCATCGGCCACAGATGCATCAGGTACGCCAATCTTACGAGCGATGTCGTCTGCTTCCGCATCTTGCAAACCGGCAGTTGGATCGATCGCGATAGAGTGGATCAATTCTGGATGCTTTTCAGCGACTTCTTCAATGTCCATACCGCCTTCAGAAGAAGCCATCAAAACGACGCGTTGGCTAATACGGTCAGTCACCATACTGACGTACAGTTCCTTCTTGATGTCCGCGCCTTCTTCGATCAACAAGCGACGTACTTTTTGACCTTCTGGGCCAGTTTGATGCGTCACTAATTGCATACCCAAGATAGCGTCTGCGTATTCGCGTACTTGTTCCAAGGATTTAGCAACCTTAACGCCACCACCTTTACCACGGCCACCGGCGTGAATTTGTGCTTTAACGACCCATACTGGACCGCCCAATGTTTCAGCAGCTTTGACTGCTTCATCAACAGATAAACATGGGATACCGCGCGGTACGGTCACTCCAAATTTGCGGAGGATTTCTTTACCCTGATACTCATGGATTTTCATACGACTTCCCTTCAGACACTGAGGTATTAGTTAAAAAGTAAAACAAAAAACACTTACGTCAAATCTGGGCACGTGTGACATTCAAAGTTCTCACGCTGAATGCCGAAACGGTCCGATCTCACCTAAATCTCAAAAAAAATCTTTACCACCATGCGCCATGGACTGATTGCCTCCTAAAGGGATTCAAAACAGAACAACTCTTCTCGTCAGCCCAGCAGCATGTGAACTGCCGAAACGGTTCAAACGAAGAACAGCAAAAAAACCAGCGCGGGAATTTGCACTAAAAAGAAGTGGACTACCAAGATGTGAGCGTACTGTTGCGTCGATCCGTGCACCCAAAGTGTGCTGACGGGTCGCCAGCCAACAAGCTTTCAACTTGTCGGTAAACTGAGCGAAGAACAGTGATAGAGGCTTCATGCCCGAGGCGGCCATTTCAGAATAAAAAGCCACAATTGCGTGCGTCATCGCAGCTTCTACGATAACAGCCGCTCCTGCGGCGTTGCAAAAAACCTTTGGATTCTAGCACAGCTGCCCCCTCCAATTCCATTTTGGGGGCTGATTGAACGCAAATTCTGGACAAAATCGCGGCTTAATTTGCTAGAAAGTCGGCAACATCGTTAATAGAATTCCTACAAAAGTGTAAGTCCGTCCACTTTTCGGATCGATACGTACCACTAAATGATCCCCCTCCACTAAACTACTTCTTGGACGCCTGAGTTGTCATTTGTCCTGCTTTATTGGCTTTGGCCTTGCCATCGGCAATGAACTGATCAATACGCGCATCCAATACCGACAAAGGCACCGAGCCCAATGCCAATATAGCGTCGTGGAAAGCTCTCAAATCAAAGTGTTCACCGAGTGCCGCTTCAGCGCGTTTACGATTCTTCCAGATCGCCATCGAGCCCAAATAGTAAGAATCTGCTTGCCCCGGCCACGTAATATAGCGATCGACCTCAGTTTCAATTTCGTGAGCAGACAAGGCCGTGTTATCGAGGAAATACTGTTGCGCCTGTTCGCGCGTCCAACGTTTGGCGTGAATACCCGTATCGACCACAAGGCGGCAGGCGCGCCACATCTGATAACTCAACATGCCGAAGCGTTCGTAGGGCGTGGTGTACATCCCCATCTCAACACCTAAGCGCTCGGCGTACAATGCCCAACCCTCGCCATAAGCGGAGATATAAGAGTTTTGTCTAAACACCGGTAAGTTCTTGTTCTCGTTGGCAAGCGACATCTGCATCGCATGCCCTGGCGCAGACTCATGCAGTGTCAAGGCCGGCAATGAATACAATGCGCGTGAAGGCAAATCGTAAGTATTGACCAAATACACGCCTGGGCCGCCACGGCCGCTGGTATAAAAAGGCGCGATGTCATCTGGCACTGGAATAATGGCGAATCGTTGTCGCGGCAAAAGCCCAAAGTATTTGCTGGCTTTGGCATCGAACATTTTGGAAATCCACGCAGCTCGATTGAGAAGCTCTTGCGGCGTCTTTGCATAAAACTCAGGTGAAGTGCGCAGGTACTTCAGGAACTCTGGTAAGCCACCATGAAACTTCAGCTCAGCCATGACTTCATCCATTTCACGTCGTATGCTGGCAACTTCATCGAGGCCGATTTGATGTATTTGTTCGGGCGTTAAATCTAAGGTCGTATAGGTTTTAATTTGCGCTTGATAAAAAGCGCGCCCATCGGGCAAGTCATAGGCGGCAGTTGAATTTTGCGCGTGCGGGAAATACTCTTCACGTAAGAACTTCAACAGTGTGGCGTAGGCCGGCAGTACTTTTTGCTCGATGATCTTCCTTGCCTCTTGTTGCAGCGCCGCTTTCTTCTCAGCGGACATACTTGCTGGCAGTTTTTTAAATGGTGTGTAGTACACATTATCCTCGATCGACTTCGCTTCGAGCACTGATACGACCGAGCCATCGCGCCCTTTCAAGCTGACCTTCGGCATCGAGAAATTACGCTTCAATCCGGCCCGCATATTGTCGATGTGTTCACCAAAATAGCGCGGAATGTCGGCCAATTGCCCGAGGTAATTTTGCAGATCCTTTTCGCTGCGCATATCACGACGTGCGACGTCCGCGAGATTGCCCCAAAATGAAGTATCGCCATTGAAAGGTCGTTCGTAGAGTTTAAATTTTTGACCCAACCATAATGTTTCAATTTGATTTCGGTAGACCGCGAAATTGACTTGATCTTCAGGCGATAAATCTGAGACTTTAATCGTATCAAGTTGATCGAGTACCTTCTGCCACATCGCTTGTCGTTTGTCTTGCATGGCCTTATTCACCACGGGCAGCTTAGGAATGACTTTATCCTGGGGGCTGTCTTCGTCATCGGCAAATTGATTTTGCCGCCAATCCCACTCTTTGGTATAAATCGCTTCAAAGTCACGCGTTGCTTTGTTCTTCTTAACAGCAGGACTAGATTGTTTCGAAGTTTGATCCGCTATCGAAATACCAGAGCTCGCAAGCACCGAGACGCCAAGAAACACATTAAGGATGAAGGAAGCAACGCGGGTTCTGTTGAACTGTTGGCGCATAGAGTCTCCGATATTGTTTTGCGATGTTTGTTTTTATTCTTACTGAAGTCAAGGTAAACACACTGCTCGACCTTGGTATTGATTCACTGTCAGTGTAGAACTCATGCGATGATTACTTTACGACGGCAATAAACCTGCACCGGCAAAGTTGAGTCTCCGATGAGACATTCGGCTAAGCAATGAATTCCATTATATTCCAAATATATTTATTTCTCGAATTTCGTTAATGATGTCCATGGCACAGTTAGGGAAATATCTCGATAATCACTCTTTGTGCAAAAGCTTGCAGGGCCATGGCCCATGAATACAATGAGGTTTAAAATGGATTGCAATCAGGCTTTCGGATAAATTTGACCGATGCTGGACAACTAAGTGTCCTCATCCTCGCGAGGGGCGCGCAATGCCTTTTGGACGGAGGTACTTGAAAAGCCGCGTTGCATCAAAAATCGCATTTGCTTTGCCTTTTCAGCTTGATCTACCGGGGTGACGGGAAATTTCTTATGCAGCACCTGTATAGCGCGTTCTAATTCATTTTCTTGCAATCTCTGCTTTGCATCGGCAAGGTCTTCAGTCTTCAAATCGTGTTGATGCAATTCGGCTAGAATTCTTTGATTACCGAATCTCGACTGACGACGATTGACTAGAGACTCGGAAAAACGTTGGTCTGACAAAAAGTTTGACCGTTCCAAGAAGTTCAAGACTTCTTCTAAGTCTTCGCCCTCTTGCACATAAGGCGTCAACTTTCTCGCCAACTCAACGCGGCTGTGCTCTCGCAAAGAGAGGTAACGTAATGCTCGGCCTTTTAAACTTAGTCGTGGCTTCTTGATCATTTCCTGCTCGATTAGAACTTGTTTTTCTAAGTCACTCTATCTGCTTCACTTGTCGTATTCACTCTGGCTTCAGAGGTCGTCAGCTCTTTGCTTCAACACGAGCCAACAACATAGGATAGGGTTTGAATCTGGAAACCGCGCTGATCAAACTACACGCACCCACTGACTTCGCCCCATAGGGATCTAGCTGCTTTTCATACAGATTCCCAAGTATCAATCTAAGCTTCCATCTCAAAAAAGATCAAGTCAACGATTGAGTTACAAATACGGAGATGGATTAATAGCCTTATTTCCCATCAAATTTAAAAGCTACAGAAAAACGGCTAGCAACTTACTGGCGTTAACAAAAAAAGTCGACCCTCCATGGCAAGGAAGATCGACTTAAGACTAACGTGAATCTGAACTAAAAACGAATTATTCTTCGACCGGGGTTGGCAATAAAGGAACACCCAATTGCTCACGAACACGGTTCTCGATCTCAAAAGCCAATTCAGGATGTTCGATCAAGAAGTTACGTGCATTGTCTTTACCTTGCCCGATCTTCTCGCCGTTGTAGCTATACCATGAGCCAGATTTCTCAACGATCTTACAATCGGCGCCAAGATCCAAGATCTCACCTTCACGCGAAGTACCAGCACCGTACAAAATGTCGAAATGAGCTTCTTTGAAAGGCGGCGCAACCTTGTTTTTCACAACCTTAACTTTAGTCTCATTACCGATCACTTCATCGCCAGACTTAATCGAACCAGTACGACGAATGTCCAAACGCACAGAAGCATAAAACTTCAAAGCATTACCACCTGTTGTCGTTTCTGGGCTACCAAACATCACACCAATCTTCATACGAATTTGATTAATGAAAATGACTAAGGTGTTAGTACGGTTGATACTGCCGGTTAATTTACGCAAGGCTTGAGACATCAAACGCGCTTGCAAGCCAGGCAAAGAATCGCCCATGTCGCCTTCGATCTCAGCTTTTGGTGTCAGGGCAGCAACCGAGTCGATCACCACCAGATCAACACCACCAGAACGCACCAAGGCATCCGTAATTTCCAAAGCTTGTTCACCAGTGTCTGGTTGGGAAATCAAGAGATCACCTAAATTGACGCCCAACTTCTGCGCATAGCCCACATCCAGAGCATGTTCCGCATCGATAAACGCGCAGGTGCCACCGAGCTTTTGCATTTCAGCGATCGCTTGCAAAGTCAGCGTCGTTTTACCCGACGATTCTGGACCATAAATCTCGACGATACGACCACGCGGCAAACCACCTACGCCAAGTGCAATATCCAAACCTAAAGAGCCCGTTGAGACAACTTGAACCTCCTCTGCAGCGGTACCATCAGCCATACGCATGACGGAGCCTTTACCAAACTGCTTTTCAATTTGCGCTAATGCAGCGGCAAGCGCTTTTGATTTATCCGCGTTGTTATCAGATTTTCTATCGTCCATGTTCTCTCTCAACTCTCTTCAATTTACGTTGGCAACAAGTTGACTGCCTGCAGTCAACCACTATATTCAGAAGTACACTTAAATTTTACACAATAAGCGTTCAGCTTTTTCGCCCAAAACACTGTATGAATGACACTGTATAAAAAATCAGTGGTTTTAGCAAGCCCCAATTTGACTTTTTTTTGTGGTGTCTGATATTTGCCTCATCCCTAATGTCAACTTTCTCGACAAAAACAATCATAGTTTTTGTCGAACCACGTAATCCGAGGTTTCAAAATTAGCGCGCGAAAGAAGCAACCTCGGCCTCAAACTTCACAAATTTTTGATCCAGTAAGGCCAGCTGTTTGCGTTTCTCATCCTCTTTCAGGAACGAATAACGGATGCTGTTATAGACAATTTTCTTGAGTTGATCGTAACTAGGTTTATAGCGTGAGGTGAATTGAAAATATTCGTTGCTGAGATTATTGCGTGACACTCCTACGTCATCGCTACTGATGACCACCGGTACACCATGTCGCAAATAGAGCGTAACGGGATGGTCTGCACCTTTGACGCCGAGAATAAAGGCGTTACTTGTGAGATTGATCTCGATTGCCACATTCTTTTGCTTCAAGCTTTGCAGTAGTTGGTGCGGTTCGCGTTCGAAACTCACATCGACGCCGTGACCAATTCGCTCTGCACCAGCGACTTCAACAGCGCTGCGAATGTGCGACAACAAATTTTCTGGCGGCACGATACCAAGATTGAGCTCACCGGCATGTAAGGCTAAGCGTGCTTGTGGAAATTGCTTCTTCAAAAAGGCAAACATTTGCATGTGCAATTGATAGTCGCGCAGTGCAACTAAGCCGTGCTCTGGGCCAACGATATTGATGCCGACTATCTTAGAATTTTGTTGACTCGCAGCGAAGGCGGCATACAAACCTGCGAATGTTTTACCCGGCGTGGAATTACGCGACACATAGGTTTGCACACGTAAGGTAAATTCATCGTCATCGAGATCTTTGGTATCGAGACTCACCTCGTCGACGTAGGCCTTAACGGCAGCTTGAGCATTTGCATCGCTCTTCAGAAATAGAAGATATGCTGTGAGAATATTTTCAAGTTCGACCGCTGGCGCGTCGGCCTTGAGGCTATCGAGCTTACCCGACAACTCAGTGTTCTCGACAATCGGTGCACTCTTCAACATGGTTTCTAAGTATTGCTGATTCTCTGCTTTCGCGCGTGCCTTCAGGCTTTGCAAACCCGCATTGGTATTGAATTTAGAAACCGCACCAAAATAGCCAAAGGTATTGAAGAATTGCTGATCAGGTGGAATTTGCTGATGATAGTGGCTCCCGAAATCAAGGTCAGACCAGGTCATCAAGAGTTCGCGATAAAACAAATTGTCTTTACGGATCGCATCAACCTTCCAACAATTCTTAGAAAGTTCAGGATCGGTGATCGCCTTCACCTCGATCCGAAACTTTTCTTGTTTGGCGTTGGGATTCGATTCTCGGTAGACGCAATAGCCTTGCTGGGCAACCCAATCCAAATAGATCTCGGCATAGAGTGCGCCGGTGTAATGATGATGAATATCGCCGCCTTTCGGCATCATCGTCATCAGCATATTCAGTTCGGCTCCGCGGTTGCTATTTGGCGCGAGCAATTGTTGGTAATACTGCCTGGTCGCTTGAAGATTCTTCTGGGCACTTTGGGCATGCGCATCGAAACTCACTGCAGAAGAAATCAAACTCAAAGATAAACAGGTCAAGGCAAATACCGAGTGCATTTTTTTCATTGTTATGAACTCCAACTTTTTAATGTGTTTTTTCTCGTGAATGCAAGGCAGAAAGCCCAAAGATCAGAGATCTGAAGATCTCTTAAGCCAAATAGCTTCAATGCAGGATAACACGCCCTCAAGCCGCGAGCAAAAGCCTCTCCGGGTTGAAGTCGAGATTGACGTGAGAAATTTAAAGAAAGCCATCTATTATCTATGGATGGCGACGATGACTTGTAGCAGAAAGGGAAAGACACCAGAGAGTGTTGGTGCGATGAACCTAGATCAATCTAATCGGTTCATCGCACAGAAAAACGCTTATGGATTCTTGGCGTGCAGCTCGTTCAAACGCTCAGTGAGATAAGAACCCGCTGTATGACGTTCGGACAACACCACATCTGGACGTGGGTGCAAGAACAAAGGTAAAGACACTCGCGACTTCTTCGCCTCTTCGCCAGTTGGATTCAAGACACGATGCACGGTCGATGGATAGTAACCAGCTGAAGCTTCTTGCAGCATATCGCCAATATTAACGATGAGCATACCGAAGTCACACGGCACGTCATGCCATTCGCCATCTTTACCGACGACTTGCAAACCCGCTGCAGTTGCCGCTGGTAAGATCGTCAACAAATTGATATCACCATGCGCTGCAGCGCGCACCGCACCCGGCTCCTCATCACCACGCAAAGGTGGATAATGCAAGACGCGCAACAAGGTCTGTTCGCTGCCTTCGATCATTTTTGGCAGCGGCATGGAATACTTGGCCCGTACATCTTCAGGCGTATATTGCTCAACCCAGCTCAACAAAGTCGCTGCCAAATCAGACGCTTGTTTGTAGTAATTGCTGGCGTTATCAGAAACCTCTGATGGGTAACGGCCCCAAGGGTAGACGTGGTAGAACTCTTTCAGATCACGCTTGGTAAAACCTTTCGCAGTCTCCGACACTGTTGGAGAAAAATAGCCGTCGTATTTTTGTGGATCATAGGCATAATTTTTCTTCGCTTCACTCTGAAAGAAACCATACCATTCGGCGTAAATCGCATTCAACAAATCCTGCGACAAAGGGTGATTCGTCAAAACGCCAAAGCCTGTGTTGTGTAAGCTTTCGGCGAAGTCTTTTGCCGCCGTTGGGCTAGTGAAATCGACAGGAGTAATTAACATAGAAACCTCAAATTCAAATTGCAAGACGATGATTACAGCACGAGCGGTGCACGCAGCCAATCGCTTTCTAGGGTTTGTTTGATCAAGCTCAGGCATTGTGGTGCATCGACCTGCATGCACACTGTAGTTTGAGGACGAGATTTCTCCCAACCCGCTTGCGCATAGTGCAAACCACCATGTCTATCCATCATGGTTTGACCATTGCCAAGGCCTTCTAACTGCACACGAATGCGACCGTCTTGGGTGCTGAACAACTGTGGTGCAACCAAGTACACGAAAGCCAGAATATCGTGGCCAAAACAAGCATGGCCTAGATCAGGACGCTCACGCAAATAGAAGTCGCAATAAAACTGCGCGGCGTGATTCAAGGTACGCATTGCCAAATGATCGCGATGATGCGCGGCCAACTCTGTGAAATAGGTCGCTGGAATCACCACACGATGGGTCACGTCGAGTCCGACCATGACCAAGTTCCAACCAGCCGTGAATACCAAATCGGCCGCATGCGGATCGTTCCACACATTTGCCTCGGCCACCGGTGAGACATTACCCGGTTCAATCACGGTGCCTGCCATCAAGATCACTTGTTTGATCAGCTTAGGCAATTCTGGCTCAAGCTTGAGCGCCAAGCCAAGATTCACGAGAGGACCGACCGCCACTAAGGAAATTTCACCGGGATGCGCACGTGCCATCTCAACGATAAATTCAGCCGCCGATTTGCTCTCTTCATTTCCTTGCACCGCAACGCGCAAAGGTAGATTACCCAAACCGTCATCGCCATGAATGAAACCCGGCGGTGTACCCGGCGCTTTCATCAAAGGTACCGCGCCGCCGCCAGCAACCGGAATCTCACGGCCGCAAATACGGCTCAAATACAGTCCATTGGCAGTCGCTTGCTGCACGGTGACGTTGCCGAAGGTCGTAGTAATGCCGACGATGTCGATCTCAGGATGCGCCAAAGCAAAATACAAAGCCATTGCGTCATCGACGCCGGGATCTGTATCGAATATCACTTTATGAACCATGGTGGTCCACCTTTCATTAAAAATTCTAGGTCACTTTGGTGCGGCGCGATTCCAGTGGTGGCACCAGCACAAAGCGACCAAATGCCTTAGCGTGACTTCAC
The DNA here is from genome assembly GCA_964459555.1 of uncultured Burkholderiaceae bacterium. Taxonomy (GTDB): domain Bacteria; phylum Pseudomonadota; class Gammaproteobacteria; order Burkholderiales; family Burkholderiaceae_D; genus Undibacterium. The sequence goes on along the minus strand of CAYWNE010000083.1, from coordinate 5,650 downwards.
GAAAGGATTGCCCAAAGCCTTGGGTGCAACCGATTTCGCCATTACACCCGCCAAAACGATGACCGTCACCACGAAAGGCAACATCTGAATTAATGAGCCTGGAATTTGGCCCACCACAGGGAAAGCTACACCTTCCATCTGAATTTGCAAGGCCGCAAACAAAGCAAACATCAAACAACCTGCTGCTGTTTGCAATGGACGCCAGTTGCCAAACACGACCGCGGTCAAAGCGAGGAAACCATTACCTGCTGACATGTCACGCAAGAAGAAGCCACTTTGCACGATCGCCAAATACGAACCTGCCAATGAGCACAAAACACCGCCCCACAACAAGGACATGTAACGCGTAGCGGCCACATTAATTCCTGCGGAATCGGCCGCATGAGGATTCTCACCAACAGCACGCAAACGCAAACCAAAACGACTATGCGACACCACCCAATGCAAAATCGGAATCAACAAGAATGCAAGGTAAGCCAAAATTGTGTGGCCACCGAGGAATTTGCCGAAGAACCAATTAAAGAATTCATTTCCAGACCACCATTGGGCTAAAGGAAAATCCCAAACCGCAAAACGTGCAGCACCTAGATCCGGGCTACGACCACCCAATTGGAAGAAGTACTGCGCCAAGACAAAGGTGAGACCAGAGGCGGCGATATTGATGGCGATACCAAATACCAATTGATTGCCGCGTTGATTGATAGCGACGTAGGCTTGCAATAGCGCGATCAAACACGACACCGCAATCCCAGCTGCCACGCCCCAATAAGGGTTTTGCGTTAAGAAAGTCACGGAAGCAGCTGCAAAGGCCGATGACAACATCTTGCCTTCCAAAGCCAAATCAATCACACCGCTGCGCTCTGCGAAAACACCGGCGAACGCAGCAAACAACAACACAGGCGCGTTTCGAATCATCGAAACGAGAATGGTCGAAAATTGGAAATCTTCAAGCATGGCGCGCTCCATTCCATTTCAAAAGGCGGGCCAAAGCTGGGGCGTACATATTTTCCATCGCACCGCAGAACAAAATAATGACGCCCTGAATAAAGATAAAAGTTTCAGTCGGAATATTCGGTTTCTCAAACGAGAGATCAAACCCACCTTGCATCAAAATACCAAACAAGGCGGCTGCCAAAAATAATCCTACCGGCTTTTGACGTCCCATCAAAGCCACTGCAATACCGACGAATCCTGCGCCGGCGGTAAAGTTCAAACTCAAGTAATGCGTAGAACCGGAGATGCTATTGACCGAAGCCAAACCTGCCAAGGCACCCGAAATGACCATCGTCACCATGATCACTTTTGCCAATGAGATTCCAGCGTAGTGAGCGGCGTGTGGATTCTTGCCGGAAGCGCGCAAGGCATAGCCCCAACGCGTATGCCATACGACAAATCCATATAGCGCCAAACACAGCAAGCACAAAATAAAGCTGATGTTCAGAGGATTATCTCCGAGAGCAGGAATCAAAGTATTTAAACGTGGTAACCATGCCGCTTCAGCGAACATACGGCTCGCAGGGTTTTGCTCGCCGACCGGAATTAAATAGCTGATGATGATGAAGTTCATCAAAGACGCCGCGATGAAGTTGAACATGATGGTGGTTACCACCACATGGCTTCCGCGTCGCGCTTGCAAATAACCAGGGATAAAGGCCCACAAAGCGCCAAATGCCATCGCACCGAGTATGCCCATCGGTACCAAGACCCAAGTCGGCATGCTGGCGTCAAATTGCAACATCAAGAGTGTCAAACCCAAGCCGCCCAAATACATTTGTCCGTCACTACCAATATTGAACAGACCAGCTTGCATTGCAACCGAAACTGACAAGCCAGTCAATACATAAGTCGTAGTGTAGAACAAGGTGTAACCCAAGCCCTCAGGCGTGCCGAGCGCACTGTTGATCAGAATGCCCAAGGCCTCACCTGGTTTTTCGCCGAGCATGTAAATGACACCAGCTGCCACCACCAAGGCGGACAACAGATTAAATAATGGCAGAACGATGTTGGTTGCCCAACGAGGTAAATCAGAATTCATTTATGCAGACCACCCATCAATAAACCAATCCGTGTCGTGTCATAGTCGGCAATCGCAACCTCGCCTGTAATGCGACCACCTGACATCACCAAAATACGATCTGCCAAAGCACGAATTTCTTCGAGCTCAGCAGACACCAAAAGAATTGCCACACCAGCGTCGCGCAAGGCTAACAACTCGGTGTGAATACGTTGTATGGTGCCGATATCGACACCACGGGTTGGCTGACCAACCAAAAGCACTTTCGGTTTTGCCGCGATCTCACGCGCCATTACCACCTTCTGCTGATTACCACCGGATAATTGTGAAATGCGCAAAGATGAATCCATAGGACGCACTTCAAATTGTTCGAGCAAGTCATCCGCCGCAGCGATGCAGGATTTCTTATCTAAATAGATTTGATCGCTTTGCTGACCAAGCAAAAGGTTTTCCCACACGCTGAAATCTTTGACCACACCATCGCGCAAACGATCTTCTGGCACGTGGCCTAAGCCAAGTCGACGCAATTTTGCTGGCAAAGTCGGATCTGCCTTGTTAAAGGTAATCGCTTGCTCGCCGAGTTTGATGCTGCCGTTGAGATGATCTGTTTTGTCTAGACACATACCGGCAATCACTTCGAGTAATTCTGACTGACCATTACCCGATACGCCAGCGATCGCAACAATCTCGCCCGCTTTGACGTCGAAATTAATCTCACTGAGCACATTTACGCCCTGAGCATTTTTAAGGTTGAGATCGTGCACGCTCAGCATCACTTCACCAGCATGCAAACTCTGACGTGGCAATTCTGTGATCACTTTGCGCCCCACCATTTTCAAGGCGAGGTCTTCTTTATCCGTCTCTGCAGTGGCAACCGTTGCCACCACGCCACCAGCACGCATGACGGTTACCTGATCCGTAATCGCCATAATTTCAGGCAGCTTATGCGTAATCAAAATCACGGTTTTGCCCTGCTGCTTGAACAATTTCAGAATCGCGAATAGGGCATCGGTTTCTTGTGGCGTGAGGACCGCCGTCGGTTCATCCAAAATCAAGATATTAGCATTGCGATACAGCTGTTTGAGAATCTCTACCCGCTGTTGCTCACCGACCGAAAGATCATGAACATAGGCGTCGAGCTTTAATTCGAGGCCGTACTCGTTACACAATTTGCTTAGCTCTTCAGCGATCTGTTGGCGCCGACGTTTCAGACGGAAACCACCTTCCATGCCGAGCATAATATTGTCGAGCACCGTCATGGTTTCGACCAACATAAAGTGCTGATGCACCATGCCGATCCCGAGCGCAATCGCTTCATGACTATTGGGAATTGAGCGAGCTTGGCCGTTAATCCAGATCTCACCTTCGTCAGCTTGATAATAGCCGTAAAGGATGCTCATCAAGGTCGACTTGCCAGCACCGTTCTCGCCGATCACGCCGTGCACACTGCCACTGGCAATAGAAAAACTGACCGCGTCATTCGCAAGCACTTTACCGAAGCGCTTAGAAATCTGACGAAATTCGACGGCATTAGACATAAGCAAACAGGGATAAAAAAGGCTTCCCACACACTCAATTTTTGGGAAGCCAGGTTAATCAATCGCACGCAGATTTTTGCGTGATCTTTAAGTCATTGCAAGCATGTCGATGACTTTAAATCTTTTATGCTTTGCACCATTCACTTGCACAGCATTTTATAAACTATCTGAACAACAAAACAAAGGTTTTCACGGAGCCCAGATGGCAAAAAAGTTGCCGAACCAAGTTCAGCAACTTTCAAGATACTTCATTTATTTAACTGGGCAAGTGCTCGCTTCGCGATAATCGACGACTTTCACTTTACCGCTCAAGATGTCTTGTTTCGCCGCATTAATGCGCTTCTCCATATCGGCGCTGACAACGGCACGATTATCCTTATCGAGTGCCCAATCAACGCCGCCTTCTTTCAAGCCAAGATTGGTAACGCCCGCTTTCCATGTACCATTTTTCAATTGCATGAAGTTGTCGTAGACCGCGTTATCAACACGCTTGACCATCGACGTCAACATCACGCCTGGGAACAAATAGTTTTGATTGGAATCGACACCAATCGCCAGCTTGCCTTTCTCTTTAGCCGCTTGCAAAGCGCCCATACCACTGCCACCGGCTGCATGGAACACGACATCGACGCCACGTTCAAATTGAGAACGGGCTAACTCACCGCCTTTGGCTGGATCATTCCAAGCAGTTGCAGTTGTACCGACAATGTTTTGAATCACTTCCGCCTTCGGATCGATCGCCTTTGCACCCTGCGCATAGCCACAAGCAAAGGCGCGAATCAAAGGCACGTCGATACCGCCGATAAAACCAATTTTCTTAGTCTTGCTGGCCATCGCTGCTGCCATACCGACCAAATAAGACCCTTCTTGTTCCTTAAACAAAATCGAACCCACGTTGGCACCGGCTGCCGAACCATCGACCACGACAAACTTCGTATTCGGGAATTCTTTCGCAACGGTTTGCACTTGCTGTGCATGCGTAAAGCCAATCGCCGCGATCAATTTCACGCCTTTGCGCGCCAAGTTACGCAAAACCTGTTCGCCTTGCACGCTGCTCAAAGCTTGTACGTCGATGTAAGTGAGACCCGTATCTTTCTTGAAGCGTTCTGCTCCTTCGTAAGCAGATTGATTGAAAGAGCGATCAAATTTGCCACCACCATCGTACACAAGTGCATATTGAGCTTGCTGAGCCATTGCTTGTGAACTCAACAAAGCGGTTGCGCAGGCGAGAAAAATTGAACGCAGTTTCATGAAGTTTTGCTCCTCGGTCTCAAGTTTCTCACCAAAAATTCGTGGGTGAGACTACTTTTTAATTGCATCGTTAAATGCTGCTCATTTTCGAAATTCAGGGCGGATTTCGCTGAACTTCTCAGTGTTAATTATTTTAAATGCCAAATTAAATACGCTGATTCTTTGATCCGGCGCGAAATCATAGCACAAGGACCCCGTCGATTAATGGAAATGACTCTCTACTAGCGCCCGATGTGGTATCGACGTCTGCGCACCGAGCTTGGTGACGGCAAGCGCTGCTGCCTTTTGGGCAAAATCGCATGCGCGCTTAAGATCCTGCCGCTCGCCCAAGGCGACCGCGAGAGCCCCAACAAAGGTGTCTCCCGCTGCAGTGGTATCTACGACTTCCACTTTGTAAGCTGGCAAACTGAAACCCTCCTGCTTGGACACCACGACCACGCCTGCCCCACCCATGGTGATGATCGCGGTTCCCACACCTTTTACGCAGAGTTCTTGCGCCGCCTGCATGGCCGCTTCAGTGTCTGCAACATTGACACCACTCAACTGCTCGGCTTCCGTCTCATTTAATACCAAATAATCGATCATCGCCAGCAAACTAGTTGGAAGTGGCTGCATAGGTGCTGGGTTTAGTATGACTTTCACGCCAAGGGACTTGGCCATTTCGATCGCAAACTGCACGCTTGCGAGTGGTGTTTCAAGTTGGCAGACCAAGAGCTGTGCCTGACTGATGATAGTGCGGGCCTTTTCAATGTCCGCTGTATTCAATTCAGCGTTGGCGCCAGCTGCCAAGACGATACTATTTTCGCCATGGGCCTCAAGCAAAGCCCCAGCCGCTCCCGCCGCCCAA
>CAYWNE010000082.1:0-16632 GCA_964459555.1 uncultured Burkholderiaceae bacterium | reverse complement strand
ACTCAACTTACATAGATGAAACGCCATTTCAAAGTCATCGCCACCATTGTCACCTGCTCCCGCAAATATCGCGATACTGAAAATTGTGGAGTCAGAAGGTAAGAAGCTGTCTACAAACCTTTGCGCAGCCGCCAATCCTGCTCGTTGCATGAGGCTTGGTACGGGAGAATCTTGCTTGGCATGGGCTTCAATGCTGCGAATTTGCGTGAGCTGATAGATCTTCATAGGAAACGCGATTGGCTACGTGAAGGATATCGTGTAAGTATAGTGCAATCGCCAGTCGCTTATCGTTGACCAAGATTAATCATCGCGTCGAGTAAATGGCGAAAAATGCCATCGAGCGGTGGAAGGAGATAGGGTAGCACCAAGCCAAGCATGACATATCCGACCGTGATGGTGATAGGGAAACCGATCCCAAACAAATTAAGTTGTGGCGCTGCTCTCGTCAGAATGCCGAGTGCAATGTTGGCGATCAAGAGTGCTGCCACAATCGGTAAAGACAAGACCATGCCGATTTTGAAAACTTCTTCTCCCCAAATCGCTAACTTGTAGGGGCTAAAACCCATTTCTAAGGATGTGGAAATCGGTATGGTTTTGAAACTCATCACGAGTGCTTCAAACATCGCCAAATGAATATTCAAGGCCAAGATTATCAGCGTCGTGATGATCACGAGAAATTGGCTAATCGCGGTCGAACGACCGCGCGTTTGCGGATCAAAAAAAGTGGCGAAACCTAGGCCCATCGTCAGGCCCGCGACTTCACCCGCCATTTCCACTCCAGCCATGACGATACGTACCATAAAACCCATGGCGAGACCGACGACAAATTGCTGCATCAAGATCACTATGCCTGTCAGTGAGACCAAATCAACAGTAGCTAGGGTGAGTAAGGAAGGGGCAATGGTCGGTGCGACGATGAGGGATAACATCACGCCGAGCGCGATCTTTACTTGTGGTGGCACACCATTGTTGCCGAATGGTGGTGCTACAACAATAAAACCCAGAATGCGCGTGAGCGGCCAAAGAAAGGCGGCAACCAGACTGACGAGTTCGTGGCTGCTAATGCTCAGCATGGCGTTTACCCGGCAATCGTGGCGACGCTGGTAAATACCTCACGCATATAGTCGACCATCACAGTGAGCATCCATGGCCCCGCGACGACCAACGTAACGAACAGACCAACGAGCTTAGGAATGAACGATAAGGTGGTTTCGTTAATCTGCGTCGCTGCTTGGAAAATACTGACAATCAAACCGATCACTAAGGCTACCAGCAAAAGTGGTGCGGAAATCATGAGGGTGATTTCAATCGCATGCCGACCGAGTGTCATAACGCTTTCGGAATTCATAGCCGCTCCTAATAAAAACTCTTAGCGAGTGAGCCGATTAATAATTGCCAACCATCGACTAAGACGAAGAGCATGAGTTTAAACGGCAGTGAAACGATCGATGGCGAGACCATCATCATACCCATGGCCATCAATACGCTGGCAACCACCATATCGATGATCAGAAACGGAATGAAAATCGCGAAGCTGATTTGAAAAGCCGTTTTGAGTTCACTCGTAATGAAGGCAGGAATCAACACTCGCAAAGGGATATCTTCTGGCCCCTGTAGTTGAGGTGTGTCAGACAGTTTTACGTACAGCGCAATGTCAGTCTCGCGTGTTTGCTTTAGCATGAATTGCTTGAGCGGCTCAGCGCCTTTCTCCATGGCCTTTTGCATCGTGATTTTGTTCTCGGTGAAAGGCAGGTACGCGTCTTGATAGATTTTGTCAAAACTTGGGCCCATCACGAAAAGGGTGAGAAACAAAGAGAGTCCGACTAGCACCTGATTTGGTGGTGCTCCTTGCGTGCCAAGCGCTTGACGCAGCAAGGAGAGCACAATGATGATGCGAGTAAAGCTGGTCATCATCAATAAGACGGCAGGCAAGAAACTGAGCGCCGTTAAGAACAGCAGAGTTTGAATGCTCAGCGAGTAGTTTTGCCCGCCTCCCGCGGCAGGCGTGCTGGTGATGACGGGGAGGGCGCTGTTGCCTTGTGCGAATGTGCTCTCTGAGATGAGGAGTAAACTTGCAACTAGGCCGTAAGCCACAATGGAAAACACGCGTTTGGCATCGATCATAATGTTCTAGCTAGATGTCGTATTGCGTTTATCGATGGTTTTCTTTAACCAATCGGCGAAATGATTATTGGTCTTCGAGGAAGCTTCCGCCGATGTTAGTTCTCGTTTTTCCAGTTCGCCTAATTTTGTGATTTGTTGTGCCGTGACTCCCAGCACCAGCCACTGATCGGCAACTTCAACTACTAACAATTTCTCACGCGTGCCAAGATTGAGGCCGCCAATGACTTTCATTGGAAGCATAGGGTTATTGGCCAATGGTCCTACGCGTTTGAACAACCAAGCGAGCACTAACATCAGTGCGATGACGAATGCCAGCGCTGCAGCAATTTGTAGAAGACCTGTACTAGGCGATACCTTATTTGTCTGCGCCACAGCGTTTAAGGGCGCCAAGCAAAACAATCCTAGCAAAGACATGTACTGCTTCGAGCTACGATGCGCTGTGGTTTTAGACTTCATCATTTATTTAATTTGCGAATACGTTCTGCTGGCGTGACGATGTCGGTCAAGCGAATACCAAATTTATCATTGACCACCACCACTTCACCCTGAGCGATGAGACAGCCATTGACCAAGACGTCCATTGGTTCACCCGCTAAACCATCAAGTTCGACAACAGAGCCTTGCGCCAATTGCAGCAAATTTTTGATGGCAATCTTGGTCCGTCCCAGTTCAACCGTGAGTTGCACCGGAATATCGAGGATGAAGTCGATGTCGTTTTGCGTCTGCGTTTGCGGACCCTTGCCAAATTCTTGGAAAAGTCCAGCACCCGAGCTGACACTTGGTGCCGATGCAGCGCGCGCGGCAGCTTCAGCGTCAGCACGCTCCTGTTCGGCGATGGCTGCACCCCAATCGTCTTCGCTGATCGGTGTATCGTTATTGTCATCCATTGCTTTCTCCCTGCATCATTTCATGAGCGATATCATTGACACTTGAGCCTAATAGTTTTTCGACGCGTAGCGCATAATTGCCATTGAAAACGCCATACTTACATTCCATTACTGGGGTTCCATCCACTTTTGCGGCGACAATTTCAGGTACCTGCAAAGGGATGATGTCGCCCACTTTCATATTCAAAATATCACCCAGCGTTACTCTAGTTTGTCCAAGGTCAGCGACCAATTCAACTTCGGCGATTTGAATTTGTTGCGTCATTAAACGCACCCAACGCTTATCGATTTCTAGCGTTTCACCTTGTAAGCTACTGGTCAAGAGATCGCGAATCGGTTCAATCATCGAGTAGGGCATGCACATGTGCATTTCGCCACTAACTGGACCGAGCTCAATGGTGAAGGTAGTTGAAACTACGACTTCATTCGGTGTCGCGATGTTCGCGAACTGGGTATTCATTTCAGAGCGTATGTATTCGAATTGAACGGGATACACGGGCTCCCAAGACTTTGCGTAAGTTTCGTAGATGATTTCTAAGATACGCTGAATAATTCTCTGCTCGGTTTGGGTGAAATCACGACCCTCGACGCGCGTATGAAAGCGTCCGTCGCCACCGAAAAGATTGTCGACCAAGAGGAATACTAAGCCCGGATCGAGCACGATCAATGAAGTGCCGCGTAGCGGCTTCATATGAGTGAGGTTCAGGTTGGTTGGTACCACCAAGTTACGAATAAATTCGCTGTATTTTGAAACCTTGACTGTACCAACCGAGACCTCGGCGCTACGACGCAGGAAGTTGAATAAGCCAATCCGTAAAAGACGTGCAAAACGTTCGTTGATAATTTCCAAAGTAGGCATACGCCCACGAACAATACGTTCTTGGGTGGCCAAATTATAGGGGCGGACGCCCGAGGTATCTTCAAGATTATCGGTATCGTCTTGGTCGCCAGTCACGCCCTTCAGCAGGGCATCGACTTCTTCCTGTGATAGAAAATTATCAGACACGATTCTATTGCACTACGAATGAAGTAAAAAATACGCCGCTCACTTTTTGCGGCTCACCTTTGGGTACGAAAGGTAAGTTGACTTGCTCGATAATTTCTTCGATCAACTTGTCCTTACCTTCTTGCGTCAGAATTTCGCTGGCATCCTTACTCGACAACAGCATGAGTAGTCGGCTGCGAACCTGTGGCACATTGGCTTTGATCAGGCTTACCTGAGCATCGTCGGGTACTTGCAAAGTCATTTGCACTTGTAAGTATTTGTCGCCTGCTTCGGACTGCAAGTTAACTACGAAGGGTTCCAAAGGCAGGAATACAGGTGCTTTGGCGACTTCTTCTTTGTGTTCTTTCTCTTTTCCAGCAGCTTTTTTCTTCGATAAAAAGAAAAATGCGCCGCCCCCAATCCCACCAAGGAGTACCAATGCTGCAACGACAATGACAATCAATTTCTTCTTTGATTTTGCTGGTACTGCGCCTTCTTCTGCTGGTTTGGCAGGTGCTTTTGACATGATGTCCTCTCGCTACTTCAAATGCGTCTTTCTTAGTTAATCATTATCCCGATTTTTCTCAGATCTCATCTTGGAAAAAGAATGGGATTTCCGCTTTTGCTCGTAAATTCACCTAGCTTTTTCAGGTATCAAGAAAGCACATTGAAAGTTTCACCAGGGAATTTATTTCGCTGGTTTAATTATAGTATCCTTTCGCGATGGGCCATTGTAGGGGGGCGATATTGAGGACGAAATCGTTTTTTTTGCAACGCTTTGCCAACCTAGACAAATGTGTCGACGGCGCCTAGGGTTGGTCGATTTCTCGGCGGTGCGTGGACGGCTACACTTGGAGTAGTATCATTTTTATCATTTTTGCTGGTTGAATGCGGTGTTTTTGCCGTCGCAGCTGATTGATCTTGGTTAAATGATCTTGATGCTTGAGAGTCGACCGAGAAACCAGTTAGTGTTATTCCAGCATTGTCCATCATCTCACGTAAGCGAGGTGCCGCAGCTTCAATTGCTTCCCTAACATCTAAGTGTGCGGAGATAAAGCTTGCGTCAACTTGATTATCACTAACATTTAGGACGACTTGGAGTGGTCCAAGATCCGGTGGATTTAAAGTCAACTCGGCGCTTTGCTCGCCACCAGCAACCATCCATACAAGTTTCTGCCCCAAGGCATGATCCCAGTTTCGAGTTCCAATCTTGGCTGTAATGGACTCACTTGTGGCAGCTTTCAACATATCGGTCGCGGCAACTGGTGAACGATTTTCAGGGGGCGCTGATATCGTGGCGATGTTATCGAGTGCCTGTGAGAACTTTGGTTTTGCCTCGAGAGTTGAAGAGCTCGAGATCTCTTTCTGCTTACTCTCCAAAGTAAGCTTGTCAGCGTTTGTCGTTGAATTTTTTTTGAACTCTGCGATTGGTTTTTCACCACCGAGTGTTTCTGTCGAATCTAATTCAGTGCTTGGTCTTGCGTTAATGCTGTTTAAGGGGGCAGAAAGAGGCGCTGTCGGTATCACTATTTTTGCAGCTTCATCATTGCTCCGATCTTCAGTTGTTGATTCGATTTTTTCTTCTCTTATAAGAATATTCGGACGTGACTCCACACTAATTGAGTTCGCAACAAGGTCCATATTCTTCGAAACCTCATTGGATATTGCTTGTTTCATTTGATCCTGAAGTTTGGGGGCTTCAGATTCTTGTTGTTTTAGATTTTGTTCTGAGTATTTTCTTGGTCGGAAATCTGTTTGAATTGGGGTGGTTTCAGTCGCATCTAGACTCTTGGTTGAAATCGTCAGATTCGTCGTCGCATTGAAATTCGAATGCTCCTCTGGAAGTTGCTGTGTTGTGGTTGTGAGAATCCCTTGATTTTCAGCTTCAGCACTAGTCACCGCTCCCGTTTGCCCTTGTACCTTAGCGTTTTGACTCGCAATATTTTGCTCATCGTCAGTAGATTGAATTGTTTGTCCCTTAAGTTTGCTTTGAGAAGGATCAAAATCTGCTTCGTACTGCACTATGCTCGAGACTTGCACTTTTGGGTCGACTGGTGGAGCAGCGACTGTATCACTTGCCAGATAGGAGTCTGTTGTTGTTCTCGTGATCGGCTCTAAGAAAGTGGCAGTTTCAATGGCGGAATTTGATTCTTTAAGGTCGTTGTCAAGCGACGCCGTTGAATTTACCGGTGTCGGAGGCAATTGATTGACGCTTAGAACGAAATGAATCATTTCTGTGGCAATTGCATTCGCATCCTCAGTAGAGTTTTCTTTGAAATCTTCACCGTCGACTTTGGAATCCTCGTTATTGGGAGTTGTTGGAACGGTCGAAGCTGATTTTGTGAATGAGTTCTGTTCAGCGGGAACGGCGTTTTTGTTTGAGTCCGGTGTTTTATCTGGAACTTTCTCGTTACGTGTTTTTGATTGCTGAACTTCTTTTTTTAGCACTGATGAGAATTGCCCGCCAAGCTTGGATTCCTGCACTGGAGTAGCAGGCTTCGCAACGGTATTTGAAGTCAGAACTTGGCTGATGATATGTGGAGTTTGCATGGTAGCCCCAATATTTATTCCAATTATTTTTTATAGAAAAAAGACTTTAGTGCGAGTTCGTCTGTTTCCTTTTGTTCGCGTTTGCTTATTTTTTGTTGTTGCTCGAGCAGTTGTCTATTTGAAAGCGTTTGATAGGACAACCGCTTTTTCTCACATTCCTGCCATTCTCTTGTTGCTCGTTCGACTTTGTATTCAGCATCTATGATTACTTTTTTTTGTCCAACTATCGCTTGATCTAGTTTTTCGATGAAACCTTGAAAGTTGGCAAACTGCGTTACCGTGAGCCCCCGCTCGGCAGTGGAGACTAACCTACTTTGATAGTCGTTGCGATACTGCTCCAAGGTACCTAGCTGCGCCACGGCTTGGTCTCTTGCATGAATTGCTTGGCCAAGATTTTTAGTCGCCTGATCTAAAATATCTTCGGAGATCTCTATCAATGTTTCTAATTGTGATTTCGCCATACTCTTTATGATCTCGATCGATCATACTCCCGACTGTCGATTTTTAAGCTTCGAAAAGAGCCGTAAGTCCAGCATAGCTCTCGTCTATGCTTGCCTTTTCGAAGATCTCTTGCTGTAGGAAAGTTTGAATTCGAGCGTATTTTTTGATGGCTTCGTCGAGTAATGGATCCGATCCCGCTGAATATGCGCCTACATTGATAAGATCACGGCTACGTTCGTACCTTGAATAGAGCTGCTTGAGGCGCCGTGCAGCTGCTTGATGTTGAGGGGTCGTAATACCGACCATCGCGCGACTAATTGATTGTTCGATGTCGATCGCTGGATAGTGGCCGCTTTCAGCAAGTCGACGATTGAGTACGATATGCCCATCGAGAATCGCGCGAGCTGAATCAGCGATAGGATCTTGTTGATCGTCCCCCTCAGTGAGGACCGTATAAAAAGCTGTAATCGAACCACCGCCAGGTTTACCGTTACCAGCACGTTCTACGAGAATCGGCAATTTTGCAAACACAGATGGTGGGTAGCCTTTGGTCGCCGGTGGTTCGCCAATGGCCAGGGCAATCTCACGTTGGGCCATGGCATAGCGTGTCAGAGAATCCATGATCAAAAGAACATTCTTGTTTTGATCGCGGAAGTACTCGGCGATGGTCGTGGCGTAAGCTGCCCCTTGTAAACGCATGAGGGGCGGGGCGTCGGCTGGCGCAGCGACGACAACAGAGCGAGATAGGCCATGTTCGCCCAAAATCTCTTCGATAAATTCTTTGACCTCGCGACCCCGCTCACCGATCAAGCCAACGACGATGACGTCTGCCGTTGTGTACCTGGCCATCATGCCGAGTAGGACACTCTTACCAACACCGGAACCCGCGAACAAGCCAAGACGCTGTCCGCGACCCACTGTCAGCATGCTGTTGATCGCTCTGACTCCGACGTCGAGTTGCTCCTTGATAGGAGCGCGTGACAAAGGATTGTAAATACGTGCGCCAAGTGGGGCGCGTGCGCGTGAATGTAGGGGACCTAGACTATCGAGCGGGCGGCCGTTGGCGTCCAATACTCGACCAAGTAATTCTTCGCCGACCGGTAGATGTTTAGTACGATCACTGTTGCGTCGTTGCGGGTGCTGGTTTTCGCTAGTGCTGCTTGAAATAATCGGAAACACTGGGGCTCCAGGAACCACACCATCGACATCGTTCTGCGGCATCAGAAATAGGCGCTCGCCATCAAAGCCAACCACTTCAGCTTCGATATTTACACCGCCAGGAAGTTGGATGACGCAGGCGCTACCAACAGGGAGTTTGATACCAACTGCTTCCATCACCAGACCTGTCACTTTGATGATACGCCCAGAGACATTCTCAAGTTGCGCATGTTCAACGGACTTCAAGCTTGCTTGCAGTCGATTCTTCCAAAACTGACTGGCGTCAACAAAACTCATGATGCGTCCACGCTCGAAGCCAAATCGATGCCCAAGATACGATCGGTGAGCTTTTGCCAACGAGCCTCATAACTTGCGTCTATCGTATTTTGCGCAGTTTCAATGCGGCAGCCACCACGACTGAGATGTGTATCTGCTTGCAATCGCCAAACATCTTTGGGCGCAATGCTGGCACTGAGTTCTTTGATGAGATCGAGATCCTCAGGATGTAAAAAAACGACCGCTGGTTGATGCACGGCAGGTAGTAAGTCGATCGCTTCACGCACAATGTCAGCGACGGTTTCTGGTGCAATCGCAAATTGCCGCTTTGTCATACTGTTGGCGAGTGATATCGCAAGCTGAATAAGATCTTGGCCAACGCTGTCGCTAACTTGTTCGAGTTGTTGTTTGAATTGCTCAGCCAATCCTTCGAGATGTGCCACCAAAGCTTCGGCTTGTGTTTGCATTTCTGCGTAGCCAGCTTCGCGACCTTGAGCGTATCCCGTTTCATAGGCTTCTTTGTAGCCTTCTGCATAGGCCTGTTGCCGTGCTTGTTCTTTGATGGCATCGATTTCCGCTTGCGTTATGCGGGCGGCCTCCTGCTGCCTTTCCATCTGTGATGGGCGGGCGTCGCCAAAAGACGTCATCTCCCATCGTTGGTAAGCGGTTTGTTGACCTTTCGGAATGACACTAGACATAAGCGTCGTCACCTTTCGCGCCAAGCATGATTTGACCTTCGTCAGCGAGGCGACGGACGATCATTAAGATTTGTTTTTGTTGCGCTTCAACTTCTGAGAGGCGCACCGGACCTTTGGATTCCAGATCTTCGCGCATCATCTCGGCCGCACGCTGAGACATATTCTTGAAGATTTTTTCCCGCATATCGGCGTTGGCGCCTTTGAGTGCGACGATCAGTGAATCTGATTGAACTTCGCGTAACAAAAGTTGGATGCCACGATCGTCGATCTCAAGGATATTGTCAAAGACGAACATTTCGTCCATGATTTTTTCGGCCATGTCGCCATCGTACTTCCTGAGGTTTTCCATGATCGAAGCTTCGTTCTCGCCACTCATGAAGTTCAAAATCTCTGCGGCAGCACGCACGCCACCGATCGATTTTTTCTTCAGACTTTCATTGCCAGTCAATAGCTTGGTCAGAACATCGTTGAGTTCGCGTAGCGCCGTTGGTTGAATACCATCAAGTGTCGCGATTCGCAATACGGCATCATTGCGCAGACGCTCGCTGAAGTGATTTAGGATTTCACTCGCTTGGTCGCTCTCTAAGTGAACAAGAATGGTGGCAATAATTTGCGGATGTTCGTTTTTGATCAATTCAGCGACCGATGCCGAGTCCATCCATTTTAGACTTTCGATGCCGCTGGCATCTTTGCCTCCCAAAATACGATTGAGCAACGATGATGCTTTATCATCACCCAGCGCCTTGGTGAGAACGTTGCGAATGTATTCGTCAGAGTCCAAGCCGACTGAAGAACTGAGATCGGCTTGCTCCTTGAATTCCTCTAAGACTTTGGCAATTGTCTCGTGCGGGATGGCACCGATGGTCGCCATCGCTGCACCGATTTTTTGCACCTCGCGCGGGCCTAAATGCTTCATCACCTCTGCAGCGGCATCTTCGCCGAGCGCAAGCATTAAGGTTGCCGATTTTTGAATGCCTTCATCACTCATTGCTCACCCATGTTTTGATAACGTTAGCGACAATTTTAGGATCACTGGCGGCTAACTGTTTCGCCATATCCATGTTGATCTCGTAAGTGGAAAGTTGTTTGCGGCCATGAGCGTCGACCTTGGATTCAAGTTCAACGACTTCACCATCTTCATCTTGGTTTTCTTCTTCAGCATTTTCAAGCTTATTTTGCTCTTTTTCTTTAGCTTTTTCAGCCTCTTCTTGGGCTTGATCTTTGCCAGTAATTTTATTGAGAGTTGGCTTCAGATAGTTTTTGAAAATATAGAACATTGCCAAGATGCCGATCAGATACTTACCGAATTCTTTCGCAGTTTGAATGACATCGGCTTGTTTCCACAGTGGGATATCCTCAGCAACCACTTTTTCGGGGGCTGCAAATGGGGTGTTGACGACATTGAGCGTGTCACCACGCTCTTTGTTGAAGCCCATTGCCTCTCTTGCAAGGTCAGTAATTTGATTCTTTTCGACATCCGTCAACGCGCGTGTGGTGGTCTTGCCGTTTTTGTCAGTTTCAGTTTTGTAGTTGACAACCACCGCAACTGATAGCCGTTTCAATCCCCCCATCGCTTGTTGAGTGTACTTGATGGTCTTGTCGACTTCATAGTTGATCGTTGCATCTTTTTGTGTCAAGCCAGAAGAGGATGCCGCTGGTGCGCTCGCGCCAGCTGTGGCTGATGTTGTAACGGGGGCAGTCGCTGGCGCTGGCGGCTGATTGCTGAGCGCACCAGGCACACCAGAGGCCGTTGTATTCTTTCCATACGCCTCGCTGGTCTGTTGACTCCTTATGGTCGAGGCCTCGGGTGGTGAATTAGGTCGATAAGTTTCTGCGGCTTGTTCCGTGCGCGAAAAATCAATATCAGCGCTCGCTTCCGCACGGACGTTTTGCGCTCCGACAATCGGCGAAATAATCGATTCAATTTTCTTCACGATTCCCATTTGATAGTCCTGCACATATTTTAGTTGGCTAGGATCTAGATTGGGATTGGCGCTTTGCTTACTAGGATCTGAGAGCAAATTGCCGTTCTGATCTACGATTGTGACATTCTTTGCAGAGAGGTCTGGGATACTGCTGGCAACCAAGTGAATGATAGCGCTAACTTGTTGCTGATCCAGTACTCGGCTGGGATAGAGATTGAGTAGAACGGATGCTGTGGGTTTTTGCTGTTCTCGAACAAATACTGACGCTTTAGGAATGGCCAAATGCACTCTGGCACTTTGTACTGCAGAAACAGCTTGAATCGAGCGCGCCAATTCGCCCTCGAGGGCACGATGGAAATTGACCTGCTCCAAGAACTGGGAGATACCCAATTTCTGATTTTCCATTAGTTCAAATCCAACGTTACCGCCTTTTGGAAGACCCTGTGCGGCTAATTTGAGTCGCACGTCATGTACTTGATTTGCGGGTACCAAAATGGCTGAGCCACCGTCTGAATATTTGTAAGGAACATTTAACTGCTGCAGGGAGGCAACGATTGCTCCTCCATCACGATCGTTAAAATTTGAGAATAAAACTCGATAATCTGGTGCTTGACTCCACATCCAAATACCAACCATGATCGCAATAGTCAGGGCCGCACCGATTGATAACATCAAGGTGCGCACTGCTGGAGTTTGCGGTATGCCAAAGACAATTGGTACTGCAGGTGTCTCGTTTAAGACGGCTTCATTAACGGTCGCCATGGAATTCTCCGCCATCAATTGCTGTTTTATAGTATTGCTGCATTTTTGCTGTCCATACAGGTTTTCTCACGCTAGCAATTGTGCGACTTTTTTACAAATTCAAATAGGTGAAAAAGGGCGTAATCCACGCTCTTCTTTACGCTATGTATTTGACTGATCCTGCTAAAGTGACAGCGTTGTTATAAAAGCAGGAGAGATCATGAGTGTAGGTGGAATAGACAAGAGCCGAATTGATGCGATGGTCTTGCAGTTACGGGCTGCTGCGGCGCGGATGGAGGCTGCGGAAGGGATCGTTAAGCCCAGCGATAAGTCAAATAAACTCGATTTTGCCGATGCTTTGAAAAACTCTCTTGATGCGGTCAATTCGCAGCAAACACAATCCCAAGAGCTCGGCAAGAAATTTGCTATGGGCGATGATAGTGTGAGTTTGTCGGACGTGATGATTTCTATGCAAAAAGCTAGCATAGGTTTTCAAACAACCGTGCAGGTGCGAAATAAGCTCGTTTCGGCTTATCACGACATTATGAATATGCAGATCTAAGAAGCCTAATGCTTGTTATAGTCTGGTTGTCTCGGCTTGAAAGCTAGATACCGGTCAGGCGGGCGTTGCGCTCACGTTCGAGCTTCATAATATAACGTTGAACTGCCGTTAGAGTGCGGCTAGACAAGTTCTTGAATGCGCATCCTACACGTCGTGTCGTCTTCCCATTCAAAAGCGTGAGCTCTTGTGAGTTGCGGATCTCAAGTTGAGTTTGCATTAGACCAATCGTCGGCAGGTCAATTTCGCAGTCGTCATAGACTTTACCAACGGTCATATCGAGCATTCGGCGATCATCCAAAATTGCAATTCCACCAGCACTGATGTCCACTAAGTTTAACCGTATGCGTTCCACCAAGCCGTCAGATTCGATTGGAATCGTGCAACGTATTGGCGTTGAAACGGGAGTGTTGATTCTATAGTTCTCGCGCCTTTGCAGGCGAATCATCGTTGCAGGGATAGGCAAGCTCAGTGCAGGCCTTCCTTCGAAGTTCATTTTCTGAAGTTTTGTCGACGAAAATTGAATACTTATTCTGTCGAGCAATCCATCAAAAAATACTACTTTTGAGTCTACCACTCGTTGGTTTGCCATATTGTCGGGCGCACTATCAATGACCAACAAATTATTGGCGTCATCAACTGCGAGTACTGAAGTGATGAAAGCCTCGCTGCCATTGTTGATGATCATGCTAATCAGTTGTGCCTTTTCCTTAAATCCGCGCAACAGTGCAAGGATTTCTCGGCGCGATTCAACTTGATAGGGGCTTTGGTTTTCGGTCCCTAAAGATGGTAGATTTGCCTGCATAAAAGGTTAGTTGTCTCGTGGACTCAATGCGTTTAGCACTGGTTTTGGGGATGTCGTTATCTCTGTTTCAATATGGTATAACCAAGCGAGTAGTTCTGCAACAACTGCGTACAAGGCGGGGGGGATACTGTTGTCGAGATCGACTTTCATTAGAAGTGAGACAAGTTCTTTAGATTGGTGAATGAAGATACCATGCTCGTTTGCGCGAGCTATTATTTCTTCTGCGATAAGTCCTTTCCCTTTCGCGACAACGCGGGGGGCGTCGTCGCTGAGTGCGTCATACGAGATCGCAACAGCAGAAGCTGGTGGCTTTGGCAGATCTTTCATTTGCTCATTACTTTCATACTTCTAAGTTTCTGGCCCTTCTCATGAAGCCCCTCAAGTAACTGTTTTGAATGTTGGTGCAGAATCTGAAGTACACCCTGTGAATCTACGGAACATCGAATGTCGCTGATGTTGTCCTGAAGTGTAAGATCTATTCTGATTCGTCCCAAATTCGGGAAATCAAGTGCAAGCTGAGTATTCCAAATCGCATGGGTCGCTTGGTCGATGTCATCCTTGTTGTTTGCCTCTGATGATGAGTGATCTTCCGTTGTTTCGGAGAGTTCCAAAAGTTTGGGATGAGAAGGCTCAATCCTTCCGAGAACATTTACATTCACACTTTCGTACATTGCCTGAGATTCTTGACCTCGTTCTAGTGCGACATTCTCAGGTTGGAGTGGATAGCGAGGCTCGTTTTTGTCTGCCGAAATTGCGTATTCGGAATCCATGAGGTGAGAATCATGTTTCTGATACTCACTGGGTGTGGGAACGTTTTTTTGGGACAGTTTGAGCTTATTGTTATGCTCATAGATTTCTTCATTCTTTTCCGTCGGTAGAGACTTTGCAAGCTTTCCTGAGTCGCGATATTCCTTTTGAATTTGCATTGACATCGAGATGTTCTGGCTAAGATGTCCTTGCCATTTGAAGCTAGCGTTCTCCGCGACATCCAGTTGTTGGTGAACTAGCGCACTAAGCTGCAGATGTTGCTCATTGTTTTGATCGGTAAGAATACTTGATTCATCACGGATCGATAGTTGAGCTTGAGGTTCTTGATTAATCGCCTCTAATGACCGTGCACCAGTTGCCCACTGGGTTAGATGTGACTCATAAAATAGTCCACTGTATTCAATTTGTCTGTGCAGTTGGGTTGAAATGCGGGTCGACAGGGAGCGCGGGTTTGCAGCAGCCGTAAGGTCATCAACCAGTGGAACGGGACTCCTGATGGAGAGTTCTGCATGTGTCTTCTCTGTATCACGGAGGACTGTACCAATAATTCGGGCGGTTTCACTCAGTTCGATTTCTGCACTAGTGATATTCGATTGTTGGGACGAATAGGCGTTCGTAGCTTCTTGGAATTTGGCGGTAAATTTCTGTGTTGAAAGCGTCGATACTTGAACCGCGTCCAACTCAGCTTTGCTTAGCTTAGGTGGTTCTGATTGTTGCGTGAGGTCCAGATGTGGGTTTGCGTGTTCTTCGAGTTCGTTTTTTGGTGTGGAGCTCTTGTTTGCGGGGCCTGTTACGCGTGGCAATGCGCTCTCGACTAAGCTTATCGTCGTTTTGCCATCAAGTTCGAAAATTGGTCGGGGGTGGGTTTGCATTAAGCTGAGGTTAATCTTGTCTCCAACCTTAATACTTTGAGGAAGAGATAGTCGCAATGGAATATCTTCCACATTGGCGACATAGCTACCGTCGCTCATTTTTGCAATCACTTCTGCCTTTAATGCCGTTCTCGTAGGTAACGTGAGAAGCTTCGCCAAGAGCTCGCTTTTGATAGCTTCGATACTATGTATCGCAGGACTCGCGGTTACACTTGTCGAGCTGTTCAATATACTTGAGAGCCTAGGAAATATCTCAGACATGCAGCTAGCCTATATGATTTGCTCCGTAACTGTCAGAGAGTTGACGTGAGGTTTTTGAACTTTGCATTAGTTTGCTCAGTTGAAGCATCCAAGGCTCTGTCAGATCTCGTATTGCTTTATCATCCGCGAGAATTTGTTTGATGATGTTGATTTTTCGTTGACGTAGTTCTGTTGGCAATTCGGAGACAACGTCATGTTGGCGTAAGGTATTTACTTGCGCGCTACAGTCGGATTCTAATTTTTCCAATAGCTCCCAATCCTCATGACGCGCGGCTTTCAACATGTCAGCAGTGATCACTGAGACTTTCTCATACACTTCCAAAATTTCAATGCTATTCATGGTACTTATGCCTCGAAAAAGTTAGGGCGGCGTGGTGCGAGCGGATCTTGAACTGGCGCTGGTCGTTCCGCGACAGCAGGTTTGTTATCGGGGCTGATCGCCTCCCAGGCTGATTTCAGATCGCGTAGGAGATTCTGAACTTCTTGTAGGCCCTCGACCTCATTTTTCAGATTGGCTTGAAGTAATCGGCTATTCATATATTCATATAAAGCATCGAGACTGGAGGCAATCTCACCGCCGGCCTTCTTGTCGAGACTCGCTCTCAAACCATTTTCGATAATCGCGATGGCCTTTGAGATTGATTGTCCTTTTGACGCAAGGTCTCCATTTTTCAGATGTTGTGTCGCGTTGCTAAGCGAGACAATCGCACCGTCATAGAGCATGACAATGAGTTTGTGGGGGCTAGCCGCAATAACGCCAGTTTCAATACCGACTTTCGCGTACGCATTTGCACCATGAGATTGAGGTGATCCGAACATGAGTTGTTCCTTTGAAAATCAGCTACGTTTTGTATTACTTGTTACTGCTACTATTTAGGGCTGTTAATTGCTGCGTCAAAAATGCGCTTGTGTTGTTGAGGTTACTGACGATTCGGTCCAAAGCGGTGAACTGCGCCCGATACCTTGCTTCGGTGTCAAATAATCGGCTATTAAGTATGTCTCGTTGTTTGCCGATGTTCTTAATGTTTTGATTGACGCCGTTGCTACTACTTTGAATTGTGCCACTCGAGCCTACGAAACCGGAAATCAATGTGTTTAGTTTGCTTGCATAACCAATTGAAAAATTAACGGTGCCACGATCGCCAGTCGAACCTCCGCTTACTAGGAGTTTTAGCCCATCCGCATCAGTCCCGGTCGCCGCGGTTAAAAGTTGGCCGCTTCCGGTTGCGCCAACACCGTTGATGGTACCGGCGACATCGACAGCAGTAGTGCCAGTATTGACGGTGCCAGTTAATAAACTATAGCTTGTGCCGGAGACATCTGCCAAACTGACCCGGGACTGGGAACCGTAGGCATTGGATTCAATAGCCAATGCGCCGCCAATGATACTCGCACTGACTGAGACGCCAGCGGTTTTGAAGGCACTTGTACTATTGATTGCGGATTGCAAGAGCGTTGCGAGTCCATTGGCGGTGTAGTCACCGGCCGTCAGACTAACTTCAGCGGAGATACTATCGACGGTAACGTTCAGTTTCGTATTGGCCGCTATGGTTGTGGTTCCAGGTAGGCTCAAATCACCTGA
>CAYWNE010000081.1:0-16936 GCA_964459555.1 uncultured Burkholderiaceae bacterium | reverse complement strand
CCATCCACCACATGTCGAAATTCTTCCCTTGTTCGCACGCTTGTCTGTGCAGGAACAAGAACGCGTGTTCAAGACATCCAATGCGCGGCGCATCGTGTTGGCGACCAACGTCGCCGAAACTTCCTTGACTGTACCAGGTATTCGTTACGTGGTGGACGCGGGTTTGGCGCGCGTGAAACGCTATAGCTATCGTAATAAAGTCGAGCAACTGCAGATCGAAGCGATCGCGCAGTCTGCGGCGAATCAACGTGCTGGTCGTTGCGGTCGTGTCGCTGCTGGTGTTTGTATTCGTTTGTACGATGAACAGGATTTCAAACAAAGGCCGGCATTTACTGAGCCTGAAATTTTACGTTCGTCGTTAGCTTCGGTCATTTTGCGCATGAAGTCATTGCGCTTAACCGATGTTGAAACTTTCCCTTTCATCGAACCACCACTAGGCCGTGCGATCGCCGACGGTTATCAGTTGCTGCAAGAGCTGGGAGCAATGGATGACAATAATCAATTGACGGCAGTAGGGCGCGAACTAGCGCGCTTGCCGCTCGATCCGCGCGTGGGACGGATGATTCTCTCGGCGCGTGATAATCATGCCTTGGATGAGGTGCTGATTATTGCTGCTGCTTTGTCGGTGCAAGATCCACGTGATCGCCCCATGGATGCACAAAGTGCAGCCGATCTCGCCCATAAGAAATTTGCTGATGAGAAGTCGGAGTTCGTTTCTTATCTCAAGATCTGGAAATGGTTTGAAGAGGCGATTGAACACAAGAAGAGTAATCGACAATTGCAAGAAAATTGTCGCGCCCAGTTCTTGAATCAAGTCCGTTTGCGTGAATGGCGTGAAGTGCATTCGCAGTTGCTGACGATTGTCAAAGAACAGGGGTGGCGCGTGAATGAAGCCCCAGCGACATACGAACAATTGCATCTTTCTTTACTCACTGGTCTGCTCGGTAATATCGGGTATAAATCAGACGAAGAAGCGCATTATCTCGGCGCTCGCGGCATCAAGTTTTTTGTGTGGCCCGGTTCCTACTTAGCGAAGAAAGCCGGGCGTTGGATTATGGCCGCTGAGTTGGTTGATACGACACGTTTATACGGCCGTTGCTTAGCGCAGATTCAACCCGAATGGTTGGAGAAAGTCGGCGAGCATTTGCTCAAAAAATCTTATGGCGAACCGCGCTGGGAAAAACGCACGGGGCAAGTCTCAGGCTTTGAGCGCGCAACACTTTATGGTTTGGTGGTCTACAGTCAGCGTCGTATTCAGTATGGTCTGACGCATCCTAAAGAAGCACGTGAGATCTTCATCCGCGAAGCGTTGGTTGAAGGCGACTTCGATACCAAGGCACCATTCCTTGCTTTCAATCAGAAATTGGTTCGTGAGATCGAAAATATTGAACATAAGTCGCGCCGCCAAGACGTCTTGGTCGATGATCATTTGATCGCGGCCTTCTACGATAAATTATTACCAGCGACTGTGTACAACGCGGTCTTGTTCGAGCAATGGTACAAAGAGGCGAGCAAAGGTAATGCCAAACTCCTGTACTTGAACAAAGATGAATTGATGCGTCATGAAGCGGCAGGCGTCACGACTGATTTCTTTCCGAAGACCATGCAGGTTTCCGGTGTGCCGCTACAGCTCTCCTATCACTTTGAACCCGGTAGCCCGCGCGATGGCGTCACACTGTGGGTGCCTTTGTACTCTCTCAATCAAGTGTCGAGCGAGCGCTGTGAATGGCTGGTGCCAGGCATGATTAAGGAAAAAGTTCAGTTGCTGTTGAAATCTTTGCCGCAAAAAGTCCGACGTCATTGCGTGCCATTGCCTGATTATGCTGCCGGTTTCTGTGAGCGAAATGAGTTCGGCAAAGGATCCTTCTTGGATACCTTGATCGCTGACATTCGCGAGCAAAAAGGTCTGCAGTGTTTGACTACAGACTTCAAATTTGAAATGCTCCCTGCTCATCTGAGTATGAATTTCAAAGTCTTGGATGAACATGGACGTCAACTTGATATGGGACGTAACTTGGCGAGCTTGCGCGCTGAATATGGTAGTCAAGCGCGTGAGAGTTTTCAGAAGTTGGCGAGTGCTGAGAAGTTGGCGCTACTTGATGGCTCGAAAGCCAGCGAGGTGAATGCTACGGTTCTGAACCAGCGCAATGATACGAGTTTGGCGAAGCAGAAACCTGTTCTCGAACAGAGCGCTAAGGCACCGCTAGTCCAAGAAAATATCACGACTTGGAGTTTTGATGAATTGCCCGAATTGCTCGAAGTTCAGCAAGGTAAGCAAACGCTGATAGGTTATCCAGCGTTGGTCGATAAACTCAGTCACTGCGTGATCGAAGTATTTGATGACCCTGATGAAGCACAACGTGTACATCACGTCGGCTTGCGCCGTTTGTTCGCTCTGCAAATGAAGGATCAGATTAAATATCTTGAGAAAAATATTCCTAACTTGCAGCAGATGGGCATGCAGTTTATGTCACTGGGGACGCAAGAAGAATTGCGTGAGCAAATCATCACCAGTGCATTAGAGCGCGCGTTTATGCAAACGCCATTGCCGAAAAACTCTGGCGAGTTCAATCAACGCCGCGAAGAGGGTAAGGCGCGCCTGAATTTGTTAGCGAATGAGATCGCTCGCTTGGCGTCACAAATATTGAGCGAGTTTTACAGCCTACCGAAGAAAATCCAAGGCTTGAAAGCCCACGCACAAGCGGCGGCTGATATGCAGCAGCAGTTACAGAATCTCGTCGGCAAGCGATTTATCATTGACACCGACTACATTCAACTGGCGCATTACCCGCGTTATTTGAAAGCGATGGCGGTGCGTATGGATAAACTGCGCGCCGATCCGAGTCGCGATGCGAAGTTAATGGCCGAATGGAGTAGTGTGGCCCAGCCATGGCAGCGTATGCCTAAACGCACGGGACATGACGTAGATCCTAAGCTGATCGAATTCCGTTGGCTATTGGAAGAGCTGCGTGTGTCATTGTTTGCGCAAGAGCTACGCACGCCGATGCCGGTATCTGTGAAGCGGCTGCAGAAGGTGTGGGAAAGTTTGTTGCGTTAGGAGATGATCGATGCGGCGTTTTGTATTTATTGTTTTATCGTTGCTTACAATTGTCGCGAGTACTTCAGCGCAACCACATCAAAATCAAGCGCGAGCAGAGAGGCTGCTGTTTATTGGCAATAGCTTGACCTACGTTGGTAATCTACCTGCGGCTTTCGCAACTTTGGCGAATGCAAACGGTAAGAAGGTCGAGGTCGATTTTCTCGTTCGAGGTGGTGCGACTTTGAATGATCGCTTGGTCGATGGCTTGGCGAGCGCTTCGCTAAAGCAAGGCAATTATAAGTATGTGATTTTGCAAGAGCGCGGCGGCGAATTACTTGGTGCGTTCGGACCTGAAGCGCGCGGCCGAGCGATCGAGGCGATCAATCAATATTCTGAATTAGCCACGCTTTATCGAACCAAGCTGTTTTATTTGGGTACATATCAGCCCAAAGCTGAAGTCTCTCGCCGAATGATTGCTGAAGACCGACAAGCCCTCCAAAATAAAAATGTCGAATACATCGAAATTTCGGAAACACTTGGCGAACTAAGATCTGTGCACCCAGAATACATGTGGTTCTCGCTTGATAATACCTTGCATCCAGGAGCTGATCTGGTTCTACTCGAAGCCGTAAAGATTTACTGGCAGATCTATGCGCAGTTACCGGAAGAACTACCGCTACAAGTGATTGCCCCGATTTATTCGGCTAAACAAAGCCCGAACTTTGTTTTGCAATCGGTAACGAAACCGGAGTCCGTTGCTGGCATCCCAGGGCGAGTCGATTATTCTCGAGAAAAACTCTCCGCAATTGTACGCCACCTCAAAGAACGTCCTGCACATTAAGTCGCTGCCAGAGCTCCCGCCCAATACTCCTGCAAAGTCGCACGTAGTTCACTTTGGAAGTCCGGTCGTATCGGTTCGAACATCGCATGCGCCAATAATTTTTGTAGGTGCTCAGGGTAGTCTAGCGATTGCCATAAGCCGCGCATCAAGGCATAGGTACGTAGCAATAAACTGGTGCCACGACCATTTTCTGCGTCGATGATACGGTCTAGGCGTTGACCTGTGTCGACCAGTGTTTTCGTTAGTTCGAACTTGAAGGCATACAAAAAATCATCGCTGAGATTTTGCTCCAAAACGCTGTAGGACATGGCATCAAGCCTGAGGAACTCTGGATGTTGCAATAAGTAGTCGGCGATGACGGCGATTAATCCTTGGGCGAATGTTTGTTTCTGCGCCTTGCTCAGTCTCTTACTTGATTCCTTTGTATGATGATCCAAATACGATTGAATCGCCAACAGCAAGCCACTGAATTCATCCGCGAGTAAGGCAAGAAAAATCTCTTCTTTAGTGCTGAAATAGAGGTAAACCGTGCCCTTGGCAAGACCCGCTTGTTGGGCGATCGAGGCTACTGCCGGCAATTGCCTATCGTCGCGCAAAAATAGCTCACGCGCAGCGCTTAGAATTTGGCTACGCTTGAGGTATTTTTCGTCAGTGCTGGTTGCTCTGGTTTTCATTGTTCTAGTGATTGTCGATCAGGTCTGTGTGCGTCATTATACGATCACTGTTCCGGCGCGACCAGTTTGTAAATGGCGTCTGGTTCTAGGATTTCTACGCTCGCTAGCGGTTTCTCAGTCAATGCCAATTGCCACATGGCCGAGGCAACTTTCGACGTGCTGACAGCGCGGAAGCGCACTGGAATCAGAGCTTCAAATAGACGCGCTAAACGCAAGGCAATCTCTTCACCAAAGCGTCTTTCCGGACGTTTCCCGCCATAGAGAAAAGATGGACGCACGATGCCCAAGCGCTTGAAGCCAAGAACTTCGAGATCGTGCTCGATTTGGCCCTTGGTACGCAAATAAAAATTCGACGAGTCTGCAGCCGCCCCGAGCGAAGAACTGTAAATGAAACGAGACACGCCAGCTTGCTTGGCAATCGCTGCTGCGCTGAGGACGTAGGTATGATCGATTTCAAAAAACTTTGCTTTGCTCCCCGCTTGTTTGATGGTCGTTCCTAAAGCACATAATACGACATCGGCTTGCCACCACGTTTCATTCGGTGGCAAGCGTTCAAAGTTCACAATCGGATTGATGAGCTTAGGATGTGCCGCCAAGGCTTTGCGGGTCGGTGCAATCACCGACACGATGTTCGGATTGGCAAGCGCTTGTTTGAGCAGTTCTTGTCCGACCAAACCAGTGGCACCAAGTAGAATAGCTTTCATGCGAGTTCCTCAGTTTTTCATCAACAAATAGGCGAGTTTGGTCTGAAGCGAACGTGGCACGAAACGATTCGAGAAAATCGTCAGCTTGTTGATCAGTCCTGGTACGACGCTGGCTTTGCCTGCAAACATGGCTTTCAAGCCAATTTCAGCAACTGGGCGCGACTGCATCATGACCAAGCGTTGATACAGAGTCGCTTTCTGTCCGGATACTTGCAAAAAGCTCGTGGCAGTAATTCCTGGCGATAATACACTGAGCTTAACACCAAAGGGGGCGAGCTCATTGTTGAGTGCTTCGCCGAGCAAGAGTACATAGGCTTTGGAGGCAGAATAGGCGGCATAGCTTGGCGTCGCTTGATAGGCTCCAATACTCGAAACTAAGAGGATGTTGCCACGCCCCACCTTTTTCATTTCTGCGCCGAAGACATGAGTCAACTGTGTGAGACTCATCATGTTCAACTTCAACATTTCTTCAGTGCGCGCGTAGTCCTGCTCGAAGAATTCGCCAAATAAACCAAAGCCAGCGTTGTTAATGAGGGTAGTGATGTGTATGCCTTGTTCGTCCAAACGATTCTTCAGCGCATGCGCTGCATGATCCAAGCTCAAATCTTGACCAATTACCCGCACTTGAATGTGATGCGCTCGTTCTAATTGCATTGCTAGTTCCTGCATGGGCTCTGTGCGTCGCGCTACTAACACCAAGTTTGCGCCTCGCTCCGCTAATAAGCTCGCAAAGTCTTTACCAAAGCCGCTTGATGCGCCAGTGATGAGTGCCCAAGTATTGCGTAAATCTTTCATGTTAATTCTCCAATTTTCGAAGTCTTTGCCGTCACAAACTGCCACGGCTTCAACGGCTTCTTCTTAAATGACTGAGGGTCAGTTTTGGGTTAAAAAGAAATGACTGAGGGTCATTTATTGTTTGTTAAAAAATGACCGTTGGTCATTTATTGTTTGTTAAAAAATGACCGTTGGTCATTTATTTGCTGATTTTATCGCCAGTAAACCTAAAGTCAAATTGAAAAATAGAGAAAAGATTCTAGCCTTGGAGGTAGAAAATGATGGCGAAAAATAAACTTTTATGCGGAAAGCGGGGACTTTTTCGGGGGGGCAAAGGCAAGACTAAGGCTACCAAGTCTTGGTGTGTCGCGCTTTTGTCCAATCGGCGATCGCGCCTTTTGTGTCAATTTGCAGATCGTCGGTTGTCATGAATAGATATTTATTGCCGACTCTTCCGCGATAGACATTTTTTGATTCGGAGACCATACGTGTGACCGCTGCGAGATTCCAAGCTTCGTCCATGGTGCAGCTGATGGTGGCTGAAAGAAAATGCGGGTGGCGGTGAAAGCGTCCCCAATTGCGAGCTTGGCGTGCATGTATTTGTTGGTTCTTGCGTAACTTTTGTGCCCAAGCCCAAGTGAATTGCCCAGTGATTTCATCGTAGACACCGATGCTTTGGAAATGGCAGGTCGCTGTGCGATCACCAGGGAATTTGAAGACAATGACGCCTGCTTCAAGATCGGCAGTCCAACCCATCTCTTTGCCGTAACGCCAACTCGCCGCGTGCGTGCGATTGTGTTCAATCATGTCATTGAAAGCCGCGGTTATGAATTGTCGCGTATCTTCCTCCGGTGGTATCGCCGATCCCGGTGCCAATAGTGAGAGGAAGAAATTTTTGAACTTATTCATGGGGCTTGCATTTTCTACAGACGCAGTGACAGCACACCTTGATCGGGGCCACTTCAAAACTACGCCAAACGAGCGCAGATTATAGCAGTTTCGGATCGCTGCTTAAATTGTAGGCAATGCAAGATTCTATTTTTCCGAATCTTTTCAGCTGATACGATTGTTGTTTTGCAAATCGTCCTAACTCAGAATCGCATTTTGAAATTGATTCGATTCAGTTGCGCAACGATGAAAACGATGAGGCAGGAGTAGAGTATGCACATCAAGATTCCAAGTCCGCCAGTGAAGCGGTGGAGCGGGTTTTCCAGATGCAGAATTTGTAAAATGGCTTCGACTATGAAAGGCAGCAGATAACACACCAAGGGATTGGTGGCGACAGGTTCTATCAGCTTTATCCAAACGTTTTTTGAATGGACCTCAATGATATAAAACAAAAGGCTGTAGATCGCAACACAAAGCGCGGCTGAGAAGAAACACCAGGTCGGTGTTGCATAGATTTTCGAGATCGGGAATTGTGTATGAACTGCGAGGCCAGCGAAGAGCAGGCTTACACTGAGCAATGTAGCATGAAGTACGCGTTGCCGAGATGTTGGATTTTTCTGTTCTTGAAAAAAAATGACGCTACACATGAGACCACACAGAACGATGCTGGTGTGGGCCGCATGACCATCTTGGCTGAAAAGCATTTGTAGGAGATTCGGCAATTGCTTGGCGTGGTGGCTGATGAAGTAATATAGCGTACAAGCTGCGATAGCAATGGCGAGATTCACGAGTTTAGGCCCACACAAAACGTAAACCCCGCAGCTTATTAAAAATGCCCAGCCAATTAGACCCAAAATGCCCCACCATTGAGGCTGCATCCAAGCTTGTGTCTGATCGCCGTGATAGATCATTGCAAGCACAAACAGAATGCCGATGCCGGTGGCGCGGCCGATATGATTCCACAGAACCACCGAAAAACGATAGACGCCCCATATCAACATAAAGCCAAGATATGAGAGAAGTGACCACGCGGCGATGGAGATGGGCATTTTGGATTCGTCAAATCCGGATTCTGCGTTGACCATAAAAAAACCCATGCAAATCAGCGCTAGAGCGCGCAGCAGAATATGTCGCATCATTTGCCATTGTGTTTCACCACGATTCTTCCTTGCCTGTAGACCGAATGGAATAGACATTCCAACGATGAACAAAAAAGCAGGGAATACAAGATCGGGGAAGCTCATTGCATCTGTATCTGCAGGCATATGTTTGAGCCATTCTGAGATGCCCGAAATACCATGCAATTCGTTGACAATAATCATGATAAAGAAGGTCAGTCCACGAAAGGCGTCGATGGAAACAATACGCGTAACGGCTGTCGCTGTCCTTGATTGCGAGAGGTGAGCGCCTTGTGCGGTCGCGGAAGTTGAAATAGTCATAGATTTGCAAACAAAATGTCGATGTTGCTAATGTAGTGTAAGTGGATGCTTTCGGCTATTCTGAGAACTACTTCTGCACCTAGGTAGTTTTCCCAATTACTGCAGGACGGCCTCTCAGATCTAATCTTGCGCGAGGTACATCAAGGTTTATGGGCGAGCAGTGTGACGGGAACGACGGAAGGTAAATACGATGACAAAAGGATTGCGAATGCTTGGAGTGTGTGTTTTACGATGGTTGTTGCTCAGTTTGCTTGCTGTCACGATAACCTGTCGTGCTGATATTGCTGATATGGGGGCAACCAGTGAGCTTAATGTCTGGGTGATGTCGACCACGGCTCAACCTCAACAGGACATGAAAGAAATACTGCGTCCGTTTTTGCTCGCCAACCCGCATTTGCGTGTCAATGTCACCGTCCTCAATTGGGAGTCCGCTTGGGCTAAAATCAATGCAGCGGCCGATTCGGGGCAGGGGCCAGATGTGGTGGAACTCGGCAGCACATGGGTTGCCAGTATCTTGTCGAAAAATGTATTGGAAGTTGTGCCTGCTGAGCTTATTAAGGCCTTGGGTGGTCAACGGCAGTTTTTGCCGGCACTTTGGAGTAGTACCCATTTGTATCGCGATGAGCGGGTCTATGCTCTGCCTTGGTACGGCGGTGCTCGCGTTGCTTTTTATCGGACTGATTGGTTCAAGCAGGCCGGAATTCGTGCCGAGGATGCATTCGCCAATTGGGGTAGCTTTAAGCAAGCAATGCGCAAACTTCAAACGCTTAAGGTGGACGGTAAGCCGATTGCTGCGCTTGGTTATCCTGGCAAACACGATTGGGATATCTTGCACAATCTTGCACCATGGATTTGGAATGCAGGTGGTGATTTCTTAACTAAAGATCAAACGCGTAGCAGCATCAATTCTCCAGAGACACTGCAAGCGATCACTTTTTTTAGAAGCTTTGCAGAGGAAGGCTTAGTGCCAGCGAGTGCCCTAGAAAAAGACTCTGCTCAGATTGAAATGTCTTTTTTTCGCGGCGAGTTTGGCGTGATCTTTAGTGGACCGTGGGTCTTGAAAGTGTTGAGTACAGAGAAAGCAAAAGGAGGTCAAAAAGAAAGTCACACTGCTGCAAATTTTTCTGTCGCACCTTATCCGGCTGGCATCCGCGGCAATCAAACACTGTTTTCCGGTTCTGATTTGGCCGTGATGAAGTCCTCAAAAAACAAAGAGGAAGCTTGGAAACTGCTGCAATATCTCATGTCGCGCGAAGTGCAAGTTAAGTACAGTTTGCAGTCAGGAATGTTACCTGCACGACTTGATGCGCTGCATGATCCTAGCTTACTAAAAGTCGCGCATTATGCAGATTTTCTTGAACAGATTAAATTGGGTCGTCACTATCCCGTAGTGCCGGCTTGGGGAAAATTGGAGAACGTGTTTCGAACCTCGATTGGTCAGGTGATGAGCGCAAGCATGCAGTCCAGTGAAAGCCCAACGCAAGATAAAACCGCCAAAGGAATTGCTAGTTTGAGTGGAGGTGCTGGCGTTAATTCAAATGCGTTCAGTATCAAGAAAATTCTCGACAAAGCAGCCTATGAGGCCGATCAAATATTGAGGGCTAAGCCATAGCCGCATTTGGCAGCATCGGAACGAAGTGAATCTACATTGTACATTTGTTGGATATAGATTATTGCCAAAGGCTTGGTGGAATATCGCGTAGTTTAGCGGCCAATTCCATGCTGGTTCTAACCTTCAGCTTTTGGCAGATGTGCAGGCGATGGGCTTCGACCGTCTTTGGGCTGATCGAGAGATGGTCTGCAATTTGCTTGCCAAGATAACCGGCGACCACTTCCGTTAGGACCATACGTTCGCGTTGTGTCAGGTCTGCAATTTCGCGCAGAATTTCCGCTTGGGTTTCGAACGCTTGGCGAGCGCTTTGATCACTTTGAAGAGCACGGCTAATGGCGTCGATCAGACTGCGATGGTCGGCGGGCTTTTCCAGAAAATCAACCGCTCCCTGCTTGAGTACGCGTACCGCCAATGGAATATCGCCATGTCCGCTTAAAAAAATCACCGGTGGTAAATACAGGTGTTGTTGCTTGCAGCGTCGCTGCAGTTCATCGAAGAGCTCGAGGCCATTCATTTCAGGAATGCGCACGTCAACCAATAAACATTGAAACTGTGCCGCTTGTGCGTGATTGAGAAAATCGCGTGCGCGTTCAAATTCTTGGCAATGCCAACCGCGTGTTTCTAACAGCAGGCACAATGAGCTGCGGACGCTAGCATCATCATCGATAATCGCGATCAGAGGTTTAGTGATGGTGTTCATGGTGTTCTTCTTTTGAATGAGGATGAATATCTACGATGTTTGGAGAATTGCGAGGTAGACGTATATTGAAGTGCGCGCCAGTCATCGCTTCGACAAAGGGATGATGCTTTATGTCTGAAACCGAGCTTGAGCTCGCGATGTCGGCATTGCTGGCAGTAATTCGCCCTCCGTGATTTTCGATGACGGTACGGCAAATTGCGAGCCCTAAGCCCATACCGTCGCTCTTGGTCGTATAGAACGCTTGGAAGAGTTTATCGGGCTCCGCGAGCCCCGGACCATTATCAGCAATGACAATCGTATAGTAACGATCACGTATCGCTAATTCACAAAGTATGTGAGGATTGTTTTCATTCGATTTGGTGGCTAGCGCTTCGATCGCATTGCGCAAAATATTAAAGAAAACTTGTTTGAGCATCTCAGCATCGCAATCGATAGTCATACTTTCGTTG
Organism: uncultured Burkholderiaceae bacterium; assembly: GCA_964459555.1. GTDB lineage: Bacteria > Pseudomonadota > Gammaproteobacteria > Burkholderiales > Burkholderiaceae_D > Undibacterium. Next base: position 5,815 of record CAYWNE010000081.1, on the reverse strand, counting down.
GGAGTCACGAGCTCGATGTGGACACCATGTCTGCGCGCTAGGGGCGTTACAAGTTCAATCGCATCTTGCGCGAGTTGCTCCAACTGTCGCGGCTCAAACGCAGCACTATGCTTATGAATAAAGCTGCGCATGCTGTGCATGATTTTGCCTGCTCGACGCGACTCCTCACCCATTTTGACGATGGCCGATTGAATTTTTTCATTTTGTGGTGACTGTGATTGCATCAACGCCTCGACAGCTGCGGAATAGTTTGCGATTGCAGCCAAAGGTTGATTGAGTTCGTGAGCGATGCCTGAAGCAAACTCTGCAAGACTTGATAAGCGCGCGGTGTGCTGCAAAAGCTCATCACGTTCGCGCAGTGCTTGCCGCGCGCGACGACGCTCTTGTATCCAACGTCGCAGTAAATGTAGTAGCCACGTGATCATCAGTCCGAAGACAATGATGGCGATGGCGAGGCTAGGTAACAAACGATCTGTAAAGGTTTTCTCACGTACGCTAGTATTTAGACTCAGGCCGGTGTGGCTGCCGCCAAAATCGAGGCGATTAATTTGACCTTGATGTTCGACCAAGCCTGCATCGCTGGGCGACAGCTGCTTATTGTTTTTATCGACGAGGTTGAGGTTGTAGCGCTGAACAAACCACCAGGGAATTTCTTGATTAAGTAATTTGTCGAGATCATAGGTGACGATAATGCTGCCGCTATATTTGCCTTCGTTGAAAAGTGGTACAACGAGAGCCCACAATGGGGCAAATTGTTCGATGACCTTGCTGTAACTTGCGGATTTGAGGCTGCGTGCATTGGCAATTGCTTCCTCAATCAAGGGATCATTCAAAGGCGGCAAGCGTGACGGGCGCTGTTCATAGATAGGCAAGCCGAGTAAGCGTTGACCGTCATTGGAGAGATAGTCGATCGCCAAGATCGCACGGTTTTCTTTTAGCAGATTGTCGATGCGGCGTAAGAATTCAGCTTGACTTTGATTGTTACCGAGCCGGATATCATCTCCCCAGTTTTGCAAAATGCTTTGGTGAGTCTCGAGCTTATTAGTAATGCTTTGCTCTATCCACAATAAGTCGAGTGATGACTGGCGCGCAGCGTTGGCTTGGCGCTCGGCATACCAGTTCCATGCGAGGCTGCTGGCGACAAATAATCCTATCGTCAGGCCCAAGCTCAGTGCGATCCACCACCATCGATTTTGACTGAACTTAATCGAAAACTTCAGCGAAGATAGTGGCATGTTCTGAAAGCCTTGCTGTGGAAAAAAGTGATGGGTTTGAGGGCGATGCCTTTTTGAAAAAATAGAGCCACCGTTAGATGTAATTTAACACTTGTTGCGCACGACAACAATCAGTCTAGGACTCGATTCATTAAGCTAAGGGAATTCCCTAGTTGCTTCAGAATTTGGACTGTGCTCACTCATTTTATAGTTCGCTCACTAAATCCACATAGCTAGGCGTTGATCCGGTGCTGATTTGTTTGAACAATGGTGTTGATGGATATAAAAAACAGCGGTAGGTGATGAAAGAAACCTACCGCTGAAAACCAGTCCTTACATCTAACAATATGCTTCCTTTGTGCTACCCACACGCAGAAAGCGAATGGCACTTTGGGGGGGAGTCGCCATTTTTTATTGATAGAAGAGTCCTGGGGGAACACGTTCAATAGTCAACTCCGAAACGCACACCGAACATGCGCGGATCATTCCATGTGGCCTTGATGAATCCTCCTGCATCACCGGCACTGTTCTTGCTCATTTTGTTGGTCAGGTTTAGCACGTAGGCTTCTGCAAACCAACGGCGATCTGGCGGGCTCAAGCGTAAGCTCGCATCGATTTTTGCATAGGCCTTTTGTGCGTCAGAAAGATGCGGATTGTCGAAATTACGCAGCGTGAAATACATCTTATCTTGCCACTTCATGGCGATCCAAGGTGTCAAGGAATAGCCATTATCGAGCCCAAGCTCTTGCGAGAAATTAAAACCGATCGTGAATTTCGGCGACAGCGGTAGATGATTGCCTGTGATGTCATAAATTTGGCGTCCCGCTAAAGTGCGATCAGGACCGCTGTATACTTCAGGGCAAGGTACTGCACCAAATTCCTGGCGCACGCCGCAACCCCAGTTGTCGCTGAAGGAAGGGTAGTCCTTCATACGCGTGTTGAGGTAAGAGAAGAAACCCATGAGGCGCGCGCCAGCCCACGGTTTGTAATCTAATTCAAGTTCTAGTCCTGAGATGTCGACCACACCGACGTTAGTGGTTTGCCACTTAGTAACGATATCGCAGTTAGGCTGATCATCTGGGCAAGGACCATTGTGCTTCACTTTGGCGGCAAAGAAGTCGCCAGTGACTTGCATGTCTTTATACTGACTAAAGAAACCGGTGGCGCGGAAGTTCATTCGATTTTCTAAGAGGCGCGCTTTGTATCCCACTTCGAAGTTGGTGACAGTTTCTGGCTTGTAGGGGAAGAAGGTGTACTGCGGTCCTGCTGGACCATCGACGCATTCTTTCTCGCCGCAGCGATCGTCTTTGTCACCGAAACCACCTGATTTGTAACCTGTCGACAGTGAGGTATAGATCATCTCATTGACGTTAATATCTTTCATCAAGCCTAGGCGGTAAGTGAGTTTTTTCCAACTCTGTGAATGATCATTTTGTGCCGGAGGACCATATTCTGAGTAGGCAGAAGGGCCGACAAATGCCCCCATACCATTCGTGAGATCAGCACTGTTGTGTGCACGGAAACCCGGCGTGCCCGGTGTTCCAGGATGATACAGACCGTTGTAATAGGCAGGAATGGTGGTGTCCCAGCCACCATACACTTGGCCGCCTTGATCGGTTTTTGAATCGCGGCTAAAACGAGCGCCGAGTGTCGCCGTCCAAGTCGGTATGAATTGCCAATCTGCTTGCGCATATAAGGCTTTTGCATCGATTTGACGATTGGGTTGGCGATAGTATTGGCTCATCGGGAAGCCGTAGGGAGCGTTAACCAGAAACTCCTGCGCATAGTTGATCTGATTTTTTTCATGCATCCAGAAAGCACCTGCGACATAACGTAGATCCTTGTCGGCATGCTTGAACTGCACGTCATGTACGGTTGAGACGTACTTGGAATCCAGTGTTAGCGAGGAATTATCTTGTACAGGCCAAACGCCCCAGTCGCCGTCTGCGGAAACCGGCAGAGTCGCTGTGTCGTGGCTAACCAAAGGGTGATAACCAGAGTCGTCATCAGCTTGTTGTTTGCGCCGTTGATCGGCGTAGGCAAATCCATATTCGATACTATTGTTCGCATCGAGATTCCATGTGAGCCCAGAACGTATGGTGTCGATCGACATATCGATTTTGCCCGGCACATTCACTTTCAAATCCCATTTGCCACCAGTACATGCCCAGCGTGTTCCGGCGGCTTGTTCACAATCTTTTAAACCAATGTCGCCAGCGCCATTGTTTTGAAATTTTTCATAGGCCAGTAACCACTGCACGTCATTGCTGATTTTGAGACGTGCAGCCAAACGGGCTGCCCATTCGTTCTTATTGTTATAAAAGTCTTTGCGTTGTACTTTTTGGTTGTGGCGCTGATCAACATCGGGAATGCCATCCCCAATAAATCCATGGTCGGGGATGTTGACGTCGGTGAAGTCTTGCATTTGATTTACCCAGCCGTCGCGTTTCAGATTCATCACAGTCGCACGCAATGCGAAATTGTCGCTGACTGCAATGTTTTGTATCACATTAATTTGGCGATGATGATAGTTACCAAGTTCGACATTAGTACTTCCGTAGGTGTTCTTAAATTCCGGTTTGGCGGGAATTAAGTTGATACTGCCTGCCGTCGAATTGCGACCGAACAAGGTGCCTTGTGGGCCGCGCAATACTTCAACCTGATCGAGGTCAAACATCAAAGCCATCGCGCCTTGTGGTCGGGGTGAGTAGAGACCGGCGACATGGAGGCCAACAGCAGGATCGCCAATTTCGGTAAAGTTATTGGAGCTGACGCCACGAATACTGATTTGCACACCTGAATCAGCGCCGGTTGAAAGTTGTAGATTGGGGATGTATCCCGATAGACCACGTACATCAGTAATGCCTTCTTTGGTCAGGCTTTCTTGCGTGATGGCGGAAACTGCGACAGGTGTTTTGAGCAAAGAGCTCGCTTGCCGCGTTGCGGTTACGATCACTTCTTGCAGTGTCTCTTTGTCTTGTTTTTTGTTTTTGTTGTTATCGTTATTGTCTTGCGCATCAGACGGAAAACTCATCGCCAATAAACAACTGCTGATGGCAATGTGCATTAAGGTTTTGCGATTAACTGGTTTGGAACGTCGGTGCATAGTGGCTCTCTTCGTTAAAGTCAAAATGAAACGAATCGAGCTCGCCTGATCTCCCATTCCACCCGATTCTGTTCGTGTGATTGGAAGGATTTGATTTTTTGTGTACGACTAAGCCTCTCCAATCTGCTTAGCAGTGTTCAGTTTTCTGATCGCTTTCGCAATTCAGAAAACTACCTTGAAAGATAGGGGAATTTACTGAGTTGTCGCAGAGAACGAGTCGCAGCCAAGCGACTTAACGACTCAATAATCGAGCTGCTGTAAGACCGCTACGCACGGCAGTTTCTAGGGTGGCTGGATAGTCAGATTGCGTGTAATCGCCGGCCAACACTAGGCCATTAAAAATAGTGCGATTGCTGGGGCGCACTAAGTTAGGCTCGCAACGGAATGTTGCACGTTTCTCAGTGATAAGTTGTGACCAAATCGGCTGCTGGAGTGTCGGCATTTGCAGATCTTCGGCTAGCTGCTTAGCGACGCTTTGTGTCAGCGTATCGCGATCTAGTTTCATCGCTTCCTGTGGCGCGCTGATCACCACGGCCAATAGACCAGCTTGTGTTGAGTTTAATTGTCCGCGGTCGAAAACGAATTGCGCAAAACGCTGTTGTTGCGGGTGATCGCGCAGAGCGAAGAATGCACGTTCGAGCCTAACTTCGGGATCGTATTGAAGATAGCAGGTGCTGATCGCTTCAAACGCAAATTCAGGGATGGTGCTTGTTGCTTGCTCTTCCTTAGGTTCTGCGTGTTCGAATTCTTCAGAACGAGGCTCGGAGTGTGCGTCCGATAAGAGCTGCATTCCCAGATCGGACTTTAATTGCTGCAGAAAGCCGCGGCTGGATTCGACCGGCGTCGCTAAAACCACGGCATCGTAGCTTTGTGCGCTTAGTTCGCTTGGTAAGTTGCCATGCAAGCGCCAAGCGGCCCCCTGTTTTTCAAGTGCTTCCAAGCGTGCGCCGAGGAATAATCGACCGCCTTGTTGCTCGAGTAACTGCGCAACTGCATTCGGCAACAGCGAGCTCAAGTCTGTCTTGGGTAATAGCATGTCTGAGGCACAGCGTTTGGCACCGAGGCTGTCGCGTAAAACAGCTAGAAAAACATTGGCCGAAGCGTGTTCAGGCAAAGTATTCAGCGCCGCGATGCATAAGGGGCGCCACATCAAATCGATCAAACGCGGTGTTTGTTGGTAACGCTCGAGGAGTTCAGAAACCGTACAGTCCACATTCAGTTGCCAATCCATCCAACGTGCGGTGGTCGAGAAGCGAGCGAGTGCGAGTTTGTCGTCTTTGCTTAAACCATCAGCGCGTATCAGGGCAAGGCCCAGATGCAATGGAGCGGGCAAACGTGGTGCGTTGAAGCGCATGCCCGTTTGATGTGGGTAGACCATCTGAAAAGGTAGACGCAACAGCTGCTGGTCGATGTCGAGACCAAGTCTTTTGAATAGTGTTAAAGTTTCTTGATAGGTGCCAAGGAGAATTTGTTGACCGTTATCGCACATCTTGTC